>NZ_CP073586.1:3548646-3906720 GCF_022267555.1 Proteiniphilum propionicum
TGGCCTTCGGCAGCTAACTCCTTTGCCCGTTCTTCCAGTATATAGGAACGAAAAGATTCCAGAGTAAATGGTTGTTTTTTATTCCTGTCGATAACTGTTGAACTATTATTACGTGTGTTTAATTGACTTATTATATTCAAAGCCTCTGCAGAAGGGCCGTTATTTACTTCATTATCTGCTTCGGCAAAGATTAGCAATGTTTCAGCGTAACGCATATATGGCCAGTTGAAATCTGTTCTATTACCATCGATAGGGGTAGTTACAGCCGTAAACTTCCTCAGTTTTGATCCATACAGATGTGCATCGTACCGCACAATATCGGTAGGGCTATATCCTTTTTCACCTTTTTTTACGTACACGCTATCTCGCTCAGGATAAAAGCAATATGTCATTTTCCCGGTCTCCTGGTTATATGAAAGAGGGACACGGTGCATGATTCCCCAGTTAATACGGTCATCATCCCAGTCATCAAAAGTTTGCAACCAATGATCTCTCTGAATATAATATCCACTACTCCAAACATTATTTTCATTTGCTCTCGGGTATCCCCAATAATCTGATGTTATGTAATTATAATAGAGTGTCCCTTCTTTAATAGTTTGCAGACAGAATTGAAATTCAGGGCCATTTTTATATTCAGGACTCCATAATTGACTTTGTGAAACTGCCAGCTGGAACTCATTATCGTTAATAACTTCCAATGCTTTCTCTCTCGCCAAACGATAATACTCTTTGGAGTCAAAAACTTCATATCCTGAAACCAGGTCTTTCTTGTGTGTAATAGCTTGTGGCATAAGACGAGACTTAGTTCCATCAGGATTGGTTACTGAACCAGGCCCTCCTTTCACAATAATATTACCGCTTTTCATTGAAGCAGAACCTATGGTTGCATAAACTTTGGCTAATAATGCTTTAGCTGTACCGCGACACACATGTCCTTTTTTATATTCAGAATCAGTGCGAGGGATCAAAAGAGTCTCAGCCTCTTTTAAAGTTTCGATAATGTGTTCATAAACCTCTTTAACCGAAGACCTGGGTAGTTCAGGTACATTACCTTCTCCAATAGATGTTTTAAACAGTGGTATTGGCCCATAAAACTGAACCAGTTGAAATTGTGACCATGCCTTTAAAAAACGGAGCTCACCCAAAGCATTGTTTTTTGTTTTTTCAGGAATGCCATTTATAAGGCTTACCAAATAATAATGATAATTAGCTCGGTGAATAGATTGACTGTAGTATTTGAAAAAATTATTGGCAGAGCCTGAATCATAAAAGTTCCCGGCACCAATCTCACCAAATGCCCAAGTAGGGCCTGTTTGGTAATCACAATCAAAGTTAACCAAATTATGGTAATTACCCCATTCGAAAGGAAAGTCCAAAGTGAGGTAAGCTCCCGCAACCAATTGATCATAGCTACGTGCAGCTGCAACATCTTCACCTGAAACAAAAGTAAAGGTCTTTTCATCTAAGGAACACGCCCCTAATATAAATAAACTTATAGCATATACAGCTAATAATTTTGAGAGTTTCATATTTTTACTTTTTAAAATGCTAATTGAATACCAAAATTAAATGTGCGTGCACTTGGGTAGGATGCCAGGTCCACTCCTCTGCGTGACGCATCACTGCCGAAAGTGTTAACATCAGGATCATACCAATCATATGAACTGATAGTAAACAAATTTGTTACACTGGAAACAAAGTTAATGGATTCAATATATTTGAAGGGAGGCGTCCACCTGTAACTTAGGCTGACATTCTTACACCTCAAGTAAGAACCGTCTACCACATAGCGGTCAGAAGGCTTCATTGATCGCGTATAGGTTCCGTCTGAACGTGGCCACAAAGCATTTGCTCTGTTATCTGCTGTCCAGCGATTATCCCAAACAAACTTCGGCATATTATTACTGCCTGCCATCTCAAAACTCTTTAAATTAACATTAAGGATATCATTCCCATGTGTCCCTTGTAAAAAGAAGCTAAAAGTAAAATCTTTATAAATTAAAGTATTGGTTATACCGTATTGGTAGTCAGGATTGGTGTTTCCAATAATTGTCTTATCACGATCATCGATAACGGGATCATCATCCATGTTTTTGTATTTGACCTGTCCAACCATACTTTTAACTTTCGATGCACTTTCATTAGTATAATATCTGTCGGCTCTCACTTCTGCTTCATTATCATAGAAGCCATCTTCAACATAACCATACAGTGTTCCAATAGGATATCCATTCCTTCTTAAAAACATGCTTTCAATACCCCAGGCAACATCAGAGAACTGATCTGCATTTAATCCCTCTACCCTATTTTTGTTAAAAGAGATATTTGCATCAAATCTCCAAATAAAATCTTTTGTTTTTACCGGAATGAAATTTCCGCTTATTTCCAACCCTTTATTAATTACTGAACCGTAGTTGGAAGCAATTTCCGCGAATCCTGAACTCATTGGGATCAACTTGTACTGTAACAGATCCGAAGTCTTTTTGTAATAAACATCAAAGACCAGATTTACACGGTTATTAAAAAAAGCAGCGTCTAAACCTAAATCATACTGTATTGTCGTCTCCCACTTCAAATCGGGTGCAGCAGGGCCTCCCCAGCGATCTTCAGCCATGCCGCTTGTAAAAGTGCCATCAAATGGATAGTTAGAGGATACGAATCGAGAACGGGTTGCATATGCGTTTACGCCCTGATTACCGGTCTGTCCCGCACTAAACCGTAATTTCAAGTTATCAAAAAAGTTCAGTGATTTAATGAGCTCTTCGTCCGACAAACGCCATGCAATGGCCCCAGAATAGAAGTTGTTCCAGCGATTTAGTGAAGAAAGTCGGCTGGAGCCGTCACGACGCATTGAAAATGTCAACAAATACCGATCCATGAGATTATAATTTGTACGGAACAGATAAGACATCAACTGAGATTGTCCTTTTCCACTACTGATCTCTTTTGCTCCGATAGCTGCATTAATGTCGTTATCTTCAGTATCATCAGAAGGAAAGTTCTTAGCATTCATAGATTTATTTTTCCACATAACTTTTTCATAAGTCAAACCTAAAACAGCATTTACAGCATGAATACCAAATTTTTTATCGTAATTAAGTAAAGATTCGGTCGTTAAACTTTCGTATGCATTATCTGATTTAACTCCATAGCCGTTTGTTGGATATTGTCCCGAACCTGTCCAGCGATTATAGTACTGATTACGTTCATTAAAGCTATAACTATAACCAAAATTTTGACGGAACTTCAACCAATCAGTAAATGTAAGCTCACCAAATCCTGAAGTAAAAGCAGAAACAGATTCCAGTAAGTTCTTTTCGGTATGGACAGTAAGGTACGGATTAGCCAATCCCGACGAGAAATCTTCAGAAAATCCGGAGTCCTTGCTTGGGTCAAATACCGGACGTGTTGGATTGAAAGATATTGCAGAAGCAATTACACCATAATTCTCACTGTTTGTTCGTGCCAACCTGTTATCGGAACTTGTGAAACTAATGTTAGCTCCAATTTCCAGTAAATCGTTGACCTTACGAGTATTATTTGCACGTACTGAATAACGCTTGTAATATGAATTTACAATAACGCCCTGATTGTCCAAGTATCCACCTGAATACATGTAAGAGCCGTTTTTGTCACCTCCGGATACAGTAAGATTGTACTCTTTACTTATAGCTGTATGGAATATTTCATCTTGCCAGTTGGTCCCGTAAAACATCTGATCGTTAAGCAGAAAACCTGTTCTGAAATCATCAGGACTTGGTAAATATTCTCTTTTAACAACCACTTCTTCTCCCGTTTCGGGATCTTTCTCTATTGTTTCACTCCAGCGGCCAGGAAGAGGATAAGGCAACTGAGAGGGATCCACGTACTCTTTTCCATCATACATATATCCATTAGTTACCAGCTCATTACGAAACTCAGCATATTCTGCCGCACTTAAAACGTCAATTGTTTTAACCGGATTAGATATACTTAAGTTTGAACTGAACTGTACTCTTGCTTTCCCCTCTTTCCCTGATTTGGTAGTAATAATAACTACTCCATTTGCTGCACGTGAACCATAAATGGCTGTGGCTGATGCATCTTTTAAGACCTCAATAGATTGTATATCCTGTGGGCTGATCATGCTTAAAGGGTTGTTTTTCTGTTTCGTACCATAGTCAGTTGCCGGTGCTTCCCCAACAGAGAATGGCATTCCGTCAATAATATACAACGGCTCCGTGCTTGTTGTAAATGAGTTAGCTCCGCGAATTTGAATATTGATCCCTGCTCCCGGTGCTCCATCAGCCTGAGAAACATTGACACCGGCCAGCTTTCCCTGTAAACCCTGATTAACACTTACCGGATTGGTTTTTAACAGGGCATCACCTGCCAGAGAAGATACAGCACCAGTCAAGTCCCTCTTTCTAACACTGCCATATCCAATTACGACCATCTCCTCAAGCAATTGAGTGTCTTCCTGCATAATAACATTAATAATGCTTCTATTTCTTACTAAAATCTCTTGAGTTCTGTAACCAACAAAAGAAAAAACCAAAGTAGCGTTCTCATTCGCGTTAATTGAGTAATGCCCCTTGACATCTGTAACAGTACCCAAATTCATGTTTTTCACACGTACTGTTACACCGGTCATAGGCTCGCCCAATTCATCCATTACAATTCCTTCGATTCTGCCAGACTGAAACTGCTCCATATTTTCAGCCAGCAAATTATTAGGAATAGTCATTGATACTATTAGCAGTATCATTACGACTCCTGACAAATAATTACACAATCTTTTCATAAATTAATTTTTCAATAGATATATTTAAATATTTTACTCGCAAAAACAGATCCCTATCAATGCCGTAACAGTCAGAAATCTTTTCCAGACTGCACTTTACTCCGATTTTTTACTTCAACTCTGCTTTCGTTTTCTCAGACTCCTCACCCATAACGTTGTAAGCTGAAATTTCATACACATTATTTACACTACCGTCCTTATCTGAAAAATTTGTTTGAAATTTACCATTACGCAACTGAAGCTTATATATAAGTATTCCATCTTTATATATATTATATCCGTCTGTTGCAGCAAAACCCTGAGGTGCCCATTTAATTTCAGTTCCAGTCGGGGATTTGGTGATGCTTGCATTTATAACCTTTTTAGGAAGAGGTATCTTAGGTAACTCTCCTGTTTTACAGTACTGCAAATAGAGATCATGATATTCTTTATTTACTACAAAAGGACTATTATAATGACTATACGCAAAACAGATAATATTGCCTACATATCCGTTTACAATCTCCAATTGTTTTTGGACACGAGCCATAGGAGCGCTTGTCCAAAAACGCTGATCAAACGTTTCAACATTTCCCCAGAATTTTAATCCAGGTTTGCTGTTGACAGCCTGTTTCAACTTTGAAAACCATTCTCGTAAATTATCCAAAGTAAGCCCTCCTGCACCAATACAATCTTGAGGAGCAAAAATATCTCCTATTCTGAAATGAGTTTGGGCAAAAACATTCTCCCACATTACGGCATATTCCTGAGCATTTCCCCCGACCCGATAATTCATGAACGGAGACATCATAAATGGCATGTCAGGAGTAATTTCAGTTAGGTGATCAAGGTTAATATTCAATGCCTTGGCAAGAGCATCCTGACATTCGGATGTCATACAGTTCAGGTTATCAACCTCCCAAACCCAATACCAGCCATACATGGTTCTGTTATATTTCTCTTTGTACAAAGCAACTAATTCATCTGCAACTTTATTGCCGGCCTCCATCTGATTAAACAGCCATTCAGAGTCATAATCGGTTTTCCACCATCTTTCATTAAAATTAATCCCGATGAATACTTTTATACCATACTTTTGAGCACTACGTAAACATCTCTCAATCCTGTCTTTTTGCGCATTTTTCTTTACTAAAGGAGAAGGATAGTAAGCGGTTGCTCTTCCTTTCTCGTTTGTCAAAAGAGCTGGTGCATATATTAAATATGTGATGCCCGCTTCATTCAGCATTGCCATTTCCTGATCCCAACGTTCGTCATTCCACCCGGCAACTAAGAACTCTTGAATAAAAGTCCCGTTGAAACGAGGCGTATTGGAACCTTTATTCTTCTGTTCAAACTTATAATGGAAATAAGTTCCATTTAAATCTCTTGTATAGGTGTCAAAACCAGCCTCATCTTCATATAAATTAATTATACGCACACCTCTGTCAAGTGTTTCGTTGTAGGCGGAAGGATATCCCGTTTTACGACCGTAAGCAAGGGCTATATTGCCATCCAGATCAATCATGTAATCGTTATTATGATCATGCCCTGCAAAAACACCTATAACATCTCTTTTTTCAATGAACGATGAAAAAAGGCCCGTATTCAACCCGGGAGCGCAAACTCCTTCCTGCCTCTCACCGAATTCACGGCACACCCATCTTGCCGTTTCATATTCGGGCAAAGGAATATGAAAGAATGCCAGCGAAGGTAATTTTCGTTTATTATGAGCAGTAAAATAATCACTGCTATTCCTGTACCAATCAATTTGATCATGTTTAATCCAATCGTAATAACCAAAAGAGCGATCGTCAGTTATATTATGAGAGTCAAATAAATACAAAATCCATTTTTCTGTTGTCCCGTCTGAGGATAAAACAGGGAGAGTACAGTTTCCAACACCTGGCAGGGTGCCTTTCCGGGCATCATAAGTAAGGTTATACGGGTTAGTTCGCAAATATTCCAGAATTTCGGTTTTACTAACATCTGTCTCCCCATCATGGTTACCAAAAGCAACAGCAAATGGCGTTTTTTCTTCAGAGAACAGCCCAGACAGTTTTTCCCACCCAGAAAGGGCTGGAATTCCAACTACAATATCACCTGTAAGTACAACCAGGTCGGGATGCTCTATATGAATCATTTCACGAATCAAATTATAAGTACTATCATTCGCTGATTTATAGCGCTCACCCTCTATCCAATGGGTATCGGTTATTTGCAAAATTTTAAACTCACCACCACTGAATCTTAAATTTTCCACCTGTGATAAAGAGCATAAAGAGACAATCAAACAGAATAAAAGTATTAAGAAGTATCTTTTCATGTGATTATTTTTTTGAACATATTTGAAAAAGTCATTTTCCTACGAAACAGCTATTGATATGAGTATATTAAGCATCCAAAAACTCTGATTTCAGACATTTTTAAATGGGATTCATGAATTTAAATTTAAATTATAGTCAATAACCCAAAAATCCCATTCAACTTTTTAACAGCTGGTGAAAATTATTCTTATTCAACTTCAATAATTTAAAAAACCTTCGCTATATTGCACCTTGCTGTTAACATTCGTTTCCGGCAGTTCCAACATATTTGGCCAATAGAAAAAATAATCTTTTGTTGAGATTTTGTTTCCATCAACATATTTATAAATATTATTCATTAATACAATTATTAAATATGTTTTACATCAATAAACTGTAAATGTAGATAAAAACTACAAAAGCGCAATCGTTTGCGCGTTTTATTATTGTTAAACTTTGTTACTTTTTTAAAATTGGTTTCTTTTAAGTCTCGTTTGTAATAGCTTTGTTTTAACTTTATATTGAACTTATGTATGTATCAATTCGATTCGTATAAACTAAATATAAGATGCTTCGATGTTTCACGGGGTAACTGTTGCAAGCGAAGGGCGTTAAAAGAAAGGGACATGTTTAAACTTTTGCATTAAACAATGGCATTGTAAATTATTTTGCTATGCCGGCTGGAGGAAAAACATTTTGCTTTTACAAATGCAATAATTCTTTTAGCTTTGCTGTTTATGACCGGTAATTCTAATTGCTAACATAGGAAATAGTTTCATTGAAAAAAAATAGCTTATATAGTATGATACAAAAGATTAATATTGCCGATATTGCAAGAATAACAGGCTACTCAACCTCAACCGTTTCCAGAGTATTAAACGGAAAAGCAGATAACTATAGAATTTCAAAAGCTACACAAGAGAAAATTAAATCAACTGCCGATGAATATAACTACACGCCAAATGAATTTGCAAGAAATCTCAGAAAAGGATCAGGTCGGACAATTGCCTTAATCGTACCCTCATTAAAAAATCCTTTTTTCGCGGAAATGGCGAGCGCTATAAACTTAGAAGCAAGCAAGGCAAATTATATAACACTTATTGGCGACAGCGATGATAATATTACAATAGAACGGGAAACTGTTAAACAATTGACATCAAGGAGTATAGACGGAATGATTATTGTGCCTTGCAGTAATGTTTCAGACCATCTGTTGCAATTAAAAAAAAGGGGGATGCCACTCATTTGTATCGACAGGTATTTTGAAAATCAGGATTTGAGTTTTGTAACCTCCGATAATTATAACGGCGCATATTTGGCCGCAAAATATCTAATTGAACTCGGTCACACCAACATAGCCTGTATTCAAGGCGTAAAAGACTCTACACCAAATACACAGCGTGTAAAAGGTTTTAAAGATGCCATGTCGGACCATGGCATTAATACATACTCGGTAACCGGTGATTCTTTCAGTGAACAAAACGGATATCTGGAAACCAAACTGTTGCTCCAAACAGAAAACAGGCCTACTGCAATATTTGCCTTCAGCAATACAATAGCAATGGGTTCTTTGAAAGCTATAAGAGAAGAAGAATTAAAAATACCAGATGAGATTTCCCTTATTACATTTGACAATAATCCATATCTTGATTATATTGATCCACCTTTAACATGTGTTTCACAACCAATTGAAGAGATTTGCAAGATGGCTATAAGAATTTTATTTACAAAAATAAACGATAAAGAGAATACAACGAAACGTGTTTTTCTAAAAACCAGATTAATGATTAAAGAATCAGCGAAAAGTATCATACAAAAATAAGACATTGTTAATACACGGCGATTAAAATTCAGTATGTAATAATTGAGCTGGAATTTTCACCTGGTTAATTGCATTGCACAGCGCATCAAAAAAGAGACTCGGGTTTTTAAGCCTGTGTCTCTTTTATAAATGTAAATGCTGTATCGGTTTTTTATTTGATCTTTCAGTCAATGAAAAACATTGTTTACAAACAACAAACCAATTAAAAGAGTTCAATTGTTCTCAGGACGCAGTTTCCTGACTACTGCTCCGGCCTGCCACATCTCGCTTTCACGAAGGGCTTTAAGTTCAACCTCCAGCTTTTGGCGATAATCGGGTTGCGAGTTACTGTCAATAGAGCGCTGTGCTTCGTTGCCGCTTGCCACCTCCTTATATAGTTTTTCGAAAACAGGTTTGGTAGCATCATGGAACGGCCCCATCCAGTCCAAAGCGCCACGTTGAGCTGTAGTGGAGCAGTTAGCATACATCCAGTCCATCCCGTTTTCCGCAAATAAAGGCATAAGCGACTGGGTAAGCTCTTCCACTGTTTCGTTAAATGCTTCAGAAGGGGTATGCCCGTTCTCGCGCAACACTTCATATTGAGCCAGCAACAGTCCCTGGATAGCACCCATAAGCGTACCACGCTCGCCTGTAAGGTCGGAATATACCTCACGCTTGAAGTCGGTTTCAAACAGGTATCCTGATCCCACGCCAATACCGAGAGCTACCACGCGCTCATAAGCTTTTCCAGTGGCATCCTGAAAGATAGCATAGCTTGAGTTCAGTCCCCTGCCTTCAAGAAACATTTTTCGAAGGCTTGTACCCGAGCCTTTAGGTGCTACCAGTATTACATCAACATCGGGAGGAGGGACAATGCCAGTACGCTCTTTATAGGTAATGCCAAAACCATGTGAAAAATAGAGTGCTTTACCAGGTGTAAGATGCTTTTTTACTGTGCTCCAAAGCGTAATCTGTGCCGCATCTGACAAGAGGTACTGGATAATTGTGCCGCGTTTGCATGCCTCCTCTATCTCAAAAAGGGTTTCTCCCGGAACCCATCCGTCGGCCACAGCCTTATCCCAGGTCTTGCTGTTCTTCCGTTGACCCACAATCACGTTAAACCCGTTATCACGCAGGTTGAGAGACTGTCCCGGCCCTTGTACTCCGTAACCGATTACTGCTATTGTTTCATTCTTCAACACTTCCTGAGCTTTGCTCAATGGAAACTCGTCGCGGGTAACTACATTTTCCTCTACCCTACCAAAATTCATTTTTGCCATATTTTTTTGACTATTTGAGTCAAGAGTCACAACTTAAACATTATATATGAGCAGTCTTTCAGATATCAAAAATCTTGATCACTGAGCTTTGTGACTGATTAAAATGTGAGGTGTGTACTCATCGACCATTATTATAATATAATTAATTTATCCTTTTATAAATCTCCTGCTAAAATTCTCTTTTACTGCAGAGGGACCAAAATACATAGTGATATTCAATGTATTAAAATAATCATTTTTGATATTCATGGTTCCCGGAGCAGTCTCATTTATTCATTCTCAACAATCCCGTTGAGTACTTGTTCATGCTTTGCCAGCATATCGCTCAGCCGCTCCAATTTAGATTTCGTGATTGCAATCCTGCCGGAACGGACAAACTGCAAAACACCTATAGTTGAGGCCAGCTCATCAAAAAGCCCCTGTGTCTCGGCATAATGACCTGCTTTAAGAAACACAACACAATCTTTGGACACCTCCAGTATGCGGATGTTGTACTTCCTCACCAGATACTCTATGGAACCGTGTTCCAGCACCTTCTCGGTTGAGAGTTTGTAAAGCGCCAGCTCCTGGTGCACAAGATCTTCGTTGGTATTATAATAAGCCTTCAGAATATCCACACGTTTATCAATAAGCCGCACCAACTTCTTCATCACCTCCTCATCATCGGAAAAGGTGGTTATGGTAAACTTGTGAATCCCTTTTATTGCCGATGGCGAAACAGACAGTGTTTCTATATTCAACTGCCGACGGGTGAAAATAGTAGTGATCTGATTGAGTACGCCTACAGTATTTTCTGAAAATACTGTGATGGTATATAATGTTTTATTCTCATTCATAGTTCAGTTTTTATTAATTGTTTTCACTCACTTTTAAAGCTTGTGCCCGTTTCCGAGTAAAATGTCGGTAACGGTACCACCGGCGGGCACCATGGGATAAACCATCCCCTTTGTTTCCACTTTCACCTCCAGCAGATATGCCCCGTTATGCTCCAGCATCTCATTAATGGCTTCATCCAGCTCTTCACGCTTTGTCACCTTACGTCCTTTGATGTTGTAGGCATCAGCAATCTTGACGAAGTCCGGGTTTTTCAAGTGTGTTTCGGAATATCGCTCATCAAAAAACAATTCCTGCCATTGGCGCACCATCCCCAGATAACTATTGTTCAGAAGAATGATCTTTACATTCAAATTATATTCCATAATGGTTCCAAACTCCTGAATGGTCATCTGCAACCCTCCATCGCCCACAAAGATACAAACTGTTCTGTCAGGTGCACCGTATTTGGCACCAATTCCGGCAGGCAACCCGAAACCCATCGTCCCCAGCCCGCCTGATGTGACTATGCTACGGGTTTTATTAAATCTGAAATAACGCGTTGCCATCATCTGATGTTGTCCCACATCGGTCACACATATAGCATTATTATGTGTCGCCTCGGTGATTTTGTTAACCACCTCGCCCATTTTTATTTCTCCATTTTCTGGATACAGTTCATTTCTGATAATGCAATCATACTCTTTCTGTTCATAGGGTTGAAACTCAGCCAGCCACTTTGTATGCGATCGATTTTCCAGCAGGGCGGTAACTAAAGGAAGTGTTTTTTTTGCATCACCACGAACTTTGGCAGATGTCTTTACATTCTTATCTAGTTCAGCGGGATCGATATCGAAATGTATTACCTTTGCCTGTCTGGCATATGTCTTCAGATTTCCCGTCACACGATCGTCGAACCTCATCCCTATAGCGATCAACACATCACAACTGTTGGTCATCATGTTAGGCGCCACATTCCCATGCATCCCCAGCATTCCATGATTCAAATGGTGACCGGAGGGCATGGCTGACAATCCCAGTATGGTGGAACCGAACGGAATATCTCCTTTTTCCAGGAATGCACGCAACTCCTCCTCCGCATTTCCCAGAATAACACCCTGCCCTACCAGCGCAAAAGGTTTTTGGGCACTGTTTATAATGGCTGCCGCCTTCCGTATCTGATCAGTATCAGGCTCAGGAAAGGGTATATAACTCCGTAGGAAGGTAGTCTTCTGATAGAAATATTCGCATCTGTTTGTCTGCGCATCTTTGGCTATATCAAGCACTACAGGTCCGGGACGACCGCTAGATGCAATGTAAAATGCCCTGGAAACGGCCCATGCAATATCTTCCGTTCGCCTTATCTGGTAAGCCCATTTAGTTATGGGCTGTGTTACTCCAATTACATCGGCTTCCTGAAAAGCATCCGAGCCCAGCAAACCTGAAGCTACCTGTCCTGAGATGACTACCAGGGGAGTGCTATCCATCATTGCATCAGTGATACCGGTGATGGTGTTAGTTGCTCCGGGGCCCGACGTAACAAGTGCTACACCCACTTTTTCAGATACACGTGCATAACCCTGCGCAGCATGTACAGCACCCTGTTCGTGGCGCACCAGAATATGTTTTATCTTATCTTTATGATCGTACAAAGCATCGAACACGGGCATAATAGCTCCACCCGGGTACCCGAACATAGTATCCACTCCTTCCGCGATAAGCGAACGGATAAGGATCTCACTGCCCTGAATAGTCCCGGCTTCTTCCGAAGGGGACATCACTGTTTGGGTCTGTTTCTCTCTATTCATAATATTCATTGTTGATTGTTATAAAAAAGTACCGTTACGGGTAACTTTACACAATTAATTATGGACCTTATAACCCTAATCTATAAAACTTAAGTGCTGAATTTAAAAAATATCTAAATGATTCTCACTGCACCCAGATCGGCAGAACTGACAAAAGCAGCATAAGCCCTCAAAGCTTTGGACACTTTCCTTTCCCGTATGGGACGGAAAGCCTCTTCTCCCCTGGCCTCCTCCGTCCGTCTTCTTTCGGCAAGCTCTTCGTCACTGACTTTCAAATTAATGGATCGCCCGGGAATATCTATCTCAATAATATCTCCGTCACGTACCAGCCCTATATTACCACCGGCAGCAGCTTCAGGTGAGATGTGCCCTATGGAGAGTCCCGAGGTACCACCGGAGAAACGCCCGTCAGTAATAAGGGCACACTCTTTTCCCAGATGTTTTGCTTTGATGTAGGATGTGGGATATAGCATCTCCTGCATTCCCGGTCCCCCTTTAGGGCCTTCATAGATAATAACAACCACATCTCCTGCCCTGACATCTCCATTAAGGATAGCGCTACAAGCGTCTTCCTGTGAGTGATACACTTTAGCTTTTCCATTAAACTTCCAGACACCCTCGTCCACGCCCGCTGTCTTCACCACACAGCCGTTGCGGGCAATATTACCCTTCAGGATAGCCAGTCCCCCATCTTTTGTATAAGCATGCTCCACACTACGGATGCAGCCATTTGCCCTGTCTGTATCGAGCTCTTTGAACCTCGCATTCTGCGATCCCATTACAATATTATACCGGTTCCCGGGTGCGGACGAAAAGATTGTTACAGCCTCTTCCGAAGAATTGCCTGAAGTTATATCATATTTTCCAATGGCTTCCCCCAAAGTAAGGCCATCAGCACGGTGTACCGAGGTATTAACCAGTCCCGCCTTTGCCAGTTCGTTCATTATGCCCATAATTCCCCCAGCACGGTTCACATCCTGGATATGGTACTTTTTTGTGTTGGGTGCCACCTTGCAGATACATGGGACGCGCCTCGAAAGCGCATCTATATCTTCGAGTGTGAAGTCGATCTCCCCTTCATGTGCGATAGCGAGCGTATGGAGTATTGTATTGGTAGAACCTCCCATGGCAATATCAAGCGTCATGGCGTTCAGGAACGCTTCACGGGTAGCGATATTTCTGGGAAGTACCGTTTCGTCGCCATCAAAATAGTATCGGTAAGCATTCTCCACTATCTGCCGTGCAGCTTTCACAAACAGTTCTTTCCTGTTGACATGAGTAGCCAGAACGGTTCCATTGCCTGGCAGTGCTAGTCCTATTGCCTCATTGAGACAGTTCATGGAGTTTGCGGTAAACATCCCGGAACAGGAGCCACAGGTGGGACAGGCCAGCTGTTCCAATTGAGCTACACGTTCGCTGGAAACAGCCTCATCAGCCGACTCAATCATCGCGTCGATAAGGTCGATCTGTTCATCACCAATTATTCCTGCTTCCATCGGCCCTCCCGAAACAAAAATAGCAGGTATATTCAACCGCATTGCAGCTATAAGCATCCCCGGAGTAATCTTGTCACAATTGCTTATGCAGACCATAGCATCTGCCTTATGGGCATTGACCATATATTCCACCGAATCGGCAATCAGGTCTCTCGACGGCAGGGAATACAACATACCGTCATGCCCCATGGCAATGCCGTCGTCAATGGCGATAGTGTTAAACTCAGCTGCGAAACAGCCCAGCTTCTCAACCTCTTTTTTCACCAGCTGTCCTATTTCGTGCAGATGCACATGCCCCGGTACAAACTGAGTGAAGGAGTTAACTATAGCTATAATGGGTTTGCCCAACTGTTCGCGTGTCATACCATTGGCATGCCAGAGGGCCCTTGCCCCTGCCATACGGCGACCCCTGGTGCTCGTCGCACTACGTAGGCTACCCTTGCCTTCCGCAGTCATTTTTACGACTTCTTTATTATTGCCTATGTCCATTATTTCTTTTCCTTTATATATCCAGCAATCCATTCTCCAACCTCACAGGTCTTATATGCTTTTCCTCCGTCTGCAATATCTTCTGTAACGACACCTGCTTCGAGGCTCGCATTTACAGCTTCTCTAATAATAGCTCCCTCGTCCATTAGGTTAAAGCCATACTCGAACATAAGTGCAGCAGAAAGAATCATTGCAATTGGATTAGCAATATTTTTACCTGCAGCCTGTGGATAGGATCCATGAATAGGCTCAAACAATGATGTATGCAGTCCGATGGACGCCGAAGGCAGCAGTCCCAGAGAGCCGGTAATCACAGAGGCCTCATCGGTTAGAATATCTCCGAACAGGTTCTCGGTAACCAGCACATCAAAACTTTTGGGCCATTGGATAATACGCATAGCCGCATTGTCGACGAAGAGATAGTTGGTCTCAATATCGGGGTACTGAAGAGAAAGCTCCCGTGCAATCTGCCGCCACAACCGCGAAGTAGCAAGCACATTAGCTTTGTCCACTACCGTCACCTTTTTACGTCTCTGCCCGGCAAACCTGTATGCAAGATGCAAAACACGCTCCACCTCTTCACGGGTATATTGACATGTGTCGTACGCTGTATTGCCATCCTCGCTCCTACCCTGCGGGCGACCGAAATACATACCTCCGGTGAGCTCCCTAATGCATACAAAGTCGGTCCCTTCAACCAGTTCTGCGCGCAGCGGCGACTTATGAACAAGAGAGGGAAAGGTTACCACGGGACGGATATTCCCATACAGCCCCAGTTGTTTTCGCATTCTTAGCAATCCCTGTTCGGGGCGCACACTGGCATTAGGATTATTGTCATACTCCGGATCGCCAATGGCGCCAAAAAGTACTGCGTCACTCTTCATGCAAAGATTGTGTGTTTCAGCAGGATAAGGATCTTCCACGGCATCAATGGCGCATGCTCCCACAATACCTACACTGTAGGTTAATACATGTTCGAATTTTTCACAAACGGCTTTCGTAACTTCCAGCGCTTGAGTCATAATCTCCGGGCCTATTCCATCACCCGGCAATACAGCTATATTCAGTTTCATTTTTTTTCTGATAATACTTTATACTTATACTTGGCACCTATTCCATATTAAAGGTTCTGAAATCTGATGCTACCGTTACGGTAACTGCAGATAATTTATATTGGGAATACTCCCGCTTTCAATCATGTTCAACATCTTCATTGTAGCCTTGATAGCCGCGACGGTCTGGTCTATGTCGAGTGCACGGGTTTTAAACACCTTGCCCTCATACTTCCATGTAATTACTGTCTGCACATATGCGTTTGTTTTCCCTCCCGGAGGGATAACCACCTCATAGTCGATCAACTCAGGTACAGGTTTGTTGAGCCTCCTGTAAATTTTGTACATCGCCTTTGAGAATGCGTGATACTGCCCCTCTCCTGCTGCCGTCTCCTGGTATACTTCTCCTTTAATCGATATCTTCACCGTAGCCGTTGGCCGAAGCCCATCGGTGAGCGTAAGTGAATAGTTAAGCATCAGGATATCCTTGTTATCAAGACCATTTTTCAACACATCGGAGACAATGTAAGGAAGCTCATCGAGATTTACGATCTCTTTTTTATCGCCCAACTCAATAATGCGGGCTGTCACTTTCCTCGTTGCTTCGTCGTCAAGCTGAATACCTAGAGCCTCCAGATTCTTGGTAATATTGGACCGACCTGAATTTTTCCCCAATGCATATTCACGATAGCGGCCGAAACGTTCAGGCATCAAATCGTTGAAATAGAGATTTTTCTTTTTGTCCCCATCAGCATGAATGCCTGCCACCTGTGTAAATACATTGTCGCCTATGATAGGTTTATTTTTGGGAATACGTATCCCCGAATAGCTTTCAACAACCTTGCTCACATTATAAAGATTAGACTCGTCAACATTGGTCCGCAGGCCCATATGGTCGTGTATCAGCGCAATCACGCTTGTGAGTGGAGCATTGCCCGCACGCTCTCCAAGCCCGTTCACGGTTACATGCACCCCCTGGGCACCTGCTTTTACAGCTTCATAAACATTGGCAACTGCCAGATCATAGTCGTTATGTGCATGAAAATCGAAATGAATTCCAGGATAACGTCCAATCATTTCGGAACAGAATTGTCTGGTTTCATCGGGGTTGAGCACTCCAAGCGTATCAGGAAGCATAAAACGCTTAACAGGCTCATCTTTAAGTCCGTCCATCATATGGAACACATAATCTTTAGAATTGCGCATCCCGTTGGACCAATCCTCAAGGTATATATTGACAGTCAATCCCATCTCCTTTGCCGTAGAAATACTTTTCCTAACATCAGCCAGATGCTCTCCGGGGGTCTTGCTAAGCTGATAGGTGCAGTGCTCCAACGAACCTTTAATAAGCAGGTTTATCACCTTGCACCCGGTATTGGCTATCCATTCCAGCGAAGAGGTTCCGTCAACAAATCCCAGCACCTCCAACCTTTCGATATAACCATGTGCTTGTGCCCATTGGGCTATCTTCTGAACTGAACGGAATTCACCCTCTGATACCCGGGCGGAGGCGATCTCCACCCTGTCTACTTTCAGCTCTTCCAGCAAAAGGCTCACAATACTCACCTTCTCCTGAGCCGCAAAGGATACCCCTGATGTCTGTTCACCATCACGCAGAGTAGTATCCATGATCTCTATCTTTCTTACTTCTCCCAAAACAATCTATATTTACCGGTTTAGTTTGAAATGATCGTATAAGTAAATTGCCTTCAGCAGATGACCTTGCGGCAATTACACAAACAATTAATATACATAAGTACGACGTTTCTCATATTCTTCTATCTTCTCTCTGTTCGACAGCAGAAAATCAATATCATCCAATCCTTTCAGCAGGCACTCTTTCTTATATGGATTGATTTCAAACGATTCAATTTTACCCGTTTCATTATTAGATATTGTTTGCTCCTCTAAGTTTACCGTAACGGTAGCCTTCGCATTGCTGTCTGATGCTGCAAACAGTCCACTTAGAAACTCTTCGCTTACAACAACCGGCAGGATACCGTTGTTGAGTGCATTATTGCGAAAGATATCGGCAAAAAAGCTCGACACCACCACCTTGAATCCATACCCTGCAATTGCCCAGGCAGCATGTTCCCGGCTACTTCCGCTCCCGAAATTCTTACCTGCCACTAATACCTGGCCTGTGTAGGCGGGATTATTGAGCACGAAACCGCTTCTTGGCCTGCCCTCCTTGTCATATCGCCAGTCGGCAAAAAGGTTGTTGCCAAATCCTTCCCGGGTGGTTGCTTTCAGAAAACGGGCCGGTATAATCTGGTCGGTATCCACATTTTCAATGGGAAGCGGAACATATGTTGATGTGATTGTTTGAAATTTTTCCATTTTTTATTTTTTCTATCATTTACTATTTTTGTCGAATATCCGGGGACATTAGCCGCCTGAAGTTAGGGTTGGGTTATTTTTCCGTTTACAGCCGCCGCAGCCGCCACCAGCGGACCCGCCAATATGGTCCTTGAACCGGGACCCTGGCGACCTTCGAAGTTGCGGTTAGATGTAGATACAGCATACTTCCCTGTAGGAACCTTATCATCGTTCATAGCCAGACATGCAGAGCACCCTGGCTGCCGGAGTTCAAAACCTGCCTCTTTGAGGATCATGTCCAACCCTTCCGCCTCAATCTGCTTGCGTACCTGCCAGCTGCCGGGTACCAACCAGGCCGTTACATTATCGGCTTTCTTTTTCCCTTTAACATAGTTGGCGAACACCCTGAAGTCCTCAATACGCCCGTTGGTACAACTACCAAGAAAGACATAATCTATCTGTTTCCCTTCAAGTTTCTCTCCTGGAACAAATCCCATGTAATTCAGTGATTTTTTGAATGATATTTTTCCTGTCTCATCGATATCTTCCAATAGCGGTATGTTGCCATCGACGGGCATTCCCATTCCCGGATTGGTTCCATAGGTAATCATCGGACGAATCTGTGATACATCAATCGTAATCTCTTTATCGAAAATAGCTCCTTCATCAGTCTTCAACGTTTTCCAATAATCCACTGCCTTGTTCCATTTCTCTCCCTTTGGAGCAAACTTGCGTCCCTTAACATAACTAAACGTTATTTCATCGGGAGCGATAAGCCCTCCTCGTGCACCCATTTCAATACTCATGTTACAAAGTGTCATCCGTTGCTCCATTGTTAAATGGCGAACAGCCTCGCCGGCATATTCTACAAAATATCCCGTGGCACCTCCGGTTGTTAGCTGTGAGATCATATAAAGCGCCATATCTTTGGCACTCACATTATCATTCAACTTACCTTCAAAATTGATGCGCATGGTCCCGGGCCGTGACTGCAGGATACATTGAGACGCCAGCACCATTTCTACCTCGCTGGTACCAATACCAAAAGCGATGGCTCCAAAGGCTCCGTGTGTAGAGGTGTGACTGTCTCCGCACACGATGGTCATTCCCGGCTGAGTATAACCATTTTCCGGGCCTATAACATGTACAATACCGTTCCCGGGATCGTTGAGCCCATAATAGGTCAATCCGAAATCCCTGGCGTTTTTTGCGAGGGTGTCTACCTGAAAACGTGAAATCTGATCACGGATTGGCTTATCCTGCCCGATGGTAGGAATGTTGTGATCAGCCGTAAGGGTGGTCTGGTCAGGCCGGAATACTTGCAGCCCTCGTGCACGAAGGCCTGCAAATGCTTGGGGACTTGTCACCTCGTGACATAAATGTCTGTCTATATACAATTGAGTGGGGCCATCTTTCACTGTGGTAACCACGTGAGCATCCCATATCTTGTCAAAAAGAGTTTTCATTATTTAATTCATTCTAAAAATTTAATTCTTATTTAAGATCTCCCCGCACCACTGAATATAAATTCTTTTTTTTGTTTTCAACTTTGAGTCGCCTGCTAAAAGTCTCCTTAATTGCAATCGGACCAAAATACATATTAATATTTAACATATTATAGTGCTTCGTTAAATCTTCATTTATAACACTAACAGCCAATAAGTTATGCTAGATCCTCAAAGATGCCATACTCTGTTGATATTCAGCAAATTAAAAAAATCCACCGAAGTATTGTTACAAACAATCTTTTTAGATATTCAGCGCTTTCGGAACAGATTTGACTATCAAGCTGACTTAAATTCTATTTAATCACCAGGAGTAATTAGCAGCTTTTCTCTTCTATTCAACAAACTTATTCACCGCATCGATAAACGCTTCTACCGAGGCTGCCACGATATCGGTATTTGCAGCGAAGCCGTAATACAACATATCGTTGTGTTCAACCTGCATATGAACTTTGCCAACGTCATCACTACCATGATCGATTGCCTGGATGAGAAACTCCTGAATTCTTATTTTTCTTCGAATAATATTTTTGACTGCCCTGATAGCTGCATCAACCGGGCCATTACCGGTTGCAGTAGCCTCGAAACGTTCGCCGGCAATATTCAAGCCGATACTTGCCACATCGCGGACTCCTATTCCGCATACTACCTGCAGATATTCCACTTTTATCCTGTGCAAACGTGCCTCTTTACCCACAAGCATAAGTATATCATCGTCGTTCACACTCTTTTTCCTGTCTGCCAGCTCCAGAAAGTTCTGGTAGACCTTATCCAGTTCTTCGCCATCGAGCTTTACTCCAAGGAGCGACAAACGGTTTTTCAGTGCGGCACGTCCGCTGCGGGCGGTCAGCACAATAGCATTATCATCGATACCAACATCCCTGGGATTAATTATCTCATAAGTTTCTACATTTTTCAATACCCCATCCTGATGTATTCCGGAAGAGTGTGCAAACGCGTTTCTTCCCACGATCGCCTTGTTGGGCTGTACCGGCATATTCATCAAGCTTGACACCAGACGGCTTGTAGAGTAGATATGATGTGTATTGATATTGGTTTCGAATCCCCTGTCTTTATGGCTTTTGAGTGCCATCACCACCTCTTCGAGAGAGGTATTGCCGGCCCTCTCGCCAATACCGTTAACCGTTACCTCTATCTGCCTAGCTCCGTTGATAACCCCGGCAATTGTATTGGCGGTAGCCATTCCCAGATCCTGGTGACAGTGTGTTGATAATATCGCGTTTTTTAAATCAACGTTCTCAACAAGGTATCTTATTTTCGCTCCAAACTCATCGGGGAAACAATAACCGGTAGTATCGGGGATATTTACAACAGTAGCACCCGCATTCACCACTGCCTGTACTACGCGGGCAAGGTACTCATTGCATGTACGGCCCGCATCCTCGGCATAGAACTCAACATCGTCGACAAAACGCCGGGCATACTTCACCGCACTCACCGCCCGCTCAATGATATCTTCCCTATTAGAATTGAATTTGTGCCTAATGTGATAATCTGAAGTACCGATCCCTGTGTGAATACGTTTGCGTTTTGCATATTTCAGGGCTTCGGCAGCTACTTCTATGTCTTTCTCCACGGCACGGGTAAGTGCACAAATAACCGGCCAGGTCACAGCCTTGGCGATCTCAACTACCGAGTTGAAATCGCCGGGACTTGAGACCGGGAAACCGGCTTCAATCACGTCTACCCCCAACAGTTCGAGAGCCTGGGCAATCTGAATCTTCTCTATTGTGTTCAACTGGCAGCCGGGGACCTGTTCGCCATCTCTCAACGTTGTGTCAAATACATAAATTCGCTCCATGTTGTAAACTAAATATTTCTCTGTTTATATAATAAAAAAAAACCTTTCCCACGTGGTGAGAAAAGTTATCTGTATTTTTACTGTCTTTGTAAATGTATCGATATGCCAGTCTCACCCTCCGAAGTTTTCCAGAAGTAGAATAGAAATGACTAGAATATCTATTTGATTATACACTTTACTTACAGTTTGAATGATTTTCTTGCTTAATGGTTGCAAAGTAAAAGCAAAAATCTATATCTGCAAAATTTTTTCACAATTTTCTTTGAAAAAAATTGATCTTGTACAATAAAAAATATTTTTTTCACCATTTAACCACGTCTTCCTTGCACAGCACAAGTAAAAAATATTATCGTGAAACAGTAAATCATATTTCAGCAAACACCTTTAAAACATAGTAAAAATGGTATTTAAAAGAATTTGTCCGGGTCAATTTTTAAAGCATTAAACCCGGACAAATATATTCTTAGCTTAGAAAAAGATTGGAGATTCCCTCTTCTTTAATTTTAAAACAGTTCGTTAGAAAAGTCTCAATATATTTGAATGCCAATATTGTCAACGGAATAAATCTCATCGAGATTCTATATCCATACAAGCTACTATCTGTGGTTAAATTGGATATCTACCGGATAATTGATAATAAAACATCCGGAATAAATTGACCAATTAGCCAAAATCATCGAACATAATCATTTCGAGCGGAACACCCAGGCTGTCGAGCATTCGTTTAACTGCATTTGCCATAGGACCAGGGCCGCACATGTAATACTCAATATCCTCCGGGGCCTCGTGATCTTTCAGATAGGTGTCAAAAATTACCTGATGTACAAAGCCGGGAGTATACTTCACGCCTGCGGCATCAGCTGCCGGATCGGGCCTGTCGAGTGCCAGATGGAATGAGAAATTTGAAAATTCGCGCTCCAGTTCGTAGAAATCTTCAAGATAGAATGCCTCAACCAAGGCTCTTGCTCCATAGAAATACGACATCTTGCGATCGGTTGTTTTCAATGTCTTGGTCATATGCATAATTTGCGAGCGCAGAGGAGCCATACCGGCACCACCGCCTACCCAGAGCATTTCGCGTTTACTGTCTAAAACGGGATGGAAATCTCCGAACGGGCCTGACATCATCACCTTGTCTCCTGGTTGCAGATTGAATATATATGATGATACTACACCTGGATTCACATTCATCCAGGTACCCTTGGCTCTGTCGAAAGGAGGTGTTGCCACACGCACGTTAAGTGTGATGATATTACCTTCGGCAGGATAGTTGGCCATTGAATAGGCACGTACAGTATCTTCTTCGTTGGTGGCTGCAAGGTCCCACATTTTAAGCTTGTCCCACTCACCTTTGTACTTATCGTCAATATGAAAATCGGAATATTTTATCTTGTCAAATTTAGGGACCCTGATCTGGCTGTATGAACCCGGTTTAAAATCGAGCTTTTCTCCTTCGGGCAACTTAACAACAAACTCCTTGATAAACGATGCCACGTTACGGTTTGAAATCACCTCGCACTCCCATTCTTTAATTCCAAATACCTCCTCAGGAATAATAATGGACATATCTTCCTTCACTTTCACCTGACAGCTCAAACGCCAGTTATTCAACTGCTCTTTACGGTTGAAATGCCCCTTTTCAGTAGGCAGGATATCACCGCCACCATCTACAACTCGGCAACGGCACTGGCCACATGTACCCCCGCCGCCGCAGGCAGATGAAAGGAAAATATTCTGCGACTGCAATGTGTTCAACAACGTGCTTCCCATCGGCACGCTCAGTTCTTTCTCATCGTTTACAGTAATTTTCACATTGCCTGACGGCATCAATTTCGCTTTAGCTATAAGAATGATTAAAACAAGGATAAGAATGATAAGCAGGAACACAATAACACTCGTCCATATCGTTAATCCGGCCACGCTCAATAATACGCTCATACTTATGTGCTTAAATAATTATATTGTATATTTAAAAGTCTTATTCAATTAAATGTTGATTCCTGAGAAACTCATGAAACCGATAGCCATTAATGCAGTAATAATAAATGTGATACCTAATCCCTTCAGAGCTTTAGGCACGTTGGAGTATTCCAGCTTTTCCCTAATAGCAGCCATACCTACTATAGCCAGCAACCAGCCGATACCTGAACCGAATGCATAAGAGGTAGCCAAGCCTAAATTGGCGAATTCACGTTGTTGCATGAACAAAGAACCTCCAAGAATAGCACAGTTTACGGCTATGAGGGGAAGAAAAATACCAAGTGAATTATAAAGTGCGGGGCTGAATCGTTCAATAATCATCTCCACCAACTGTGTAAAGGATGCGATTACCGCGATGAATATAAGCAAACTGAAAACACTTAAATCTACATCTGCAAATTCTTCACCCAGCCATACTAATGCCCCCGCTTTGAGAACATAGTTTTCAAGCAGATAATTAAGAGGGAGTGTAATAACAAGCACGAAGGTTACGGCAATGCCCAGTCCCAGTGCTGTTTTTACATTTTTCGATACCGCCAGGAATGAGCACATCCCCAAGAAGTAAGCGAAAATCATATTATCAACAAAGATCGATCGTACAATTAAATTAATTGCGTCCATATACTATATATTGTAATAAACTATTTTTTTATCAATTGGTCTCTTCCTGCAGTTCCTTGTTCTTCGACCGGTGAATCCAAATAATACAAGCTACCAGTAATATTGCCATCGGGGCAAGCATCATAAGCCCGTTGTTTTCGTAACCTGCGTTGTAGAACGACTGTGGAATGACATGGTAACCATAGAGAGTGCCTGAGCCCAGAAGTTCTCGGAAGAAACCCACAACTACCAGTATCCACCCGTACCCCAGACCATTCCCTATGCCATCGAGAAAAGAAGGCCAGGGCCCGTTGCCCAGTGCAAATGCTTCCAGGCGGCCCATAAGGATACAGTTGGTAACAATCAAACCGACAAAAACTGACAGCTGTTTATTAACATCATACGCGAAAGCTTTCAACACCTCGCTAACAATTGTCACCAATGCGGCTACAACAACAAGTTGCACGATTATACGAATACGGTTGGGAATGGTTTTGCGCAACAAAGATATTATTACATTGCCGAAAGCTGTTACAATTGTTACGGCTATAGCCATCACAATAGCGGGCTCAAGTTTTGATGTTACTGCCAGAGCTGAGCAGATACCCAGAACCTGAACAATAATGGGGTTATTTTTATTCAGCGGTCCTAATAAAACCGCCTTTGTTTTACTTGATAATGCCATTTTATTTCTGTTTTAATTAAACTGTCCTTAATTGGCAGCATTCAAATTCATTAAAAAACTCTTATATTTTCCAACACTGGTTAGCAACATGTGATCAACACCCTTACTAGTAATGGTACCACCTGATATGCCATCAACATAATCTCTACCAGCTACAGATTGACCGGGTTTTACCACTGCAATGGACATGAACACTCCGCTTTTTAACAATTCTCTCCCTTTAAACTGGTTACGGAATGCTGGACTCACTATCTCGGCTCCCAGCCCGGGAGTCTCTCCAGCATGCCCGAATTCGGAACCGTAAACAGTACTTCCGTCCGCCTCTACTGAAAGATATCCCCATATTGGTCCCCAAAGTCCGGCGCCACTCATTGGAATAATATATCTGACTGCTCCGTCAATTTCTGCTTCGTAAACTGGCAAAACCTCTGCATTCTCATCGCTCAGTTCGGCAGTGAAAGCAGGATCGAAAGGAGAAGTACCCTCCGTACCTTCCACTTTAACACCTTCAATGTTTATGAGATAGGCATTTTTCACCAGATCATTGTATTTCTCCTCTGCTTCGGCAGGTTTTGCATCGATGTTGAGCGAACGCAAGATCTGCTGCATTTTATCGATGTTCACGTTTGCTGTCTGCCGGTCGCTAAGTACCTGGTGTGTAAAGGCCAGTCCAAGAGCAACAATAATTACCATTACCGATGCATATATGATTGTATATCCACTATTTTCTCTGTTCATAGCTCTTCTCTATTTTTATTGTTGTACCCTCTTTGCAGTTACTGTTGCTCTTTTCATCCGCCGTTTAACATTCGCATCAACTACATAGAAATCGATAAGCGGTGCAAACGCATTCATAAACAGTATTGCGAGCATCATACCTTCAGGATACCCTGGATTAAACACGCGAATAGCAATCGCAAGCAAACCTATTAGAAAACCGTAAATCCATTTTCCTTTTTCTGTTCTGGAAGAGGTCACCGGATCGGTTGCCATAAATACTGCACCGAAAGCAAATCCTCCCAGTAAGAAGTGATAATATGCCGGCATTTCCATAATGGCATTATTTGCAAACAAGTTCACCAGCAACACACCTGTCAAGCCTCCGATAAATACTGATAGCATTGTCTTCCAACTCCCTACACCAGTCGCAATCAACAGAATAGCCCCCAATAAAATTGCAAATGTAGATACCTCTCCGACCGATCCGGGGATAAATCCAAAAAACATATCACTTATTGAGAGGGGCTGCCCTGTAATACCCTGGAAAGTGAACTCTCCGAAACCAACTGCATCGGTTGTCGACAACTGTCCCAGCGGAGTTGCTCCGGAAAAACCGTCAACGACTGTCCCCTGTCCCATTCCGAAAGTATTTCCGGTACGCACCCAAACCTGGTCGCCCGACATTTTAGAGGGATAAGAGAAAAACAGGAAAGCACGTGTAATCAATGCCACGTTGAAAATATTATATCCGGTGCCACCAAACACCTCTTTGGCAAAAATCACCGCAAAGGCGGTCGCCACAGCGATCATCCATAATGGTGTATCTACCGGCACAATCATCGGGATAAGGATACCAGTTACCAGAAATCCTTCGGCAACCTCCTCTTTCTTAACCTGTGCTGCGGCAAACTCGATACCCAATCCAACCACATATGAAACAACAAGCTGAGGCAGAACGGCCAGAAATCCGAATATAAACTTTGTGAGAAATGATACATCCTGCCCGATTGCCATATAATGTTGCAGGCCCACGTTATACATACCTGCAAGAAATGCAGGTATAAGTGCAATAATCACAATGACCATCGTACGTTTAGAGTCACGCGCATCATGAATGTGCACCCCCGATTTCGATGTAGTACCAGGTACAAAAAGGAATGTCTCAAATGCATCGTATGTTGAATGAAGCCAATGCAGTTTACCACCTTCCTCGAAATTAGGTTTTATCTTATCAAGATACTTTCTTAACGCTTTCAAAGTCCTATATTTTATATATTTGTTATTACTATTTATTTATACGGCTACTCCATCTCCTTGCGAAGCAGGTCAAGCCCCGTGCGGACAATATGCTGCAGTTCAAGTTTGGAAGTGTCTACAAATTCGCAAAGTGCAAAATCTTCAGGAGCCACCTCGTATATGCCGAGTTGCTCCATCTTGTCTATATTGAATGCAATAATAGCTTTTATGAGCTGCTCAGGATAAATATCCATCGGAAACACCTTATCATATTCGTTGGAGACGATAATTGCCCTGGGCCCACCCATCAGGCGAGCATCAAGACGGTATTTTTTGTTATATTTTGGATATGTACCACCTGAACTGTAGCGTCCGGGAGAAAAAGATGCCCAGCCAAAAGCCTCGTGCACATCGTCACCCTCGGGAATAACAGTCACCTGTGAATCGTATGCCCTTAGCACACCCTCCTTCTCTATCTTGCGCCCGGTAAGCGGGTTACCGCTGATATATCTTAATGAAGCACCTTCTGTTACGTTGTTCTCGAATAGTGACTTTAACTCAGTACCTATGAGCATCTTGTAATACCCTGTCTGCTTTATTTCTGATCCAGTGAGTGCTATTGTACGTGTAAGATCTGTAACACCTTTATTGAACAGGCGGCCTATTACAGCTACATCCAGCGCGTTCAGTGTCCAAACCACTTCACCACGGTTCACCGGTTTAAGCCGGTTAATATGCACACCAACGTTTCCTGCCGGGTGTGGTCCATCAAACTCAGTGACAATAACATTTTTTGCTTCACGCAATGACTTGCTTGTTGTCTTTGTACTAATTGAAAGATAAACATCCCCTTCTGTCAGCTTTGCCAGCGCATCCAGTCCTGTCTGCAGATCTTCTTCATGGCCGTTCAAGAGAAAGTCGTAGGAGGGCGCCAGGGGGGCCGAATCGAAGCCGGTGACAAAAATATCACGTGGTTGTTTATCCGGCATCGCAACGATATCATAAGGCCTTTGTTTTATCAAGAACCAGATCCCAGCATCGAGAATAGACTGTCTTATCTCTTCAGGGGAGAGTGGAGTGATCTCTTTCTTACCGAAGACTTTATACTCTACAGTACTATCAGCCTTCACAACTATGTTAAGAATACGGCGTTTTTCACCGCGCTCAATCTCTGTAACAATACCGCTTGCAGGTGAAGCAAAAAGCATCTCCGGATGATTCTTTTCGTAGAAAAGTGCTGATCCGGCTTTCACAGCATCATTCACCCTGACGGCTAACTTGGGAGTGACACCTTGAAAATCTTCCGGACAAATTTTCACAAATTCGCTCGTCACCGTACCTCTTAGTGTCTCTTCCGATTCACCAATCAACGGAATCTGCAAGCCTTTCTTAATTTTGATTCGATTAGCCATATATGTTATAATAAGTAATCTTGCTTGAAATCATTTTGATCAACCATTATAATCAAAAGGTTTTTTTTAGTAAGAAGTGTATGAAAAACGAAGTATCTTTCTCTGAGAGCGCAAAGATACACCTTTTCCATCCAAAAAAAGAAAATTTTAAAACAAAATAGAGAAATAATTCTCTATTTAAATTCTGACCGGTATTCTTTTTTTTGTTATTCCTAACAGATAATAATGTTATTTCTCGGTGATACCTGCCATCTCAGGATCTATCATTATCCGGCCGCAATACTCGCACACAATGATTTTCTTTCCAAGTTTGATATCCATCTGTTTCTGAGGTGGTATTTTGTTAAAACATCCGCCACAGGCACCACGTTGAATGGGTACTACTCCCAAGCCGTTCCTGGCATTTTTACGAATACGTTTAAAAGCCGCCAGCAGGCGCGGGTCAATGGAGGTCTCGGTTTTTTTAGCCTTTTCACGAATTTTCTCTTCCTGTGCTTTCGTTTCAGAGACTATATCGTCAAGCTCCCTTTTTTTGTGTTCCAGGTCGGAAGTTTTTTCCTCCAACAATTCACCGGCTGCTTTAATCTGCTCTTTAATCATCGCAGACTCCTGCGCGTACTCTCGGATATGTTTTTCGGAAAGCTCTATCTCCAGTGTTTCAAACTCTATCTCCTTGGAAAGATGGTCATACTCCTTACTGTTGCGTACGTTGTCAAGCTGCTTTGTATACTTCTCTATCTTCACCTTGCTGGTCTCTATCTTTCCCTTCTGCAACTTCGTGTTATCATCTAACTGTTTCAGCTCAAGTTCAAAATTGTTAATACGGGTACCTAACCCTGCAATCTCATCATCGAGGTCTGCAACCTCAAGGGGAAGCTCCCCACGCAGGGTTTTTATGCGGTCTATTTCCGACAGATAGGATTGAAGCTTGAAAAGAGATTTCAATTTATCTTCAACCGATACTTCCAGTTCTACATTTTTTTTTCTAGTTGCCATGATGTTATATGTTTATTGATTTATATTTTATTTCAGAAATGAACCACACGTACCTGTTAGAAGGGATCTGTTCTCAACAAAAAATGCAGTAATCAAACGAAAATATAATCGTTTCATTACCACATTTTTCCGTAACTGCGGGAACAAGTCGGACCGCTCTTTTACAGATATTTCACGGGATTCGAATCGAACGCCGATTTATACAGTGCAAAGGTAGGAAATTTTCTCGAAATCAGATCAAAAAAAATCTCTTTTGTGCAAATTTCCGATTCATAATGTCCCACTACTGCAAGCAACAAACGTCCCTCAACATCATAGAAGTCGTTATATTTCGCCTCTCCCGTCACAAAAGCATCGGCGCCGTAAGCAATGGCTCTGGGAATGAGAAAGGCTCCTGCCCCTCCGCACACTGCCACATCCCTGATCTCCTTCCTCTCAATTTTTGAATGTCGTATAGTGGGCAGGTTAAAAATATCCTTCAGCATATATAGAAACTCCTGTCCCGGCATAGTTTCGGGGAGTACACCCACTATCCCGCCTCCGTTCTGCTCCCATTCGTTGTTTATAGGGTAAAGGTCGAACACAGGCTCTTCATACGGATGAACCGCCAATAATGCACGCAACACCTCTTCTTTTTTCATGACAGGTATCACTGTTTCTATTCTTACTTCCGGTTCAAAATGCAGTTGATTAATTTCTCCGATATTGGGATTGGCTCCCGGCCTTGCTCTGAATGTACCTTCACCAGATAAGTTGTAGCTGCAGCTGTCATAGTTTCCTATGTGCCCTGCCCCGGCATTAAACAGCGCGTTTCTCACGCTTTCTGCATGCTGCACCGGAACAGTTGTAACAACTTTAAGCAATGCGTGCTCCATCGGATTCAGCACCTTCACATTTTGAAGTTCCAGCATCTCGGCCAGTTTAAAGTTAACTCCGCCCTGTGCGTTATCAAGATTGGTATGAGCTGCATAGATCACGATATCGTTTTTAATCGCCTGCACGATACATCGTTCCACATAGTTTTTTCCTGTAATCGATTTAAATGGCCTGAAAGCCAATGGGTGATGCGAAATAATAAGATTACATTCCAGCGCCACAGCTTCGTCAATCACATTTTCTGTCACATCTATAGCCAGAAGAGCTCCTGATGCCTCCCTGCCGGGATCACCAACCTGCAACCCGCTGTTATCATACTCTTCCTGTAACGGCAGAGGGGCAAGATTTTCTATTGCCTGGATGATATCTTTTATACGCATATAATAATCATGTTTATCGTGTTGTCTCCACAAATATAATAGATTTTTGTATATTTACGCAAAATATACATAACAAACAAAAGTTAAGCGAAATTATGAAAAAACTAACATTCATACTGATCTTTTTTGTCGTCGCATGCACACTTTCGGCACAACGCACAAAAAAAGCCGTGACCATAAATATGTTCCGGGACACTCCAATACTCTTCAACCCTTCCGACTATCCCGACGGAGTAATTGAAAAAGATGGACTCATATACCTTGGTAACGGACGTATTGTGCTGAAAAAGTTAACTGTCCCGAAATTTAAACATTATACGAAAGCTGAAATAAAAATCACACTGGTTTCCAATGGCGACCCATGGGATAAATCGGGTTCCTGCTTTGTTATTCCACAAAATTCAAAAATATCGATGCTGGACATTGCGTCCGGCAGAGCCTCTTACCCTCAGCAAGACACAACCCGGTTTGAGGACCTAACAGGCATAGTACAAGGTAAAGATTATCTGCCTACTGTAGAGTTGATGCGTTTTATGACACCATTCGGAGTGGGCTATTTCAGCAGTAATGAAGACTCTGTCTCTTCACGCCGCCGCCCTGTATACGTTGATGGCTGGGCAAAGGAGGTATCATGGACCCAGGATATCACCGATCTGCTTCCACTGCTTGAAGGTGAAGCATATGCAGGGATTTATATCGATACATGGACAAAAGAGGGCTATAAAGTAAATGCAGAACTCTCCCTTACCGAGAGCAATATTAAAGGCGACAAGAAACCAAACATTCATGTTGAGCCACTTATAAACACAAACTACTATGTAGGTCAGAAGCATCCCGACATCTTTTCCCGGCGTAATGTGGAGATACCCTTCACCCTCCCGGCTCATGTGAAGAATGTACGGCTGAAGTATATCGCCACCGGCCATGGCGGCCACTCAGGGGGAGACGAGTTTCATCCGCAGGAAAACATCCTAACGATCGACGGCAACGAGGTGCTCCGCTTCACGCCCTGGCGTACCGACTGCGCTTCGTTCAGACGCTTCAGCCCCACCTCGGGTGTGTGGCTTCAAAAACGATCAATGGCTTACATCAGTCACGACGGCAAGCGCGCAGAAAAAGAGATCGAGGAGCCACTGGCCTCGTCTGACCTTTCACGCAGTAACTGGTGTCCCGGGAGTGACGTACCTCCGGTTGAGGTGAACTTACCCTGCCTCAAAGGCGGGAGCCATATCCTTTCCATCAGCATCCCCGAGTCCACCGCCATTTCCGATAACAAACTCAATCACTGGTTGGTGTCCGCCTACCTTGTATGGGAGGAGTAGTTTGCTCCCTTGATCACGAGGTACCTTGCAATAGCAACCTTATTTTACGACGGGATGGAACGGTGGGGCTATACAGCCTTAATCGCTATCTTTGAGGATAAGCCTCAGCGAATTATTCCTGGTAAAATAATTCCACGCCCAGTTTATAAAAACAATGAGTTTATTGCGGACGCTGAGGATAAGCATAAGGTGGAAAAACATCCAAACGAACCAGGCAAAACGACCTTTGAACCTCACGAACGGGAGGTCCACCACCGCTTTGTTACGACCTACAGTAGCCATGGTGCCCAGGTTGCGGTACTCATATTGCCTCAGCGGCTTTATTCTATTTTCCATCCTTTGCAGGTTACGTGCCAGATTCTTACCCTGCCCGATAGCCACGTTAGCAAGTTGCGGATGTCCTCGCGGATAACGTTCAGTCTCCATATATGACACATCACCGATAGCGAAGACATTGTGCATCCCCTCTACCATATTTATGCGGTTTACCTTAATTCGCCCGTTTTGCAATACCGCACCTTCCGGAATACCCCCAATGGCATTTCCCTTAACACCGGCCGACCAGATTACGTTTCTGGCAGGAATAACCTCTCCACTCTGAAGTGTGAGCACCTCTCCATCGTAATTTTGAACAATGGCGCCTGTCTTCACTATCACACCCATTGAACGTAGATAACTTTCGGAGTATTTCTGGGCAAAAGGGCTCATGGCAGCAAGAGTATGCTTCCCTCCTTCAAGCAGATATACGTTAACTTTTCCGGGATCAATGTTTGGATAGTCTTTTGGAAGTATATCCTTCGTCATTTCGGCAAAAGCACCGGCAAGTTCAACACCTGTGGCACCACCTCCCACAATGATTATATTGTACAATCCCTCTTTATTCACGGCATAGAGCAATTTTTCGAAATTGTTAAGAATAACATTTCTTACATTGATTGACTGATAGGTGGATTTTAGCACCAATGCATTATTCTCTATCTGTCCGTTACCATAAAAATTAGTGGTACTACCGGTAGCAATAACAAGGTAATCGTAACCGAACCTACCGATTGAGGTATCAATATATTTCTCAGAATCATTTACCGAATAGACCTGTGCCAGACGAATACGTACGTCTCTTCTCTTTTGAAATATTTTTCTGATGGGAAACGAAATGGTGGACGGTTCAATCTGCGATGCTGCTACCTGATAAAAAAGCGGGGGAAACTGATGATGGTTTATCTTATCAATGATTAATATATCGAATAGCCCCTTATCCAAATGCCGGACAAGTTGTAATCCACCAAAACCGCATCCTGCAACAACAATCTTCTTCATAATTCTCTTTTTTTACTCAATAAAATCAGTATTATTAAGCAGGGAGCTATTGATCCAGTTATAAGAAAGTGAATATTTCCATACTTTAACCTGACTTATTTCAGGTATAACATTTAAAATTACCAAAAGTTGCAGAAAATAAGGAAGCGCTACGAATCACTCGCGGCGCTTCCTTTAATGTTTAACATTTTAAAAATCACAGCTTCACTGCAAATACACCATCGACTGAGGTTTTAGATCTCCGTCATGATGACGATGCACCCACAGTGTTTATCATAAAAACTAAACGCTTGTTTCCGAAGATGAATCACTTGTTTCCCCTTCGTCCTTAACGTCAGGCTCAATATCTTTGGCAGCTTCTTTTTCAGAAACATCTTCTTTTACTTCATCCACTTTATCAGCTACTTCAGCAGGCTGAACATTTTCAACCTTTTTTGTTTCTTTTACAGCTGCCTCTTTGGCTTTTTCAGTTTTTTCTGCTTTTTTGTCTTTAGCTTCCTTAGCATCATCCTTCACTTTTGGAGTTTCCGCAACGGTTGTTGTAGTGCCCTCTCCTGCTGATTTTCTGCGTGAGCGGCGTGTTCTTGTCTTCTTGGCTTTGCCGTCGCCCAACATATTTTCGTTGAAATCAACAAGTTCAATAAAGCACATGGCTGCATTATCACCCAAACGGTAACCTGTTTTAATAATGCGTGTATAGCCACCGGGACGATCAGCTACTTTTTGCGATACAGTCTGAAAAAGTTCCGTAACGGCATATTTGCTACGCAGCTTGCTGAAAACCTCACGTCTGGAATTAGTGGTATCCTCCTTGCTCTTTGTAATGATAGGCTCCACGAATTTTCTCAATTCTTTTGCCTTGGGAACAGTTGTAAAGATGCGTTTATGCATGATGAGCGAGGTAGCCATATTGGATAACATCGCTCCCCTATGCGCTGTTTTACGCCCTAAATGATTATTTTTCTTATTATGTCTCATTGCAGTTGTTAGTCTTTATCTAATTTATATTTCGATGTATCCATACCAAACGTCAGATTCAGCCCTTCAAGGAGCTCTTCAAGTTCGGTAAGAGATTTCTTTCCAAAGTTACGAAATTTAAGAAGATCATTCTTATTGTGTACAACCAGCTGTCCAAGCGTCTCTACATCTGCGGCTTTCAAGCAGTTGAGTGCCCTTACCGACAGGTTAAGATCAGACAGCTTGCGTTTAAGAAGCTGACGCATATGAAGCACCTCTTCATCAAACTCCTCAATACTTTCGGAATCGGATGTCTCAAGCATGATTTTATTATCGTCAGAGAAAAGTACAAAGTGCTGAATAAGTATTTTAGCTGCCTCTTTCAACGCCTCCTTTGGATGAATGGATCCATCAGTAGTAATCTCAATAACCAGTTTTTCGTAGTCCGTCTTTTGCTCAATGCGATAGTCTTCTATCTCATATCTTACATTTCGGATCGGAGTGTAAATGGAGTCAATTGCAATGGTCTGCACATCGTCTGTTGAAATTAGTTCACGATTTTCATCGGCAGGTACATAACCGCGCCCCTTGTTAATTGTGAGCTCAAGGCGTAATTCTGCCTTCTTATTCATTCGACAAATCTCCTGTTCTGGGTTTAAGACTTCGAAACCGGTCAGTAATTTACCAATATCTCCGGCTTTAAACACATCCGTTCCCGAAATAGCGATGCTTACTTTTTCCGTCTCAAACTCTTCAACTATCCTTTTGAACCGTATCTTCTTCAGATTAAGAATAATACCTGTTACATCTTCAATAACACCCGGGATAGAAGCAAACTCATGCTCCACACCCTCTATCTTAACCGATGTAATAGCGAATCCTTCCAGTGAGGATAGCAGTATACGGCGCAAGGCATTGCCTATAGTAATGCCGTATCCGGGTTCCAGCGGGCGGAATTCGAATTTACCGGAGAAAGTGTTCTCCTGTAACATGATTACTTTATCGGGTTTTTGGAATGCTAATATTGCCATGAAATTATTGTTTAGAATATAATTCTACGATGAGTTGTTCTTTAATATTTTCTGGAATGTCTGCTCTCTCCGGAATATGCAGGAGTTTACCGCTCATAGTAGCCTTATCCCACTCCAGCCAGGGGTATTTGCTATGATTAAAACCGGATAGGGCGTTCACAATCACCTCCATTGATTTTGATTTTTCTCTTACACCGATAACTTCACCCGGTTTTACAGTGTAGGAAGGGATGTTCACAACCTGTCCGTTCACTACAATATGACGGTGAGTTACAAGCTGACGTGCTGCAGCCCTTGTAGGTGCAATACCCAGACGATAAACTACATTATCCAAACGCGATTCCAGCAACTGTAACAATACCTCACCGGTAATTCCGCGGCTACGTACAGCTCTGTCAAATGTAAGGCGAAACTGTTTTTCGAGAACTCCGTACGTATATTTAGCACGTTGTTTCTCACGCAGCTGAATACCATATTCCGATGTTTTTCTCCTGCGAGAATTTCCGTGTTGTCCCGGGGGATAGTTCTTTTTGGAAAGGACCTTGTCGGGGCCGAAAATAGGTTCGCCGAATTTACGGGCGATTTTTGTTTTTGGACCAGTATATCTTGCCATTTTACAAATTAAACTTTTTTACTGAAGCCTAAACTGTGCAGCCGCGATTACAGAGAAGTTATATTGTAATCAATCACAGCTCAAGTTTCAAGTGGAATGAAACTTAAATGAATTATTGATTAAACTTTTCTTGCTTTAGGCGGGCGGCAACCATTGTGAGGTAGAGGAGTAACGTCTACTATCTCCGTTACTTCGATACCCGATCCATGAATGGTTCTGATAGCTGACTCACGACCGTTTCCGGGACCTTTAACGTAAGCCTTCACCTTACGCAATCCCAGGTCATATGCTACCTTTGCACAATCCTGAGCAACCATTTGCGCCGCATAGGGAGTATTTTTTTTGGAACTTCTAAATCCCATTTTCCCGGCGGAGGACCAGCTGATCACTTCTCCGTCTTCATTGGTTAACGAAACGATGATGTTGTTAAATGATGATGAGATGTGTGCCTGTCCGACAGCGCTCACTTTTACATTTCTCTTTTTTGCTGCAACTGTTCTTTTTGCCATGTTACCTGTCTATTATTTAGTAGCTTTTTTCTTGTTAGCAACGGTTTTCTTTCTTCCCTTACGCGTACGTGCATTATTTTTTGTACTTTGTCCGCGCACGGGTAATCCTATACGGTGACGGATGCCACGGTAGCAACCGATATCCATCAATCGTTTTATATTCAATTGTACTTCTGAACGAAGATCCCCCTCTACTTTGTATTCGTTGGAGATGATCTCACGAATACGGGCTGCCTGATCGTCAGTCCAGTCTTTTACTTTTACATCTCTATCAACTTCAGCTTTTGTTAAAATAGAGTTAGCTGCACTGCGACCGATGCCGTAGATATATGTGAGCGCCACTTCGCCTCTCTTGTTCTGCGGTAAATCAACACCTACAATTCTTATAGCCATATATGTTTATTTATTTTTTGATTACAATAAATACTTATGCTATCCCTGACGTTGTTTAAACTTGGGATTCTTTTTATTGATAATGTACAAACGCCCTTTTCTTCTTACTATTTTGCAGTCGGCCGTACGTTTTTTTAAAGATGCTCTTACTTTCATATGATAGTATATTTTTTATCTGATATCTGCCAGTTTTTGACACTGACATCTATAAGTCGTTAATTAAATTATTTGTATCTGAACGAAATTCTTCCTTTTGAAAGATCGTAAGGCGACATTTCCACTCTCACTCTGTCCCCGGGTAAGATACGTATATAGTGCATACGCATCTTTCCGGAAATATGGGCGGTTATCTCATGTCCGTTTTCAAGTTCTACACGAAACATTGCATTGGATAATGCTTCTATAATAGTTCCATCTTGTTCTATTGCTGCTTGTTTAGCCATTAATAGTTACTCCTTTTTTAGTTGTTGTTTTCAGTAACTTTTACAATTTCCAGCAACAACATGGTTCAAGCAAGCTTGTCTTCTGATTATTGCTGCATGTAATGTGGTTACTAAATAAATTCAAATGTTGATAAAATATCAGCGCTTCCGTTACGGATAGCAATTGTGTGCTCAAAATGAGCCGATGGCTTTCGATCTTTGGTTCTAACTGTCCATCCGTCTTTTTCGAAAACAACATTTTTGCTACCCATATTTATCATCGGTTCAATTGCAATACACATGCCATTCTTAATTAGCTGGCCTGTACCCCGCCTGCCGTAGTTCGGCACTTCCGGAGGTTCGTGCATCTGTCTGCCAATACCATGTCCTACCAGCTCGCGAACTACAGAATATCCATTAGATTCGCAGTATGCCTGTATTGTTGAACCGATATCACCAATTCTATTGCCTTCCTTTGCCTGTTCAATGCCTTTGTAGAGAGCATCAATGGTAACATTCAACAGTCTCTTCACGCTCTCGTTAACCTCTCCTACGCAAAAAGTGTAGGCCGAGTCACCGCAAAAACCTCCCTTTTTGGTACCGCAATCAATTGAGATCACATCACCTTCAAACAGTGGTTTGTTGTTGGGAATGCCGTGTACCACATTTTCGTTCACCGAAGTACAGATAGAATTTGGGAAACCGCCGTATCCTAAAAAAGTGGGAACTGCACCGTGATCCCTGATAAACTCTTCTGCGATCTTATCAAGCTGCAAGGTTGTTATTCCCGGCCTGATGTGCTTTGAAAGTTCTCCTAGCGTCATACCCACCAAGCGGTTAGCTTCACGCATGAACTCGATCTCTTCGTCTGTTTTCAGTATTATCACTCTGCTATTCATCTATTCACCAAAACTTTAGTAAGCAGCTATTGAGCCTGTTCTGCCTTTAATCTTAGCTCCCGATTTTAGGAAACCGTCATAATGGCGCATTAACAAGTGGCTTTCAATCTGTTGCAACGTATCCAACACCACTCCTACGAGTATCAAAAGCGAAGTACCACCAAAAAAATGTGCAAACTGAGAGTTTATTCCCATTAATCCTGCAAAAGCAGGTAATATAGCGACTATTGCCAGAAAGAACGAACCCGGCAAAGTTATTCTAGACATAATTGTGTCAATATACTCAGCCGTTCTCTTTCCAGGTTTCACACCAGGAATAAATCCGTTGTTACGTTTCAAATCTTCAGCCATCTGCACCGGGTTTACAGTAATTGCAGTGTAAAAATAGGTAAAGGCGATTATAAGTAATGCAAAGACCAGATTATACCAGAAGCTGGTATAACTCATCAGTGACGCCCAGAAACCCCCTCCCTCTTTTGCTGAAAACTGTGCAATAGTGATGGGGATAAACATAATTGCCTGTGCAAAGATTATCGGCATCACGTTAGCAGCGTTAACTTTCAGCGGGATATACTGTCTTACACCACCATACTGTCTGTTTCCAACAATACGTTTTGCATATTGTACAGGTACCTTTCTCACACCCTGAACAAGCATAATTGCAGCAGCTGTAACAGCTACCAGGAACAACAACTCTATCAACAAAAGAATAAGCCCTCCAGGAGCATCGATCAATCGGTCGTACTCTGCAACCAGTGAGCGTGGCAAACGGGCAATGATACCTATAAGTATAATAAACGAAATACCGTTACCAATTCCTTTATCTGTGATTCGCTCTCCAAGCCACAACACAAACATACTTCCACCTGCAAGAATGATTGTTGATGGCAATATCCAATCCCAAAAACCTCCAGGAATAGCTCTACCTACGGCTCCGTAGAGATAGGCAGGCCCTTGTATCAGTAGAATTGCCACTGTAAGATAGCGGGTATACTGATTAATTTTTGTCCTGCCGCTTTCACCCTCATGCTGCATCTTCTGAAAAGCGGGAACGGCGATTCCCAACAACTGCATAACGATGGAAGCCGATATGTAAGGCATAATACCTAGTGCGAAAATTGATGCGTTGGCAAATGCTCCTCCCGAAAACATATCGAGAAGGCTAAGAAGGCCTGTACTGGCATTTGACTGCAACGCTACAAGCTGTTCCGGATTTATCCCCGGCAAAACAACAAATGATCCGAACCGGTAAATTGCAACAAAACCTACGGTGATAATAAGTCTTTTTCTAAGATCTTCTATCTTCCATATATTTTTTAATGTCTGTACAAATCCCATTTCTTCAGATTTTTACGGCTGTTCCACCTGCAGCGATTATAGCTTCTTCAGCTGTCTTGGAAAAAGCGTGAGCTTCAACCTCAAGTTTGGCTGTTAATGTGCCTCTGCCAAGAATTTTCACCAAGTGTTTACGGGCAATAAGGCCTGCATCCATCAGCACTTCAGGATTAATTTTAGTATACCCCTGTGATTCTACCAGTTCCTGCAATGTCTCCAAATTAATGGCTTTATATTCAACTCTTTTCAGTGGCTTAAATCCGAATTTGGGGACACGACGCTGCAAAGGCATCTGTCCTCCTTCAAAACCGACCTTCTTTGAATAGCCTGATCTTGATTTCTGTCCCTTATGTCCTCTTGTGGAAGTGCCTCCTTTTCCCGATCCGGGTCCTCGCCCGATTCTTTTCCGGGTTTTGGTTGAACCTTCAGCCGGTTTTAAATTCGATAAATCCATATTTGTATCTTTTTTTATCGTTTATTATTCTTTTTAATCCACAACCGTTACCAGATGGTTCACTTTGCGAATAAGGCCTCTCACTGAAGGCGTATCCTTGTGTTCCACCACACGGTTCATTTTTGTAAGTCCAAGAGCGTCCAACGTCTTTTTCTGATCTTTAGGAGCTCCGATTCTACTTTTTGTCTGTTTAATTTTTATTGTAGCCATGTCAGATTTCATCCTTTTTATCCGTTAAACACTTTTTCTATACTTACACCTCTGTTTTGCGCTACCGTAAAGGGGTCTCTCAGTTCAGTCAAAGCCTCGATAGTTGCTTTTACAAGGTTATGCGGGTTGGAAGATCCTTTCGATTTAGCCAGCACGTCGGTAATCCCCACGCTCTCAAGCACGGCACGCATAGCACCTCCTGCCTTTACACCTGTTCCGGTAAAAGCTGGTTTAAGAAACACCTCGGCTCCGCCGTAACGGGCAACCTGCTCGTGCGGAATGGTCCCCTTGTAAACGGGAACCTTGATTAGATTCTTCTTAGCGGCTTCCACACCTTTGGCAATGGCGGTTGTAACTTCACCTGCTTTTCCTAAGCCCCATCCAATGATACCATCTTCGTTTCCAACAACAACCATTGCAGCGAATGTGAAAGTACGGCCTCCCTTGGTAACTTTGGTTGTACGATTAATAGCCACTAAACGGTCTTTTAATTCGATATCGTTTGTTGATTTTACCTTGTTATTTTTTACTGCCATAATCGTTAAAATTTAAGCCCTCCTTTACGGGCGGCATCAGCCAGTTCTTTAATACGTCCATGATACAAGTAACCGTTTCTGTCGAACGTTACCTTTTCTACTCCTGCTTCTTTGGCATTTTCTGCGATAAGCTGTCCCACCTTAGCGGCAATCTCTTTTTTAGGAAGTTTATCTTCCAGTTTCAGAGATGATGCAGATGCCAGCGTGGTACCGCTATTATCATCAATTACCTGGGCATATATCTGTTTATTGCTCCTGAATACGGAAAGACGGGGGCACTCGGCAGTGCCGTGAACTTTACCGCGTACACGAGTTTTGATTTTTAATCTTCTTTCGTTCTTTGTTAACATTGCGATTTCAGTTTACGTAGATTATTTACCTGCTGTTTTACCCGACTTGCGACGTACCTGTTCACCTACGAAGCGAATACCTTTACCTTTGTAAGGCTCCGGCTTGCGGAACGAACGGATTTTAGCACATACCTGTCCGAGTAGTTGTTTATCACAAGATTCCAGAATAATAAGAGGATTCTTGTTTCTCTCCATTTTGGTCTCCACCTTTATCTCTTTGGGTAATTCCATAAAAATACTGTGTGTATAACCAAGAGATAATTCCAGAATTTGCCCGTTGTTGGTCACACGATAACCAACACCAACAAGTTCCATTTCTTTACGGAAACCTTCTGAAACGCCAATAACCATATTGTGCAGCAATGAACGATAAAGCCCGTGCAGAGAGCGGCTCTCTTTATCATCATCGGAGCGTTCAATGGAAAGCACACCATCGCTAACCTCCACCTTCATATCAAGGCCAATCTGCTGATTTAGCTCCCCTTTAGGGCCTTTCATTGTGATCACATTATCTTCTCCTACTGTCACTGCAACACCTGCAGGCAGCGTAATGGGTAATTTTCCTATTCTTGACATATTTTTCTCTCCTTCAGATTAATAAACGAAACACAATACTTCTCCGCCAACTTTATGTTCACGGGCTTCTTTATCTGTCATTACTCCATTTGAAGTAGATAATATGGCAATACCCAGGCCATTGAGTACGCGCGGCATATCTTTGTAACCTACATACTGGCGTAAACCGGGCGTTGATACACGCTTCAATTTCTTAATCGCGTTTACTTTGTTTACAGGATCGTACTTCAGGGCAATCATTATTGTGCCCTGGGGACCATCCTCTACAAACTTATAATTAAGTATGTAGCCTTTTTCAAAAAGAATCTTAGTGATGTCTTTTTTTAGATTCGATGCGGGTATCTCCACCACACGATGCTTCGCCTGGATGGCATTTCGTAGCCGCGTCAAATAATCTGCTATTGGATCTGTCATATACTAAAAATTTAAATTGATCCCGACCGCCGGGACAATATTTAATAAAACGTCATTTCTTTAAAGTCGCCGGTAATTGATCAAACCTTTTCCCAGTTTTTTCACTTTTCGGTTTATCCATCTATTACCAGCTAGCCTTCTTCACACCGGGAATCAGGCCTTTAGATGCCATTTCCCGGAACTGGATACGAGAGATGCCGAACTGGCGCATATATCCTTTGGGGCGTCCGGTAATTTTACAACGGTTGTGCAATCGTACCGGGGAAGCGTTCTTGGGAATGGATTGAAGTGCTTCGTAATCACCCTCTGCCAGATACTTTGCTCTTTTCTCGGCATAACGGGCAACCATCCTGGCTCTCTTCACCTCTCGGGCTTTCATTGATTCTTTTGCCATTATATATTAATTTTTTTTGTTCATTAAAATTATTCATTGAACTATATTCTACTATTTCTCTCTGCAACATAATGCAATAAAACTTGCTTGTGACTGCATTTATTAAAGAAATAGTTTGCCAGCCAGCAGCATAACTCAAACGTAGCCTGACTTATGCCAACACAGCTTAATGCGAATGTTCTGTCTTAAACGGTAAACCGAACTCTCTAAGAAGAGCATAACCTTCCTCGTCGGTAGGAGCAGTAGTAACGAAAGTAATATTCATTCCCAGCAAACGTGTTATTGTATCAATGTTGATCTCCGGGAAAATAATCTGTTCCTCAATACCCAACGTGTAGTTGCCTCTTCCATCAAGCTTGGCCCCTATACCCTTGAAGTCACGTATACGAGGCAGAGCCACACGTACTAATCTTTCAAGGAATTCATACATTTTATCATGACGAAGTGTAACTCTCACGCCTACAGGCATTTTTTTACGCAATTTAAAATTTGATATATCTTTGCGTGAAACGGTTGCCACTGCTCTTTGTCCAGTGATAGCAGTAAGTTCGTTGATCGCTGTCTCGATGATTTTTTTGTCTGCCACAGCAATGCCCAAACCCTGATTAATTACTATCTTCTCGAGTCTGGGTGCCTGCATTACCGATTTGTAATTGAATTCTTTCATCAAAGCAGGAACAATACGCTCTTTATAATCCTTCTTTAAACTAACTTGGTATGTTGTAGTACTCATTAAATTTCCTCCCCAGATTTTTTAGCGTAACGTACTAATTTGCCTTTACTGTTTTCCTTACGCCCAATGCGAGTGGGTTTACCTGTTTTAGGATCAACCGGGTTTAAATTGGAGATGTGAACTGAAGCCTCTTTCTTTTCAATACCTCCATTTGGATTTTGAGCATTGGGTTTTGTATGTTTTGACACTATGTTTACGCCTTCCACTACTGCACGGTTCTTTTTAACTAGAACCGTTAGTACACGTCCGGTTTTACCTTTATCTTCACCGGAATTCACGTAAACAATGTCGCCTTTCTTTATGTGTAATTTACTCATTGCCTGTGATTGCTTAATAGATTATAATACTTCTGGTGCTAATGAAACAATCTTCATGTTCGTGGTACGCAGTTCACGGGCAACGGGACCGAAGATACGACTTCCTCTCAATTCACCGGCATTGTTCAGCAGAACGCAGGCATTGTCGTCGAAGCGTATATACGAACCGTCTGCACGGCGAATCTCTTTTTTCGTACGAACGATGATCGCTTTTGATATGGCACCTTTCTTAATATCACTCGAAGGGATTGTGCTCTTGATAGAAACAACTATGACATCCCCAACCGACGCGTAACGTCTTCTAGTTCCACCAAGCACGCGAATGCAGAGTGCTTCCTTGGCGCCGCTGTTGTCGGTAACCGTTAATCTTGATTCTTGTTGTATCATCTTACTTAGCCCTCTCAATTACTTCAACCACTCTCCATCTCTTTTTTTTGCTCAAAGGACGAGTCTCCATAATACGGACTGTATCACCAATGTTACAGTCGTTCTTTTCATCATGGGCGTGAAATTTTCTCGTTTTATTAACGAACTTCCCATATATAGGGTGTTTCTCTTTCCATTTTACAGCAACAGTGACAGTTTTATCCATTTTATTGCTGAAAACGACCCCGATTCTTTCTTTTCTTAAATTTCTCGTTTCCATTTCTCTGTTATTGTTCTTTTTTCAACTCTCTTGCACGAAGTTCTGTATTTATACGTGCAATATCCCTGCGTTTCTCTTTCAATAAGCCAGAATTGTCAAGTGGAGTTATGCTGTGATTGATACGCATCCTTGTAAGTGCTATCATTTCGGCATCTAATCTCTCTTTCAGATCTTTCCCGGACAGTTCTATTAATTCTTCTTGTTTTCTCATCTCGATTTACGATTTTTTCTCATTATCATAATCTCTTCGAACCACAAATTTAGTGGTAACCGGCAATTTCTGAGCTGCTAAGCGCAAAGCCTCTTTTGCAACTTCATAAGGTACTCCTTCAACCTCAAAAATAATTCTGCCGGGAGTAACGGGAGCAACGAATCCTTCGGGATTACCTTTACCTTTACCCATACGTACCTCTGCAGGCTTTTTTGTGATAGGCTTATCTGGGAAAATACGAACCCAAACCTGTCCCTGACGTTGCATGTAGCGCGTTACAGCGATACGGGCAGCTTCTATCTGGCTTCCGGTAATCCATTTGGATTGCAATGATTTTATGCCAAAAGAGCCAAACGCCAGTTGATTGCCGCGGCCGGCATAGCCTTTCATGCGGCCTTTCTGCTGTCTTCTGAATCTTGTTTTCTTAGGTTGTAACATATTTTCTTCAATTAAGCATTGTTTTTATTTCTTCTGCGTCTGCCCCCTCTTCCACCTTCAGGCCTGTTTCCGCCACGGCCTCCGCCACTGTGAGAACGGCTGTCCTTTGAAGTTGCAAACGAAGGTGAAAGATCTTTTTTGCCATAGATCGCACCACGGCAAATCCATACTTTGATACCTATCAGACCTACTTTTGTCAGCGCTTCACCTTGCGCGTAATCAATGTCGGCACGGAAAGTATGAAGTGGGGTCCTACCCTCCTTATACATCTCCGAACGAGCCATCTCAGCTCCGTTCAAACGACCTGACACCTGAATTTTGATTCCCTCGGCCCCCATTCTCATGGTAGAAGCAATAGCCATCTTCACGGCGCGGCGATATGCTATTTTACCTTCAATCTGGCGTGCAACGTTATTTGCTACAATAACTGCATCGAGTTCCGGTTTTTTTATCTCAAAAATATTTATCTGTATATCTTTGTCGGTGATCTTCATCAACTCTTCTTTCAACTTGTCAACTTCCTGGCCCCCTTTACCAATAATAATCCCGGGGCGAGCTGTACAAATTGTGATAGTCACCAGTTTCAATGTTCGCTCAATAACGATTCGAGATACACTTGCTTTGGCAAGACGGGCATTCAAATAGGTGCGGATCTTATTGTCTTCCAGCAAAATGTCACCATAATTATTTCCGCCGTACCAGTTAGAGTCCCATCCCTTGATGATTCCTAAACGATTTGCTATCGGATTTACTTTTTGTCCCATCTTGTTATCCTTGTTCTTGTTCTTCTTTATTCATTGTATCTACCACAATCGTCACATGATTTGAACGTTTGCGGATTCTGTATCCCCGGCCTTGCGGAGCTGGACGAAGCCTTTTAAGTGTAGTTCCTTCGTCAACAGTTATTGTTTTTATATAGAGTTCGCCTGTTTCGGCTTTACGTTCGTTTTTCTGTTCCCAGTTAGCAATAGCTGAAAGCAGCAGTTTTTCAATTTTACCGGATGCTTCTTTGTTGGAGAACTTTAAAACGCCCAACGCTCTGAACACCTCCATACCTCGAACCATGTCAGCGACATATCGCATTTTACGCGGCGAGCTGGGGACATTCCTCAATATAGCGAAAGAGACATCCTTTCGCTCTTCCTTTCTTTGTTCGGCTGATATTCTTTTTCTAGCACTCATGTCTTTTTCTGTTTTACTTTATTCGTTAAGCGCCCTGATCTTATTTCTTTCTGTTGCCAGCGTGTCCGCGGAACGTACGGGTAACAGCGAATTCGCCCAGTTTATGCCCAACCATGTTCTCTGTGATATAAACGGGGATGAATTTGTTCCCGTTGTGCACAGCGATGGTGTGTCCAACAAAATCAGGAGATATCATAGAGGCTCGTGCCCATGTTTTGATCACGGATTTTTTGCCGCTCTCGTTCATGGTAATTACCTTCTCTTCTAATTTGAGATTGATATATGGACCTTTTTTTAATGACCTGCTCATAATTTTTAATAATTAATCAGATTACTTCTTTTTTCTTCTCTCTACAATGTATTTAGAAGAATGTTTTTTCGGGGCTCTTGTCTTCAAGCCCTTTGAATATAAGCCTTTGGCTGATCTTGGATGGCCTCCTGAAGCACGTCCCTCACCCCCACCCATTGGGTGATCAACAGGGTTCTTGCTAACCCCGCGAGTGCGCGGACGACGTCCTAACCATCTTGAACGGCCGGCCTTCCCTGATTGTTCCAGAGCATGGTCCGAATTACCAACACTTCCAACAGTAGCTTTACATGCCGACAGAATTTTGCGAACTTCTCCGGAAGGCATTTTTATAATTGCATATTTCTCTTCACGAGATACCAATTGTGCGAATGTTCCGGCTGATCGTGCCATCTTGGCTCCCTGACCCGGGCGTAATTCAATATTATGAATTACAGTTCCTATAGGAATTACAGACAGTGGGAGCGCGTTTCCAACTTCAGGGGCAGCACCTGGCCCCGACATCACTGTGGTTCCAACTTTTAAGCCGTTAGGAGCTAAAATATAGGCCTTTTCGCCATCTGCATAATATAATAGTGCTATGCGAGCTGAGCGGTTAGGATCATATTCTATACTTTTAACAACGGCCGGGATACCATCTTTTGTTCTCTTGAAATCGATAATTCTGAACCGCCTCTTATGTCCGCCTCCTACATTCTTAACAGTCATCTTACCCTGACTGTTGCGGCCTCCTGACGTTTTCTTACCAAGTACAAGAGATTTCTCCGGTACACTTGCAGTGACATTTTCAAATGAACCGATAATCTTGTGTCTTTGCCCCGGTGTAGTGGGCTTTAATTTACGTATTGCCATCTCTTTTAAATATTGCTAAATAAATCGATTGATTCACCTTTTCTCAAGGTTACGATTGCTTTTTTATACGATGGCGTAAGTCCTGTAACCACACCCGATTTTGTATATCGGCTTTTCAGCTTACCATCATATTTCATTGTATTTACATGCTCTACATGTACGTTGTAAAGTTCTTCAACTGCATTTTTGATATCAACTTTATTGGCAGAAGGCTCAACGATAAAACCGTAACGGTTTTCAAACTTTTCCGTTATTGCGGTTTGCTTTTCTGTGAATATGGGTTTTACAATTACACTCATCTTCTCTCTCTCCTTATGCTTTTAATAAGTTATCAATCACAGCAACCGACGACTCGGTTATTACGAGATTTGCACAGTCCATAATTTTATATGTATTTATATCAGAAGCTGTTACAACATTGACTCTGCTTAAATTTCGAGCCGACAAATATACGTTTTTATTCTGACCCGGCAAAACTAAAAGTAGCTTTTTATCAGAGAGTTGCAGATTCTTCGTAATCTCTACAATCTGTTTTGTTTTTGGTGAATCAAAAACAAAATCCTCTACTACAATAATAGCATTATTTTTTGCTTTCAGTGAAAGTGCCGACTTACGAGCCAACTCTTTCACCTTTTTGTTCACCTTGAATCCGTAATACCTTGGTTTAGGGCCAAAAACTCGCCCGCCACCGACCAAAACAGGAGATTTAATATCTCCTCGGCGTGCACCGCCACTCCCCTTCTGACGAATGAGCTTGCGTGTACTTCCGGTAATTTCGCTTCTCTCTTTTGACTTATGCGTACCCTGACGCCTGTTGGCCAGATACTGTTTTACATCTAACCAGATAACATGATTGTTAGGTTCAATCCCGAAAATGGAATCGTCGAGCGTCACCTTTTTGTCTGTTACCTCTCCTTTTATATTATAAACACTTAATTCCATCTTATTTTTCGATTGCTACAATTGAACCTTTACTTCCCGGAACAGAACCTTTTAGCAATAAAAGATTGTGCTCGGGTATTACCTTAATCACCTGCAGGTTTTGAACGGTTATACGTTTGTTACCCATCTGGCCGCCCATGCGAGTTCCCTTAAATACTTTTGCTGGATAGGAACATGCGCCGATAGATCCAGGAGCACGCAGCCTGTTGTGTTGACCGTGTGTGGACTGACCAACACCGCCAAAGCCGTGGCGTTTAACAACACCCTGAAAACCTTTTCCTTTCGATTTTCCGATCACATCAACGTAAATGGTCCCGTTAAAAATATCAACACCTATTTCGGAACCTTCTTTATATTCGTTCCCAAAACCTTTGAACTCGGCCAAGTGTCTCTTGGGTGTTACTCCGGCTTTTTTAAAGTGACCTTTTTCAGGGTTCGTGGTATGTTTTTCCTTTTTGTCTTCAAACCCGAGCTGAATTGCGTCATAACCGTCATTTTCAACGGTCTTCACCTGAGTAACTACGCAAGGACCTGCTTCGATAACAGTGCATGGAATATTTTTTCCATCAGCACTGAAAACGGATGTCATTCCGATTTTTTTTCCTAATAATCCTGGCATTTCTCTGTTGTTTTATAATTATACTTTAATCTCCACTTCTACACCGCTGGGCAATTCAAGCTTCATCAATGCATCCACTGTCTTTGCCGTAGAGCTGTAAATATCAATTAGGCGTTTGAATGAAGCGAGCTCGAACTGTTCACGCGATTTTTTGTTCACAAACGTTGAACGGTTCACGGTGAAAATGCGTTTGTGTGTAGGCAACGGAATAGGGCCACTGACTACTGCACCCGTAGCTTTTACGGTCTTTACGATTTTCTCGGCTGATTTATCAACCAGGCTGTAATCGTATGATTTCAGTTTAATTCTGATTTTTTGGCTCATATACTATAAATTATTTAATCAAATCTACACGGCCTTTTACTTCCGTTAATACTTGTTTTGCTATGGAAGAAGAAACCTCTTCAAAGTGCGAAAAAGCCATTGTTGAGGTTGCTCGTCCCGATGTAATTGTGCGCAAAGCAGTTACATATCCGAACATCTCTGAAAGCGGTGTCTTTGCTTTTACCACACGTGCTCCGGAACGGTTCGATTCCATTCCCTCTACCTGGCCGCGACGTTTGTTCAAGTCGGAGATAACATCTCCCATACTCTCTTCGGGAGTAACCACTTCAACCTTCATAATTGGCTCCAGAAGTATAGGTCCGGCTTTTTCAGATGCATTCTTGAAAGCTTGCATGGCACAAATCTCAAACGAAAGCTGATCAGAGTCTACCGGGTGGTACGAACCATCAATTACTGTCACTTTCAACTTATTCAGCGCATAGCCTGCAAGAATGCCATTTTTCATTGCACGCTGGAACCCTTTCTGAATGGAAGGTATGTACTCTTTAGGTATATTACCACCCTTCACTTCATCAATAAATTGCAGTTCGCCTTCAAAATCGCTGTCGGCAGGCTCCACGCGTACTATCATATCGGCATACTTACCACGACCTCCTGTCTGCTTCTTATATGTTTCACGCAATTCAACAGGCTTGGAGATAGCCTCCTTATAAGAAACCTGCGGCCTACCCTGATTGGCCTCAACCTTGAACTCACGTTTCAACCTTTCGATAATGATCTCAAGGTGAAGTTCACCCATCCCGGAAATAACTGTCTGCCCGGTCTCTTCATCCGTTTTAACGGTGAAAGTGGGATCTTCTTCTGCCAGTTTGGCCAATCCGTTAGAAAGTTTATCAAGATCTTTCTGCGTTTTTGGCTCAACAGCAATTCCAATAACCGGATCTGGGAAATCTATTGCCTCAAGAATAATGGGCTTGTTTTCATCACATAAAGTGTCCCCGGTACGAATATCCTTAAAACCTACTCCGGCACCGATATCTCCTGTTCCGATAAAATCTTTCGGGTTCTGTTTATTTGAATGCATCTGGAAGAGGCGCGAGATACGCTCTTTCTTCCCTGAACGTGCGTTGTAAACATATGATCCTGCATCAAGTTCGCCCGAGTAAACACGGAAGAAACAGAGACGCCCAACATACGGGTCTGTTGCAATCTTGAATGCCAGGGCACACATTGGCTCGCTGGGATCGGGATGACGGACAAGAACCTTGGTGGAGTCGCCAGGATCGGTACCTGTTATTGCATCAGTATCAAGAGGACTTGGCAGATAGGCGCAAACAGCATCCAGTAAAGTCTGCACACCTTTGTTCTTGAAAGATGATCCGCAAATCATAGGATTAATCTCCATAGACAATGTGCCTTTTCTGATAGCGCTCCTTATCTCATCCTCTGTGATTGAATTGGGATCGTCAAAGAATTTCTCCATGAGCTTATCGTCAATTTCGGCAATTGTCTCTAACATATTTTCGCGCCATTCACGGGCTTCATCAAGCAAATCGGCAGGAATGTCGGTAATATCGTAATCAGCTCCCATTGTCTCATCATGCCAATAAAGGGCTTTCATTGTAACAAGATCAACGACGCCCTTAAAATTTTCTTCAGCACCAATAGGTATTTGAATAGGGCAAGCCTTAGCGCCAAGCATCTCTTTTACCTGACGTACAACATCAAAAAAATTGGCTCCCGAACGGTCCATCTTGTTCACATAGCCTATTCGAGGAACCTTGTATTTATCTGCCTGACGCCACACGGTCTCCGACTGCGGTTCAACACCTCCTACAGCACAAAATGCGGCCACGGCACCGTCTAACACCCTAAGTGAGCGTTCAACTTCTACTGTGAAGTCAACGTGCCCCGGAGTGTCTATCAAATTTATCTTATAAGTATTGTTATCAAATTTCCAACTCGTGGTAGTAGCAGCAGATGTAATGGTTATACCACGCTCCTGCTCCTGCTCCATCCAATCCATGGTTGCTGCGCCATCGTGAACCTCTCCGATCTTATGCGTTAAACCTGTATAAAACAGAATCCGCTCAGATGTGGTGGTCTTGCCGGCGTCAATATGAGCCATGATACCAATGTTACGAGTGAAGTTTAATGTCTCTTTTGAACCCTTAGCCATCTTTTTTACCTTCTATCAATTTTAAAATCTGAAATGAGCAAAAGCACGGTTTGCTTCTGCCATTCTATGCATATCTTCTTTGCGTTTGAAAGCACCACCCTGACTGTTATAAGCATCAACAATCTCGGCTGCAAGCTTGTCAGCCATTGTTTTACCTCCTCTTTTTCGTGCATAAAGAATGAGGTTTTTCATTGAAACGGATTCTTTTCTTTCCGGTCTTATTTCCGTGGGAACCTGAAAAGTAGCACCACCAACACGGCGCGATTTAACTTCCACCTGAGGTGTTATATTATCGAGCGCGGCTTTCCATATCTCAAGAGCCGACTTCTCTTCATTGGGCATTTTAGCCTTTACATTCTCCAGAGCAGTATAGAATATATCGTAAGAGATACTTTTCTTACCATCATACATAAGGTGGTTAACAAATTTTGTTACCCTTACATCACCATAAACAGGATCCGGGAGAACCTGCCTTTTTTTGGGTTTTGTTTTTCTCATTGTTTAAAAAATTGTGTGTTGTTTGGCTGCCATTTATATGTCTTCAACAAATTCCTCCGAATTTATTTACTCAACCTGTAATAAGTAGCGTACTCCAAAAATTTCAACAGCGATAATACATTTAATTATACTTAAAATGATGCTTAGCGGGGATGGATTACTTTTTCCCTTTAACCGCAGTTTTAGCACCTGCCTTGGGACGTTTAGCCCCATATTTGGAACGTCTTTGGGTGCGGCCGCTTACTCCGGCTGTATCCAATGAACCACGCACAATGTGATAACGTACACCGGGGAGATCCTTTACACGTCCGCCACGCACAAGCACAATGGAGTGCTCCTGCAGGTTATGTCCTTCTCCGGGGATGTAGGCATTCACTTCCTTTGAGTTAGTCAAACGTACACGTGCAACCTTTCTCATCGCTGAGTTTGGCTTCTTGGGTGTAGTAGTATACACTCTCACGCACACGCCACGGCGCTGCGGACAAGAATCCAAAGCAGGCGATTTACTCTTCTCCGTAAGGGTGGTACGTCCTTTTCTTACTAGTTGTTGAATTGTAGGCATTTTCTGCTTTCTTTTTTTTGTATTTCTATATTTTTAAATAATTGCTATTTAACCACTTTTCCCACTCTGTGCGTATAATAATAGACTGATTATCATTATATAACCTTTCACTTCGAGTGAAAAACGGCACAAAATTACAAATAATCAGTAAGATATGCAAGCGTTTGCGAAGGTTTTTATGAAAAATAATTGATCATTTGTAAATGACGTGTATGATTAAGGGTAGAGAAAAAATCACAAAGAGTAATGAAACGAATAATTGAAATAATGAAATGTGACGAATAAAATATCATGAATAAAATGTTAAAATATATGGAGTAAATTCTCTCGCGTTGATCAATAAAATTGACACAGAGCTGTTTTTTCTTATTGTTTCTTACAAAAAAGAGAATAAATTTGCATTCTGATGTAACTTTTTTCTCTTTCAACCGTCATTATATAATGAGTATTGATTCGTTTCATAAAATAATTCTGCCCCTGAAGGACAAACTCTTCAGGCTCGCCTACAGTATTGTAAGAGAACAAGCTGAAGCAGAGGACATAGTGCAGGACTTACTGCTGAAACTGTGGAGCAGAAAAGAGGATTGGAACTATATAGATAACTTGGAAGCCTATTGCTTCAGGGCTACCAAGAATATGGCACTGGACAGGCTGGCCTCGCAGGCAATCAGAAAAACAGGGACACTTGACAAGGAAAAAGAGGAGCTCTATTTTGTTGAGCATCAATCTCCACACAGTGAAATGGTAAGAAAGGAACAACACTACTTGATAGAAAGATGTATTGATGAGCTCCCCGAGAATCAGCGGTTGGTGTTCCATCTGAGGGAAATTGAGGGGTTTAGTTATAAAGAGATATCCAAATCGCTATCTATAAGCGGAGATCTGGTTAAAATAACACTTCACAGAGCAAGAAAAAGGATGAAAGAACTGTTATCAGAATATAAATGAATAGTGAATATATAAATATATTGCTGGAGAGATACTGGAATTGCGAAACAACGCTGGAGGAAGAGAAAGAACTGCAGGATTTTTTCTCGGGAGTTGGTGTACCTGAAGATCTGGAACAGTATATTCCTCTGTTCTCTTATATCAGAATGGAGCAATCAGTAACTCTAAGCAAAAATTTCGATAATAAACTGAAAGCAGCTTTAGAAGATACCGATAAGAACAGATATGTCACTATCCGGATTTACACCCCTCTGCTGCGGATAGCTGCGTCAGTTCTGTTACTGGTGGGATTGGGTACAGGTCTGTTCTTTATCACACGTCAGAACAATAAGCCGCATTTTACTGAAAAATTTGAAGACCCCAACGCTGTTATGCAGCAGGCAACATATGCACTTGAGAAACTGTCTAACGCTCTACAGGTGAGCGAAGCAGCTTCAATGCAGACCATCAGGGATATTGATGATCTGAATATCGACTGGTCATCAATCGACTCATTAAGCAACTTACTTGATGATGATATGGATGATTCGCTGAACAACACTGTTGAGGTTAAAAAAGATGGATTGAATAAAATTGGGAATCTATGAGAAAGACGTTATTAACACTGTTTGTTTTATTGTGTACCACAACGGTTTTCGCGAACGACTTTGTAACTCTGTTCATCGAAAAATATGCCGAAGACAAGCGTCCGCTGAACAATGTGAATATCGGGAAGGCAATGCTTGAAAAGATGGCGGCAAGTACTAATGATGAAGATCTGAAGAAAACATTCAGAGAGTTGAACAGTATACATATCGTAAGCAGTGATAACAAGAGAGATTCCAAACACTACTTTGCAAAAGCACATGAACTGATAAAAGCTGAGTTCGGCGATTACGAAGAGGTGGTGTCGGTAAACGAGAAAGCATCAAAAATTTCAGTTTTGATGAAGAGAAACGATGAAGAGACGCAGAATCTGATTCTTATCTCGCTTGATGAGGAGGATAAACTGACCATTATTACGGTATCAGGTAAAATCGATTTCAATTCCTTCTCAAAGCTGTCAGGTTCAATCAAAAGCGAGCAGCTGGTTCCTGAGATGGTGAATCATCTTTATTAAAAATAAAACAGCCATTTATAAATGGTAATTTACAAATAACTTTTTTCTTTTTTATATTTAAACGATGAATAGGCAGCCGAACGTGAGTTTAGCTGCCTATTGCTTTATTAATAGTTTATAAAACAGTAGAAGGGTACTCTATTCAATTTACTTTACGAAATCGATGAGCCAGCAATACTGTGTTTTTTAAATACTCAAATTCAAGTTCAAAACACTCGGAATAAATATCGGTACCGGTATTATCCTCAATCTGCGATACGGTCCATAGTTTCCCGCCCTGAAGCTGCAAGCTGTTGAAAATATTTTCATCTTCAATATCGGCTACATAGAGAAAAATAAGCCGTTTTGTGATTTCATTTTCAAAAGTATATTTCAATAAAAAACGAAGTGGAAGATTACTGTTGCCACACTCTTTCCTTATGCTATAACGCAAAGTTTCATCCACTTCGTCGTTATACTGCATATATTTTTCAAACGGGTAATCCAGTTTTCCGGGATCTAATAGTCGTGAATGATCCCTTTCCTTAAGATAGATCTTCCCCTTATAAATTAGTGCTACACGAACTACAGGATGCATGAATCTGTTCTTCATATCCTTAGTGATTGACATGGCAACCCTGCCCGTCACATCTCCTTTCTCCGTTACAACAGGCAACCACTCCTCCTTATAGAGTTTTTTATCCAAAATAAATAACCTAACGCTCTCTATGGCTATGACTGCCACCAGTATTGCCTGGAAGAGCAACAAAACTGTCGTTGAATTAACATAAACGGCTTCAGGAGAACCAGTAACATAAAACACCAGGACAAGCAAAAGATGAATTGAAAGCCCGTACTGTGTCTGAAATGCTACCCGAAAAGACTCCTTCATGTAGTTTTTCAATATATAGTTTCGTCCTTTGCCCACCCTTAACACTATCCTTCCCCTGGAAAGCCTCATCAAAATAAGAGATATTAAAAAAACGATCTCGGTTATCATAAATCTGTTCAGCAGAGGCAGGCTATTAAAAAATGAAAATGACAGAAGTAACGTCACAATAAAAGTAGTAATGGAAATTTTATATATAAGGCGGCTGAATTTTTTTACTAAAAAATAACCAATCAATGAAAGTGACAAGCCAACACCTGCAGCCAAGCGAGTATCGGTGTGCAATATTAGGATAGAAAACAGAAGCATAGGTACAAGCCCGAATGCAGGATTCCTGATAATTCTATGTATTTTAGACGAAAAAGCCATATAATATTACGAAAACTTCACCATTAATAACAACAAATGGACATTTTTGTTTAGGCGGGAAAAAAACTGCCGCTGAATTGGTTCTACCATTCAGCAGCAGATCATGTTAAATTATAACAATAGTGAATACTACAAATTCAACCTGTAAAAGCCTATAACTTTTTCGTAGAGATATTCACTTGTGTTGCCGCCTGAAATAAAATGATCTTTATCGGGAAAGACAAACATCTCGAAATGTTTGTTCGCCTTTATAAGAGCCCGTGTGTATTCAATGGTATTCTGAAAATGAACATTGTCATCGGTTGTGCCATGCACAAGAAGAAGGTTCCCCTGCAATCTGCCCGCAAGTTCAACTGCCGAGGCGTTAATATACCCCGTACTGTTCTGTTGCGGGGTACGCATAAAACGTTCAGTATAGACTGAATCGTAAAAGCGCCAGTCTGTAACCGGCGCAATGGCTACACCGGCTTTGAGTGTTCCATCACCGCGACTCATACTCATCAGCACGTTGTAACCCCCATAGCTCCACCCCCATATTCCAATACGGTCCGCATCGATATAGCTCAGCGAGCCTAGGTATTGCGCTGCGGCTACCTGATCATCTGACTCAATGATACCCAGGTTCATGTACGTACACTTACGAAACCTGGCGCCACGAGCACCTGTTCCACGACCATCAACACAGGCCACCACAATATCTTCATTCAACAGCGCATAATACCAGCTTGCACTGTACTTGTCCAACACCTTCTGCGAGTTGGGCCCGCTGTATTGAATCATAACCACAGGATATTTTTTGGAGGGGTTGAAATTGTTGGGTTTCAATATCCAGCCATTCAGGAGTGTGATACCGTCTGCAGCTGTTACCTTGATGTATTCCCTTTTAGGGAGCCGCGCGGATGCAACCTCGGCCTTTATTGACTGATTGTCTTCAAGTATGCGCAGCTGCTTACCGTTTGAATCATGTAAGGAGATAACATCAGGTGTACTTGCATCGGACCAGCGATTTAGAAAAAACTTCCCATTATTGCTGAAAAAGGCTTCATTAAATCCAGGCTGATTCGACAGTTTCTGAGGTTTCCCCTTGCTAATATTTATTTTGTATATATTTCTTCGCAAAGGACTTTCATCAGCTGCCTGATAGAAAAGCACCTCCGATTGAGGATCCACCCCCAGGAGAGCAGTCACATCGTAACTACCCGAAGTGAGTTGCTTCTGTAATGTACCAGATAAGCCATAAACATATATATGGCTGAAGCCGTCTTTTTCAGAAATATAGGTGAATTTGTCTTCAAGAAAATGAATAGAATTCAGCCAGTCAGAATCAATGTACTGTTCGCTCTCTTCCCTTAATACCAGCTTCGACACAGTAGTCCGGGGATTGACATAATACATATCGAACCGGTTCTGGTCTCTGTTTAAAGTCATCACTGCCAGCCGGGCAGGATCATTTGTAAATTTTATACGGGGAATATACCCATCCTCTTCAACGGGCAGGTCCATTGTGCGGGTGGTTCGCGATTCAATATCAAACACACGGCATTCAACACTGGAGTTTGCTTCACCTGCTTTTGGATACTTAAAGTTATAGTAACCGGGATAAAGCTGCCCGTTGAATGTCTGGAAAGTAAACTCTTTCACCGGAGATTCATCGAACCGGACGAAAGCAAGTAACCGGTTATCGGGTGAAAACTCCATTAGTCGGGTAACTCCAAACTCCTCTTCATACACCCAATCGGTAGCACCGTTTATTATTTTGTTTCTCAATCCATCTTTGGTTATCTGCGACTCAGTATCAAAGTCGAACTTAGAAAGCCAGATGTTATTATCTATTACATATGCCGCCATCTTGCTATCGGATGAGAAGGTGGGCATCATCTGTTTAGAGGGTTTATCAGTAAGCTTCCTTATCATGTTGCGACGCACATCGTGATAATAATAGCTGGCCCGGAACGAGTGCCGGTATATCTGCTCCCTATCTATATAAACCAGCACGCGGTTTTCATCGGGGCTGACAAGAAATCCCTGAAAAGAATCAAAAGTGCAATTACGTGCTGTAAGTGTGCTGAAGAGTGTATCAACTGCATTTCCCGTCGCGTACGAAAACTTGATAACTGCCGTTCGCTGCGGATCGGCTTGATAATAATGAAGTCCATCCTGTGAAGAAACCATTTCTCTTACATCACGTGGACTGAACTTGCCGTTAAGAATATCATTTAATGAATAATTCTGCGCCGTTACTGATAGAGTACACATAACAGCCATTGCGACATGAAGAAATTTTCTCATTTCCCTTACTGTTTAAAATTACAAAGTTACAAATTATATCTTGCAGTTACTGCAGAGAGCTCTCACGACCATATAAAAGCTATGAATTTAATACAAAATTATGAAACCAGGCTTCTCTTTACGGTTTTTTTTGTATTTTCGGCAAAAATTTGTGAAACCTGGCCAGCTTTGGAGTTTCAGATTCCTGGATTACGAATTGAAGTTACGATACACGAAAAACCTGTCACACAAAGCTGATATAATGGAAGAATCAAAAATGAGAATTAAAAACAAATGAACAATGGAACCGAAAGAAGGAAAAATTACAGAATTGCCCGACAATGCATATCGGGAGCTGAAGCCGGGGGAAGATTACAGTCCGGTAATGCCTGCAGATAAACCAGTGAAAGAAGCCACCCCATGGGCAGTAGGAATGGGATTGCTGATGGCAGTTATTTTCTCGGCTGCAGCTGCTTATTCAGGCTTGAAAATAGGTCAGGTGTTTGAAGCAGCTATCCCAATCTCCATCATTGCTGTAGGGGCATCGGCAGCCTTCCGTAAGAAAAATGCACTTGGGCAGAATGTCATCATCCAATCCATTGGCGCATCATCGGGTGTGATTGTTGCCGGAGCAGTCTTCACAATTCCAGGACTATATATCCTCCAGGCCAGGTATCCCGAAATTCAGATTAACTTCTGGCAGATTTTTTTCTCTTCACTCCTCGGGGGATTCCTTGGAATACTGTTCCTCATTCCTTTCAGGAAATACTTCGTGAAAGATATGCACGGAAAACTTCCTTTTCCCGAAGCTACCGCAACTACAGAGATACTTATGACCGGTGAGAAGGGGGGAAGCCAGGCACGCTTGCTGGTTACAAGCGGGCTCATCGGAGGATTATTCGATTTCTGCTTCTCAGCTTTCCGGCTCTGGAGCGAAGAAATTACAACTCGAATAATTCCTGCTGGTGCCATGCTAGCGGAAAAGTTTAAGATGGTATTGAAATTCAATGTAAGTGCACTCATCTTTAGCTTTGGTTATCTGGTAGGATTGCGTTTTGCACTGATAATTACCGTCGGCTCGTTACTCTCGTGGCTGGTGTTAATACCAATGGTAAACGAGATTGGAACGCTGGCAGCTGCCGCAAGTGGGGGTGTAAATCCGTTCGCTGCTATGACGGCAGAACAGATTTTCGCTGAGTACGTACGTCCGATAGGCATAGGCGCTATAGCAATGGCAGGTATCATCGGCATCATCAAATCTTCAGGCGTGATTGGAAGTGCTTTCAAGCTTGCAGTAGGAAAAAAAGGTGTCGCAGCTACTGGCAAAACTGAGATAAAACGTACACAACGGGATCTGAAAATGTCGTTTGTGATGTTATTTCTGTTCCTTACACTTGTTGCTGTTTTTATTTTTCTTATCACAGGAGTTAAGATTACATTAGTGCAGTCGATTGTTGCGCTACTCACCATCACCATAATCTCTTTTCTCTTTACCACTGTTGCGGCAAATGCCATAGCCATAGTAGGCTCTAACCCCGTTTCAGGCATGACTCTTATGACCTTGATACTTTCATCAGTAATCCTGGTTTCAGTGGGACTGGAAGGCTGGCAGGGTATGGTCAGCGGCTTGATTATCGGAGGGATTGTCTGTACAGCGCTCTCCATGGCTGGCGGGTTTGTTACCGACCTTAAAATTGGTTACTGGCTTGGCTCCACTCCGGCAAAACAGGAATCGTATAAGTTTCTTGGAACACTTGTCTCCGCAGCTACCGTAGGCGCTGTTATTTTTATTCTGAACGAAGCTTATGGGTTTGTTGCTACTCCAGAGCATCCTAATCCCATGGTGGCACCTCAGGCAAATGCCATGGCGGCAATCATTGAGCCGTTGATGGCAGGCAGCGGCGTAAGCTGGACGTTACTGGGTATTGGAGCTGTAATAGCCATACTGGTGAACTGGCTGAAGGTGTCTCCACTGGCCTTTGCGCTCGGGATGTTTATCCCACTTCCTTTGAATACCCCTCTTATTGTAGGCGGATTGCTGAATCACTGGGTAAATAAAAGCACAAAAGATAAAGAGCTGAATAATTCCCGTCATCAGCGTGCCATCCTTATCTCTTCAGGATTTATTGCAGGTGCTGCCCTATTTGGAGTATTGGGAGCCCTTATCATCTTTCTCACAGGGAAGAGTGACGTTCTTAATATTGGTTTGTGGGCAAACCCAGGTGGAACAAGAGCACAGATAGTAGCACTGTTTGCCTTTACCGGACTGGTTACTTATTTTGTCTGGGAGACAAAACGGGCGAAAAAAGGAGATTAGTTGAATACAGAAAAAAACAAATCGACGGAAAAGATCTTTTGCTTTGCATAAACAAGAAAATGTTATGAATAAAACGATATTAATATGCGTGTTGCTGTTATTTACTGCATCGTGCACAATGAAAAACGAAAAAAACTCTGTTTCAAATGAGACAGACCTCACTAAATATGTAAATCCATTTATAGGAACTGCTTTCACGGGACACACCTTTCCCGGGGCGGCTTATCCTTTGGGAATGATGCAACCGGGACCGGAGACAGGTAACTTTTCATGGGAATACTGTTCCGGTTATTTCTATGATGACAAACGTATAAACGGTTTCTCTCAAAACCGGCTTAACGGTACAGGATGTGTCGACCTGGGCGATTTGCTGATGCAGCCCTTCTCAGGGGAGAAACGTAACGACCTGAGCAGCAGCTTCGACAAAGCTACCGAGAAAGCCTCTCCTGGTTATTATGCGGTTAAACTTTCAGATAACGAAGTAGATGTGGAGATTACAGCCGCACCACACGTAGCTTTTCACAAATACACTTTTGCCCCGGGTAAAAAAGCCAACCTGCTGGCGGACTTCCAGAGCGGGCTGGTATGGCAAAAAGAGAAGCTTTTCACCCATGTGCTCGATAATAAGATTAACTTCGAAGGTAACAGGGTGATTACCGGCTACACCCGCCGTACTGAGTGGGTAGAGAGAACCTACTACTTCGCGATTGAGTTCAACAAGCCGATACTCTCTTCTGAGAGACTCGATCCTCGTGATCCCAGGGAAAAAGCTCCGCGCTATATCCTCACATTCGATATGCAGTCCGATACTACTTTAAAAATGAAGGTCGCCATGTCAAGGACAAGTATAGAAGGTGCAAAAGGCAATCTTACAGCCGAGGTGAGAGGATGGGACTTTGAAAAGGTGCGCCAAAATGCAAAAGAGGAGTGGAACAGATATCTTTCGCGGGTAAAAATAGAGGGCACAGATAACGAAAAGACAAACTTCTACACATCACTTTACCACCTCTACATCCAGCCCAACAATATTGCCGACACAGATGGTAAATATACAGGCCCAAACCGCGAAGTATCCCTGTCGCCCACCGGGAAGTACTACTCCACACTATCTCAGTGGGATACCTTCCGTGCAGCCTTTCCCATGTACACCATTCTCAGTCCGGAAATAATACCGGACCTGGTAAACTCAATGATAGACTACAGCGGGCAAAAAGGGCACCTGCCCATCTGGGCACTTATGGGGCAGGAAACTTATACTATGATCGGGAATCACTCTATTCCTATGATAGTTGATGCATTTCTCAAAGGATTTGATGGCTTCGATGCGGAAAAAGCCTTCCGTCAGATTAAAAAATCGGTTACCGAAAGTAAACATCCGAAATCGGATTGGGACCTATACGATAGGTATGGTTACTACCCTTATGACACAATAAAGCTGGAATCGGTTTCACGTACGCTGGAGTGCGGCTTCGATGATTACTCTGCCGCGATGATGGCACAAAAGATGGGCAAAACTGACGACCATGGGTTCTTTATGAAGCGTTCAGGTTATTACAGGAACCTGTTCGACAAAGAGACCAACAGCATGCGTCCTAAAAACTCGAATGGCGACTGGCTATCACCGTTCGACCCTTATGAGCTGGCACACGCCGACTCGAATATTGGAGGTCATTATACTGAAGGGAATGCACTTCAATATACATGGCATGTGTTGCAGGATATCCCAGGGCTCATTGATCTGATGGGAGGGAAAGAGGCCGCAGGCAAAGTACTCGACTACCTCTTTAACACAACCCAAGAGACTACCGGTAAACTTTCCGATGTGACCGGACTGATTGGGCAGTACGCGCATGGTAACGAACCGAGTCACCATGTAGCATACATCTACTCATACCTCGACAGGCCGGAAGAGACTCAACGACTGGTACGGCAAATCACCACCAACTTCTACCGGAACAAACCTGATGGACTTATTGGTAATGACGACTGCGGCCAGATGTCTGCCTGGTACATGTTCTCTGCCATGGGATTCTATCCTGTAAATCCTGTGAGCGGCGAACTGGTATTTGGTGCCCCGCAGATACCTAAAGCTTCATTAAATGTGGGTAATGGAAAGTATTTCACCATGGAGGCAAAAAACCTCTCTGCTGAAAACATGTATGTTGAGAGGATTGAACTGAACGGGCAACCCTATGACAAAAAATTCATCACCTACAAGGATATTATGAATGGCAGTAAGCTGATATTCTATATGACAGACAACCCTTAAACCGTTAACTTCAAACAAAAGAATTTCAGTAGAAGCGATTCACATTTAATGATGACAGGTAAAACAGGCATCGTTAGATATCAGTCTGCATTTTATTACAGATAATATTTTCTATCGCGAGTGTCCTGTTTAAAATTGAGTAAATGTCATATACTGCTTCATAATAGTAGCTGGGGTCAGCTTGGTCACAAAAGATTTACCCGACGACTATTTTGTGGCCAGCAACCCTACAACAATAAAAAAGTGGTTCAACCAATAAAATGTAATACAGTGTAAAAAGTATCCTGAATTGAAATTCAACTGCAGCAGCTTGCCAACTTAAACCCGAAAGAATTAACAGGAAAATTAATAAGAATAAACTATTTCGCCTTCGGCAAACTTAATCGGAAGAAAACATATTAATTAATCAGATTTCATCGTTTCTGTTACAAAAAAGTTGTATTTTTGGAATAAATTAATTTTAAACATAATAGCAATGAATTTAAGTGGAATAAACCGCCATGAACACGATCTTCTGGGGGAAATGGAAATACCGGTGGAGTACTATTACGGAATACAGACCATGCGGGCTGTACAGAACTTCAATATAAGCCGCTCCAAGCTATATCACTACCCACAGCTGATTAAAGGCCTGGCTGATGTGAAAGCCGCTTCGGCAATGGCAAATCATCACTTGGGTTTGATGGACGAGAAAATAAAAGATGCCATCGTAAAAACATGCTCAGAGATTAAAGAGGGTAAACTACATGACCACTTTGTGGTGGATATGATTCAGGGAGGTGCGGGTACTTCAACCAATATGAATGCTAATGAGGTAATAGCCAACCGTGCACTTGAGCTAATGGGTTATACAAGGGGGGAATATCAGTACTGTCACCCAAACAACCATGTAAATCTTTCCCAGTCTACAAACGACGCCTACCCTACAGCACTTAAAATTGCGCTCTATAGGGGTATAGGTGGATTAATAGACGCAGTTACCAAAATAATTGAGGCTTTCCGTGAAAAGGGAAAAGAGTTCTCAGATGTAATTAAGATGGGACGTACCCAACTTCAGGATGCTGTTCCTATGACTCTGGGGCAAGAATTTGAGGCATTTGCTGTGACGCTGGAAGAGGAGATACAACGAATGGAACAGAACCGGACACTGTTGTGCGAGGTTAATATGGGGGCCACTGCTATCGGCACGGGAATAAATTCCGATCCTGAATATGCGAAAGTGTGCACCTGCTACCTGGCAAAAATTTCAGAAATAGACCTGGTGCCGGCTTCAAACCTGATTGAAGCTACCAGCGACACGGGAGTATTTATTATGAACTCAGCGGCTATTAAACGGCTGGCAGTGAAACTGTCAAAGATATGCAACGATCTTCGTCTTCTTTCATCGGGGCCTAGAACGGGATTAAACGAGATCAACCTACCTCCGATGCAGCCTGGATCGTCAATCATGCCGGGGAAGGTAAACCCGGTAATTCCGGAGGTAGTTAATCAGATAGCCTATAAGGTTATAGGTAACGACCTTACGGTGACCATGGCCTCTGAAGCAGGGCAGTTGCAGCTTAACGTAATGGAACCGATTATCGCTTTCTCACTTATGGAGAACATTGAAACACTGATTCAGGGAATACATACTCTACGCGAAAAATGTATCACTGGCATCACAGTAAATGCAGATAGGTGCAGGGAGATGGTAATGAACAGCATAGGGCTGGTGACGGCGCTGAACCCCTATCTGGGCTACGAAAACTCGACCAAACTAGCGTCGGAAGCATTGAAAACGGGAAAGGGCATTTATGAGTTGATCCTTGAATTACGTCTGATGGATAAGGAGCGGCTCGATGATATTCTTAAGCCGGAAAATATGATCAGTCCGAGAAAAATAATAAAAGAGTGATCATATCTTATTTTCGCTATGACTTACTGATACACTCACCGGAAAATAATCATTATATGCACCGTACTGATTGAGCCTTTACCGGCAAATTGTCATCAGGTATAAGGGCTAAATATCTGTTAAACCGGACAAAAAATAAACTTTATTCAAAATGGTGGCTCTGCTTAGAAAGCCACATATAAAAAATACTTATAATGCATTGAATATCATCATATATTTTGGTCCTATTGCAACGAAAGTGCTTCAAGGGGGCTCGAATGGTTTCAATTATAAAATAATTGAAGATACTGGTACCGAAATATTATCTTCAATATCAATCAAAGCATTTATCAGATATACCTTTTGGTACAATGATAAATCGTCAATCGTTATCTTTTTTTCTCTGATAATTCCGTTTTTCAGTAAAAATTTCCGTTTGGTCCCCTCAAGCAGATATGTTTCCGGAGTAAACAACGCTCCATCTGACGATTCAAATACAAGGTTGCTAAATGAGCTGTCGGTAATATTCCCATTTTTTGTTATTATAATATCATCGGCTGTTTTTTTTTGCATAAGAAGATTTTGCAAAGCATCTCTGACAACAGATTTATAACAATAGGTGATGCTGTTGTCTTCAATAACCTGCAATGAACGAATTGTTTTAAATTCATAAGCGAAAAATTCTACAGATATGATATCCTCATCATACAAAATTCTGCATTTAACTCTTTTCCCTTTTAAATGAGAAGGTATCAGAGAGGTGTTTATATCTATTTCCGGCTTCGTACCATAATGCAAGAAAGCGGTTTCATGCACTCTCTCCCGATGGAGATTGAGATTGTAAATAACTCCCTCTTCAATTCTCAATGTTTCAATGAAAACAGGCCGTTTCATACAAAAGGCAGATACACTTTATTCAATACTTCCTGATATTCTTTTTTACAAACACTATCGATGGTTATTCCCCCTCCACTCCTAAAATAAAATTTATTACCATCTTGTTCAACAAAGCGAATTAAAACAGCCGAGTCCAGATCTTCACCATCAAAATAACCGGCAACTCCACAATAATAGCCTCTTTCAACTCCTTCTATCTCACCCAATATCTCCAATACTTCGTGTTTGGGCGTTCCAGTAATAGAGCCTCCGGGCAAAAGAGAGAAAATAATATCGCCTATATGTTGCCTGTAATCCGCCGGAAGCTCTCCTGCTATCTCCGAACTGACCTGCAACAGATCCTTTCTGTTTGTATTCAACCGATCAATGTACCTGAAGCGCGACACATGAACATTTTTGGAGATCGCACCCAGCTCTTTGCTCATTAAAGCTACGGTTGCCTTATGTTCGTTTATCTCCTTTTCATCCTCCAACAGAATTTGTTCTGCATTTGCAATACCTGCATCAATTGTCCCCTTCATGGGATTGGTAGAAATTATTCCACTGGCAATTTTGACAAAGCGCTCAGGAGAAAAACATACAAACCTGCCGGGTATATAAATCTGATATCGAGACTCACTCAAAGCAAAAATATTTTCAAGTGAAAGTTCCGTTTCAATTTCTGTCCTTTCAGTCAGATTTGCCAAAAATATTTTCTGCTGCATCAGATATGTTTGTAATTTATCGAATCTCTTCTTATATGTTTCAAAATTATTGGGGATTATATTGAAATATGTATCTGTCGGGGAAAAAGAAAAAGGTTTTCTCCCGGCTTCTGGAAACTTGAAAAATATTTCGTCCTGATAAAGCGGATCGGACACGATATAACCTTCTGTCTGTTCATAATTAATAACAAAGAAAAAAGGCTGTCCCAAGGCAGCCAATTTATTCATATCATCTTTTAGAAGTATAGTGCTTGAGTATAACATGTTTATTTTTTTATTGCCTTTCTATTCTTTGCTGTCCCATAGTTTCAGCATTGGTATCATATCACTGTATTGTTCTGCATATTGTGTCTTTGGAGAGTCGCAAATGCCCGTTTTTGACTGCCCATGAACAGAAGTCATAGCAATAAAGACAAGCACCGCAGTAAAACAATATTTTTTCATTAAAATTATGAGTATTAAAAATAACACTGAAAAAGTTATTTATTAAACAAATTTACAATAATCTTCAATGCAATATATACAATATTCATAATATTTATCAACTGTTCTGTAAATCACTACCTAAAAACCATATTGTTACTCGTGATAGCACTAATACCTCAGTGAGATACTTGCCAATCACTACCTAAAAAACAAATTTTACTCCCCGATTTAATTGATGAGTCTGCTCATAAGACCTTAGTATCAAAAATAATTACTTATAATGCACTGAATATCAATATATGTTTTGGCATGATGATGAAAGAGACTTTTCGGAGGGAATACATCGATATATTCAAAAGCGCAGTACAGATGAAATAATGATGTTTATCTGCCTGTTGTAACGATATCTGTTGTAATGAATATGCATTTTGTAACAATTGTTTTTTCAACACCTTTCGTTAACATTGGCTTACCAAAACCTCTTATTACCATTGGTTTACCAAAACCCGCAATTAACATTATTTAAGGGTGTCATATTCCAAAAAAGTAAACTATATTTTTACCTTTACTTAATTATCGCATCTATCCCTGCTATATGCATATAGCTAAATAAAAGATGTTTATACGTTTTAATGGCACTTGTTGCATGCGATAAGCATTATGCTCTTTTAGCGATTACAATTAAACTACTCTTTTAGGTATGGAATAACACCGGTGCAAAAGGAAGAAAGATGAATAAGCTATGCACTCTATCTATTGCTTTTGGAGTTTCTTGTTGCCTATTCGCACAAGAGAAAACCGATTCAGTTTCCATAAAACAACCGGAAACTGAAAAATCACCGGTTTCGTTTGGCGGACAACTCTCCTGTTGGTCGGTTTTTCAGTTTCCCAATCCTGTTAAAATGCAATTAGGCACACGTTTCGTACCTACATTTATAGGAAATTACGGGAAATTTGATACTGCTGTTTCAGCAAATTTACAATCGGAATTTCATCTTTCAGGGACTAAGCACGATTCCACCGTATGTACCCTGAAACCCTACCGTGCCTGGTTGCGCTATTCAGGAAACAATTGGGAGCTGCGCGGCGGTTTGCAAAATATCAAATTCGGTCCGGGAAAAATGTTCCGCCCGCTAATGTGGTTCGATCGCATAGATGTGCGTGATCCGCTCCAGCTAACCGATGGAGTTTATGCACTGTTGGGACGGTATTTTTTCCAAAATAACGCCAATATTTGGTTCTGGTCATTAATCGGTAACGACAAACCTAAAGGGTTTGAATTTCTGGGGTCGGTGCGATGGATTCCCGAAACAGGCGGAAGACTCCAGTTCCCTCTCGGGCGAGGAGAAATAGCTCTTACAACGCATTATCGCAAAACGGATGTAAAAACAGCTCTTCCGTCAACTGCCGGCAAAACCCGTTTCAACGAAACACGCATAGGTATTGACGGAAAATGGGATGCTGTCGTCGGTCTCTGGTTTGAGTCGAGCTCCATCATCACACAAAAAAATAATTATAACTTACCTCACCATCAGGATTTTCTGAATATCGGAGCCGATTATACACTTCCCTTTGGAAACGGATTGGGCATATCGGCCGAATATTTTCGCTACCATATGGGCAACAGTTTTTTTATCAATGGCAAAAGTATTGTAATTGTGGGGGCAATATTTAACTATCCGGTTTCAATCCTCGACGACGTATCCGCTATGTTTTTTTACATCGACGAGCAATGTTTATGGTTTAATTACCTTAGTTACAAACGAGCGTATGACAACCTTGATATTTATCTGATTGGTTTTTGGAATCCCGAAATCGATCTGATTGCCGCTTCAATGCAAGTCACACAACATAACCTGTTCGCAGGAAAAGGTGTTCAGTTAATGGTGAATTATACTTTTTAAGATATATCAGGCATTCAATGCAACCTGTGACATCAGTATATTATTGAAAATATAAAAAATATTCATATGGAAAATATTGTTGAAGTTTCACATCTTGTTAAAAAATATCCGGTCGGGAACAGTTTTTTCACCGCGTTGAACAACATAAACATCGCTTTCAACGAAGGAGAATTTGCTGGGTTGGTGGGACCAAGCGGTTCGGGTAAAACCACCCTCCTTAACATTATCGGGACTTTAGACAAATCTACAGAAGGTAGTGTTACAGTCCTCAACAAGAGCGTGAATAACCTCACGCAAGTTCAAGCAGCTCAATTACGAAAACATAAAATTGGGTTTATCTTCCAAAGCTATAACTTATTACCCGTATACACTGTTTTTGAAAATGTTGAATTTCCTCTCCTTCTCCTCAACTTGTCTGCCGAAGAACGAAAAAAACGAGTGCTGGAAACGATTGAATGGGTAGGTTTAAGCCAAAAGATAAACTCCCGCCCACCGCAACTTTCGGGAGGCGAGTCGCAGCGTGTCTCTGTTGCCCGCGCCATGGTAAAGCGTCCTCAGCTGGTGCTTGCCGATGAACCTACTGCAAATCTGGATACAGAAAACTCGCACCACATTCTAAAAACAATGAAAAAACTTAATGAGGAGCTGAAAACTTGCTTTCTGTTTGCTACCCACGACGAAAAAGTAATAAGCTATCTCAAGCGAATTATCCGATTGGAAGACGGGCAGGTTGTAAAAGACGAGAAAGTAATGCAATGAAATTATTCAAACTTACCATACGGAACATTTTGGCTAACGGATTGAAAACGTGGCTTACGGTTTTTGTCCTTTCCATCGCTTTTATGCTGATCATATTTATGCAGGGAATGATGCAAGGATGGGACCGGCAAGCTATATACGACACAATAAAATGGGAAATAGCAGGCGGACAGTATTGGAGCGCCGCATACGACCCTTACGACCCGTTCACTCTAGATAGTGCGGCAGCTCTAATTCCCTCGGAATTACAATCTGCGGATAAAAAAGGGCTGTTGGAACCCATATTAATTGCGATCGGTACAATTTTTCCTTCGGGTCGAAGTATGTCGGTGCTAATAAAAGGTATAAGTCCCGGACAGCAACTGCTGGCACTACCGGCTACTTTACTGGAAAGCCAACCTGACAGCGAAGTTATTCCGGCCATTATCGGCACAGGAATGGCACGGCAAAGCGGATTGAAAAAAGGCGATGAAGTGATTTTGCGCTGGCGCGATGCAAACGGCACCTTCGAAGCACAAGACATTCAAATTACAGGTATCTTCAAAACATTTGTTTCTTCTGTGGACAACGGACAGATATGGATCTCAATTGAATCACTCCAGAAAATGTTATTGAAACCAGGAAATGCAACAATAATGATAAAATCAAAAAATATAAAAGCAGAACAAATAGACGGGTGGGCCTTTAAAAGTGATGAGGAGCTTACTCAATCGCTGCGCGAAATGCTTCAAACAAAAAAAGTAGGCCAAAGTATTTTTTACATTATTTTTCTTCTGTTGGGCTTGCTTGCCGTTTTCGACACTCAAACACTTGGCGTTTTCAGGCGCCAACGCGAAATAGGAACGTTTATCGCCTTAGGGATGACCAAAAAAGAGGTCGTGCACCTTTTTACGATTGAAGGAGCCATCAATGCCGTATTGGCGATTTTGCTCGGCGCAATATACGGAATTCCGGTGTGTCTGTATTATGCCATCAACGGAATACCAATGCCTTCAGGATCGAGCGATTTCGGCATAACTATTCCGGATAAGATCTATCCTTTTTTTTCGCTTAACCTCATTATGGTATCTATTGTGTTTATGATAATAATAACAGCATTGGTAAGCTATCTCCCTGCAAGAAAAATTGCAAGGATGAACCCTGCAGATGCCATTAAAGGAAAAGTTCAATGATAAAGTTTTTATTGAAAGGGTTATTGCGAGACCCCAACCGAAGTTTATTCCCGCTTATTGTGGTAGCTTTAGGGGTAATGATTACAGTTTTTATGCAAGCATACGTTGGAGGTGTGATGGGCGAAAGTCTCGAAAAAAATGCTGCTTTCAACACTGGTCACTTGTGTGTTGAAACACGTGGTTATTCAGCCAATAAATCACAAATGCCTCTCGACTTTGCATTAATAGACGTAAATATGCTGAAGACCAGCTTACAACAACAATATCCTCAATGTATTTGGACAGAAAGAATTTTCTTTAGCAGCATACTCGATGTGCCTGACAGTCTTGGGAACACGCTCGTTCAGGGAAATGTGAAGGGGATGGCATTCAACTTGATAAACTCAAACGAAGAGATTAACCGTATGGAGCTGCATTCACTGTTGAAAAAAGGGCGTTTCCCCGAAAAACGGGGAGAAACACTGATTAGCGACGAACTGTTCACTAAGATGTGCCTGAATATTAATGATACCATAACGCTCATATCTACAACAATGTATGGCGAATTGTCAATGTACAACCTCTCGGTTGCCGGCACGTTGCATTTTGGTGTTAATGTACTTGACAAGAGTATGATAATGGTCGATCTGAATGATGCACAAGAAGCATTGAATATGGAAGATGCGGCAAATCAGATCCTTGGTTTTCTGGGGAACAGCACTTATGATAACCGTAAAGCAGGAAAAATAGTATCGGATTTCAACAAACGGTACGCACGCCAACCAGGCCAGTTTACTCCTGTGATGTCGAGGTTATCAAATTCAAACATTGCAGGAATGTCTTATACAACTATTAACAATCTTTCCAATATTATAATTATAGTATTCATATTTGCAATGTCTATAGTTCTATGGAACACCGGATTGATAAGCGGGTTGCGCCGCTATGGCGAGTTTGGGCTTCGCCTTGCTATTGGAGAAAGCAAGGGGGAGATTTATCGCTCATTGATAATGGAGACCATATTGGTGGGTATTGCCGGATCGGCAGCCGGCACTGCATTAGGGCTTTTTTTCGCCTGGCTTTTACAAACGTACGGTTTAGATATAACCAATATATCTAAAGGATCGAATTTGATGATTTCCAATATTATCCGTGCAAAAATAACACCGGCTACCTTGGTTATCGGTTTTATACCGGGACTCATTTCCACTGTTGTAGGTGCACTACTTGCAGGAGCGGGAATTTACAAACGGCAAACGGCAAAATTATTCAAGGAATTGGAAAATTAGACAGGAAGATATTACATTTAGACAATAAAATAACATGCGAACGCACTCTCTGTTGTTTATGCTTATGCTTACTATGGCAGTAAATTCACAAACACCCGATGCTAATACAATATTAGACAAGGTTGATGAAAACATGTCTGCCCAAACACAGATAATGACTGCTACGATGGAGATATATTCCGCTCGAGCAACCCGAACCATGGAAATGAAAATATGGACGGAAGGCGACAGAAAATCATTCACCGAATATCTCGCACCAGCTCGTGAAAAAGGCACGAAGATGCTCAAACTTGACAAGCAGCTTTGGGTATATTCACCTACAACTGACCGCACCATTCAAATTTCTGGGCACATGCTGCGCCAATCGGTTATGGGAAGTGATTTAAGCTACGAAGATATGATGACCGACAAGAGACTGATTGACCAATACAAAGCTGAGGTTACGGGTGAACAGACCATTGACGGGCGGGAATGCTGGGAGCTCACTCTGACTGCAATCGTCTCTGATATCAACTACCATTCGCAAAAAATATGGGTAGACAAAGAACGTTTTGTAATGCTACAGGCACAATTATTTGCAAAGAGTGGCAAGCAGCTTAAAGAAATCACCTTTTCCAAGGTTCAAAAAATTGGAGGCCGATGGTTCCCGATGTCATTTCTCTATAGAGATGTTCTTAAAAACGGCAAAGGTACACGAGTGAATATTACAAAAATACTGTTTAATGAAACTATCCCGGATAATATATTTAACAAATCAAGTTTACGATAAACATTAATTTGAAATAATATTTTCATAACGAAAAATTTTCATTTATCTGAATAAATATATTTATCTTTACAATTAGTTTTGATCTCATTGAAAATGTCTGGAATCAGAGTTTTAGATAAATAGCTTACCGGTATTTTAAAACTGTTTTATAAAAAAGTGACTTTTTCGGGTGGGTTCAATTTTTATAACCGGAAAAAACCACTCAGTTATGATATGCATACGTATATGCGTTGGAAGTTCTTGCCATATTAAAGGCTCTTATGATGTAATTACAAAAGCGAAAGAACTCCTTAAAAAATATAATGCAGAAGACTTTATAGAGCTGCAAGCCTGTTTTTGCCTCGGCTCATGTTCCAAAGGAGTTTCAGTGGAGGTAATAAAAGAGCCAAGAATTGAAAAAACGGGAGAAAATTTTTTTTTGCACAATGTAAATTCAAAAAATTTCGAAGCGCTCTTCGTTAATGAAATTTATCCAGCAATATCTATTTAAATCAGAAAACTCTATGTTTGAATATCTTGAATTTAAGGATGCAAAATGCAAGGATTGTTATTTATGTTTGCGTGAATGTCCCGTGAAAGCTATAGATATCATTAATCATCAGGCAAAAATAATAAAAGACAGGTGTATTTTATGCGGAAAGTGTACGCTAGTGTGTCCGCAGAACGCTAAAATTGTACATAGCGAAAGAGATAAAGTAGAGATTTTATTAAGGACCAATTCTAAAGTCATAGCTAGCGTAGCTCCTTCATTTGTTTCAAATTTTGATGTGACTGATTTTGAGCCGTTTCGTATAGCATTGTGTAAACTTGGATTTTGCGATGCCCATGAAACTGCAATAGGGGCAGAAGCCGTAATAAAAGAATATGAAAAATTGATGGAATCGGGCAAGTTTATAAATTTTATTTCTTCTGCTTGCCCTGCCGCCTGCAGTATGATACAGATGTATTACCCAAAAGCATTAAAATATTTAGCACCTGTTGATTCTCCCATGGTTGCCCATGCCAAAATGCTAAAAATGGCCATACCTGGCGCAAGTATTGTTTTCATTGGCCCTTGCATAGCAAAAAAACGTGAGGCCAGGGAGAGCGGTTTTATTGACGGAGTACTCACATTTGAAGATATCGATGTTATGTTTAAAGAGAATAACATTGTTCCGAAAGAGATATCTCATTTTGAATTTAACGAATCCGCCGACAATCATATTAATTTATCAAAATCCTTCCCGGTAAGTCAGGGAATCATCAAATCTTTTGAATCCCTACCCGAAGGTTTCGAATATATTTCGGTAGATGGAGCCGATAGATGTGTACAGGTTTTGGAGAATATTGAAACCCTTTCGGGTGTTTTTCTGGAGTTGAGTACCTGTCAGAATTCCTGTGTAAACGGTCCATGTATTCTTAAAAGTAAAGGAGGGAGCATAAAAGCCACGCTGGAAGTAAAAAAATATGTTCAGAAAGAAAAAGAAAAGATTAATTCATCTACCACTAACGATAATCAGAATACAGAGAATATCAGTTTTTTTCAAAATTATCCACGCATAAGGGACAAGAGTAAGATTGGAACAGAGGAAGAAATTAAAACTATTCTTGCCAAAACAGGGAAGTTCGGTCCTGAAGACGAGTTAAATTGTGGTTCTTGCGGATACAAATCTTGCCGGGATAAAGCGTGGGCAGTTCTTAATGGCTACGCCGAAATAGAAATTTGCTTGCCATATATGAGAAAGCGGGCAGAATCTATGTCGTACGAAATCATTCATAACACTGCCGATGGAGTAGTAGTATTAGATGATTCCATGCATATTTTGGAAATCAACAAAAAGGCAAAAGAGATGTTTGGCATTGAAGAAGAATCTCTAAAAGGCCGGTTGGCCGTTGATTTCTTCAATACAGCAGATTTCATGAATGCATACAGGGAAAATAAAAATGTAGAGATATTAAAAGATTTTATCCCCAAAACCCAATTATATGTAGATATTTCTATTAATATCTTAAAAGAACACCGAGCTCTTTTTGCCATGATGAGAGATGTTACCGCTAAAGTGGAATACGATGATAAGCTTACAAAAATGAAGTTAGAAACATTTGAAACAACCGATGCCGTAATTCGCAAACAGATGCGTGTGGCACAGGAAATTGCATCGCTACTGGGAGAAACAACAGCGGAAACAAAAGTAGCATTATTAAAATTGAAAGATATTTATAAGAAAGAATAAAATTTCCTATGTGTTTTTATCTTGAAACAGGTTACACATCTCTTAATAAAACAGGAGAAGAGCTGTGTGGCGACAAAGTAGAGTCGGTTCAGAAAGATGGTTTTACCACAGTTGTCCTCGCTGACGGCCTGGGTAGCGGGGTAAAGGCAAATATTCTGGCAACACTTACTTCGAAAATTCTATGCTGCATGATTTCCAACAATATATCCATAGAAGAAAGCATAGAAACCATTATTCAATCACTCCCTACATGCAAGGTGAGAGGAATTGCATACTCCACCTTTTCCGTTATCCATGTAAACCAATCAGGGGAGGGCTTCCTGATGGAATTCGACAATCCGCAAGTTATTTATTATCATAATAAACGATGTGAGGATTTGAAGCGGAATGAATATATTATTTGCGACAAAAAGGTTTACAAAAGCGAATTACACATGGTAGAAGACGATATGGCAATTATGATGTCCGATGGTGTACTGCATGCGGGCGTGGGAAAAATATTGAATTTCGGTTGGGGACGTAGCGATATTATCAAATACATTAACCGAATTGTTGACTCCCCGATGTCGGCCCGTTGCGTCGCATGTAATATTGCTGCAGCTTGTAACGATCTTTATCTTGACAAACCTGGCGATGATACCACCGTAGCAGTAGTAAAAGCTAGAAAAAGGAAGCGGGTTAACCTAATGGTGGGACCACCGGTAGACAAAGAGAAGGATGATGCTTGTGTAGCCATGTTTCTCTCGAAAGAGGGTAAAAAAGTAGTTTGCGGTGGCACCAGCTCCCAAATAGTTGCGCGATATTTAAATAAACCGTTAAGGACAAGTTGTGAATTTCACGACAAAGATGTTCCACCTATCGGATATATTGAAGGAATAGATTTAACAACAGAAGGAGTACTCACATTACGCCGTTTACTCGATTTGTCAGCAAAATATTTATCAGTAAACGATTTAACACCTAAGCACAGTAATAAGAAGGATGGTGCTTCACTCTTGGGCAACATTCTTTTTGAAGAAGCTACTGATGTGGAATTTTTCGTTGGTCAGAGTATTAACCAAGCTCATCAAGGACAACCTATTGATTTAACCATGAAGTTGAAACTAGTTGAAACATTATCTGAAAATCTCAAAAAAATGGGTAAACAGGTTATCGTGAATTACTACTAATTTCTTATAAATCTGCAATATATTTTGTTCAGTGCTATTTAATACTCCCTATTCCATGTACCGATCAAGCGGAGTTTTGACTAAAATATTTCTCTCAATTTTTTATGCTTTCGTGCTTCTGCATATACAATTGTAGAGACCTTTTGTGATATGGAGAAAGTTTTCTGTAACAACGATAATTAATCCAAGTGTAATCAGTAACTTCGCATATTTCAACATTTTTCTCATACTTTAAATAGAAATTCATTAACTGAGAGTTATTGTGGTGAATGTATATCATCAACACTTCGGCAATTTATTAAAACGATTCTTATAATTCGCTGAATTTCAGCAGAGTATGGTACTTTTAAGGATCAAGCGTAACTTATTGACTATCTTTATTATAAATGAAGATTTAACGAGGCATTATATCATACAAGATGGCAATTAAACTTTATATGCTTAACCCTGTGTCCCGGCAAATTTTGTAATACCATTATTCTCTGAACTTCACACATCTTTTTCAAATATTTCCTTAACTTTGTGTCCATCATACCTACTAAAACTTTACAAACCTATGTTCGACAACAGCAAACGCGCTTTTATAGCCATCAACGACGAGGCTGAAGTTTGCCTTATCCCCAAAATGGCAAACCGCCACGGACTAATAACAGGTGCCACAGGAACAGGAAAAACCGTCACCTTGCAAACACTTTCGGAAACATTCAGCGAAATGGGAGTGCCCGTCTTTGCCGCCGACATGAAAGGCGACCTCTCCGGCGTGGCAAGAACAGGCGGAAACAAGGAAAGCGTTGCCAAACGCGTGGACGGTTATAAGTTAGGCGAAAAGGGATTTGAGTTTAAAGGCTTCCCGGTGAGGTTCTGGGACGTTTTCGGCGAACAGGGGCATCCGGTGCGGACAACCGTTACCGAAATGGGGCCGATGCTGCTCGAACGACTGCTGCAACTGAACGAAACTCAGGGAGCGGTACTGACTATGGTTTTCAAAATTGCCGACGATAACAACCTGCTGCTTCTCGACTTGAAAGACCTGCAAAAAATGATCCAGTTCGTAGGAGACAACCGGGCAAAATACACCACCGAATACGGGAACATCTCTCCGGCAAGCATCGGCGCCATACAACGCGCGCTGCTACGCCTGGAAAGCGAAGGCGCCGACAAATTCTTCGGTGAGCCCGAACTGGTGATTACCGATTTTATGCAAACGGAACAAGGGAGAGGAGTAATCAACATTTTGGCTGCCGACAAGCTGATGAACTCCCCACGGATGTATACCACTTTCCTGCTTTGGCTGCTCGACGACCTGTTTAACAACTTGCCCGAAGTGGGCGATATGGACAAACCTAAACTGGTTTTTTTCTTTGATGAAGCACACATGCTGTTTAACGATATGCCCAAGTCGTTGCTCGAAAAGGTGGAACAAATTGTCCGACTTATCCGCTCCAAAGGTGTAGGCATCTATTTCTGCACGCAAAACCCCGCCGATATTCCGCCCGTAATTCTCGGACAACTCGGAAACCGTGTGCAACACGCGCTCCGCGCCTACACACCCAACGATCAGAAAGCGGTAAAAGTAGCAGCCAACACGTTCCGTTCCAATCCGGAATTCGACACGGAAGAGGCTATCACACAACTGAACACCGGTGAGGCGCTGGTGTCGTTTCTCGATGAAAAAGGTGCGCCCCAAATGGTGCAACGCGCCAATATCCTGCCGCCGCAGGGCCAGATCGGACCGATTACGGCAGGAGAAAGGGACCAGATAATGAAGCAATCACTCATTTATGGAGTGTATGAAAAACTGGTCGACCGGGAATCCGCTTTCGAAATTCTTTCCCAAAAGCAGGAGCTGCTTGCCGAAGAACGTGAGCGGGCAGAAGTCGAGAAAGAGCGTATCCGTCAAGAGAGAGAAGCCCGCAAACTGCAAGCCGAAGCCGAACGTGAAAGACGTGCCGAAGCCCGCCGGAAGAAAGAAGAACGTGGCATCGTGGGCGATTTGCTGGAGCAAGTGGGCAGAAGTGCCACACGGCAAATAAGCTCGCAACTCGGCAGAACCATCACCCGAAGCATTTTCGGCGCATTTTTCGGAAAAAAATAGATAGTACCATTATCCTTAGAAACCATATAAATTTCTTCCAAAAGAAGTATAAATAAAAAATCAAGAAACAGGTATGGAGGAAATAAGATTCGACTCCCCATTTAACAAGGAGGTTTTTATACGTTCCAACAGGATTTTCTGGCAATATACTTGGAACAACAGGAAAAAACAGTTAATACGCTGGCTGGGAATGGCTGTTATTTTCCTGGGGCTCGGGATAGCGGTTGGAGAACGCGACGAGATGCAAAACCCCTACATTTTTATAGCCATCTTCTGCTTTTCCCTTATGATATTAAGTGCGACAGAATTATTCTTCTCCTGGAAAAAACATAATAAAAAGATGCAAGAAATAGCGGATGAATATGAGAAAGCTGATTCGGAGTACATTATTGAACTATCGGAAGAGTTAGTAAAATTAAGCGATTTTCAGGCCTGTATAACCCTCAAATGGTCTGCATTCAAATATTACACGATCTATAAAGAGCATATTATATTGATTCCTAACAACTATATCTCCGGTGGACTACTTTTTGATAAAAACGGTGACGAGCCCAAAAAATACAATCAAACGCTCGAATTATTGGAACATAGACTAAAATATATTGCACCTTAAGATAAGGTACACAACATTTTTCAAACACTAGTTGAAGATAAAAGACAACTATCCAAAAATTGTAGTATCTAGCGAACGTTCATTCGAAAATACTTTTGAGGGGATAGAGCACATTTACATTCAAGACTTTCTGACTTCCTCTGTTACTCCTAAAATTGTGTAGCCAAGAAATCATTACTCTATACCCTGGTATAGACGACTATAAAATTTCCACCAATGAGGGAATTGAACATATTTCTGCATGGAATTTAGATGAATTTTTATAACAAATAAATTATTATAGGAACAGGACCAGATAAAAACGAAAAATATCCGCTCAACGGACAAAAAAGATTATGCTTTCTCAAAAATATCATCACAAATCCCAATATAATCGTAGGTGATTATACTTATTACGATGTTTTTCAGAAAACAAAACCGGGCATAGTTTGCGATCGGGAATTTTATATCTTTATCTGGTATTTGCATTGTTCGTGTAATTTGCATAAGTTTAAAATGTCCGACAAAGTTATGCAGGCCAAAACCTTGAAACGGCGATCCTGCATTATTAAAAAAATTCAGGTGATAAAATTCATTTGTTCAACGAAAAGCGCAAACCCAGACTGACGTTGAAATTCAACGGCTTTTCCTTGTAAATGGTCTCAACCTTGCTTCCATTCCTGAAGTGGTAAGCGACCCCGGGTTCGGCATAAATTCCGATATTATTTGTTAACCGGTATTGGATGCCAATTGCCGAATTTACAGACCATTGCAATGGTTTGACCGAGATTTCCTGCCGGCTTCGCGTCTGAAGTTTGTTGTCGATCACAAAATTCGTTGACAGTGTGCCGGATACATTTTTTTCCACCATTCCGCCTCCCGACACATACGTTGAGATTTTGTCGTTTTCCCACACGGTGTAATTTACATTGAGCGGTATCCCCACGTAATGCAGCGTTTGCCGGCTGTTGTAGTAATGATTGTCGGTTCCCGAACGCAATCGCGACGAGAGCATTGTGTAGGTCAGTCCGCTTGTTACGCTCCACCGTTCGTCAAGATGGTATTGCATAGAAACGCCCAGTACCACCGGTTGGGAATGTTCGATATCGGTATATACATGCTGATACTCGCTCAACACCGAAATACCCTCGGGTAAATCCGAGCGAACAGCAGCAACCACATATTCTTCTTCCTCCGACGGAAATGCATAGGGTCTAAAACTGTCGTATCCGTTGTGTGTACTCGTAGCGCCCGACGGGATGTTCGACGCGTACACGTCTGCCTGCCATTTGGCGGATTTGCGGCGATGCCTGTTTACAGGCAGTTGGAAAGCTGGCGTGTTGGTTGTTTCTATAACAGGTCGTTGCGGATTGGGGTCAGCCTGATGTTGGGTTGGGGTTTCTTCCCGTGTGTAGGATTCATCTTGAGGCTGTTGTTGTTCATCATTCTGTTGGAGTTTCACGGTTTCACCCGTCTCCGCAATTGTACTGGCTTTTGTCGTTTTCGACACGTTTTCCGTAAGTTTTCCTGCTTCGGCCCTATGCGCTAAAAGTTGTTCTTCTATTTTTGTAGCGGGCTTGTTTGGCGAATGATGCCTGTCGGGAGCCAGATTTTTTTTTAATTGCTGCTCTGCTGTCTGCATATTTTCAACATTTTCTTTCAATCCAAGGGTGTGCAAGCCGATATAAAACAAAATAAGCGCCACAGCGGCTACCGTTCCGATGCGCAGGCCCCACAACAGGGTATTTCGCCTTGCCTGCACTGCTTTGTTGTAGCTTCCGGCATTCATGATTTGTTCTATGCGGTTCCACAATCCATCGGGAGCAGGTTCTTCATGACGTTCCATTCTATCGCGAAGGTTATTTTGCCATTGATTTTTCATAACGCCATTTTTTTTATTCGATATGATTCTATTTCTTTTATTAACAACCTTTTGGCTCTGTGAAGCTGTGATGCAGAAGAATTTTCCGCGATGCCTAATATTTGAGCAATTTCCTTGTGACTTTTTTCCTCGAAAACATACAGGTTGAACACGGTGCGGTAGCCGACGGGAAGCGTGCGGATCATATCCAAAATGGCTGATGTGGGAATATCTTCGAAATCCGGTTCCTGGTCGTCGGTCATATCGGGTAAATCCCAGCTTGGAAGGTTTGTAACCTTCAGTTTTTGATTTTCCTTGATGTGTTTCAATGCTTCGTTTACTACGATGCGCGCCGACCATGCCTTCAGCGAACCTTCTCCCTTGTACTCAAACCTTTCCACGGCCTTGAAAATCTTAATAAAACTCTCTTGTAGAATATCTTTAACATTTTCTTCATTCGATACATATCGAGAGCATACTGCAGTAAGGTATCCTGAGTAAATAGTGAAAAATTCCTTCATGGCAATTGTGTTGCCTCGCACAATTTGCCGAAGAAGGGCTTGCTCTTTTGTTCCTTTTCTTACCATTTGAGGAGCTCTGATCTTCAACCAGTCATAGCTAAGAACAGGAGAGCGGTTATTTGCCGTTTTATGCTTTTGCGGTTATTTGCCGGATTTTCCGCGATGCGAAATCACGCGCCCCCTATTCTTTCAACAAGGTTGTATCTTTATCGTGACAAAGATACAACCTTGCATTGCCTTTTTACAAAAAAGTTATTTATTTTACGGTTACGGTTACAGTTCCGCTATTTTTCTTGTCTTTGTCAGTTACCGTAATCGTGGTTGTTCCCGCTTTCAACCCTTTTACCGTAATTTTATCGTCGTTAACGATGGCCGAAGCTACTGCGGCATCTTTGGATTCAGCAGCATAGGGTGCCGTACCGCCCGAAACCGTCACGACAGCTTCTTTGCTCTCTTCCACTTCCAACGTTTTTTTATCGAAAGTCAGTCCTTCTTCTTTTACCGTTACGGTAATTTTACCACTATTTTTCTTACCCTTGTCGGTTACCGTAATCGTGGCCGTACCTTTTGCTACACCCTTGATGGTAATGGTAGATTTATCGACTGTTGCGGTAGCCACCTTAGCATCACCCGATGCAACAGCATAAGGTATTGTTCCTCCGCTCACGGTCACGGTTGCGCTATTTCCTACGGTTACTTCCACTTTATCGGACGGACTGAATTTCAGGTCTTTTTTGATGTCGTCGTCTTTATCGCACGAGGCGAACATAAAAACCAATGCAGCCAATGAAAGGCTTGTCAATTTCGAAATTGTTGTTACTTTTTTCATTTTTTTAATAATTAGAGATTATTCAACGAGTGTTCTTTTTATTCATTTTTTAGTGAACACTCTATTTATTAAATCCTCTTTTCATGAAATCTTGCATCAGAAATTCAAAATAACACGCGACAGACATCGTTTTAACATTGTTTAGCCGAGAAATTAGTTCAACGGCACCTGATTTCGGACATCGGCAATGGATGCGGATGCAGGTGTTGCGGCACGCGTGCGATAGTCGAACTCTGCCGATTTTTCACCGCTGAACGATTTCCATATCAGCTTTAATTTCACGGTTTTTCCTTTCGTGTCGGGTAACTTGTCGAGCTTGAAGGCTACCAGCCCGTCACCTCTTCTGTCGGCGTAATCGCCGTTGGCATCGTGGCGGAATTCCACTTCGTAAGGATTGTCGGGATTATTGGTCGGAATGAGATTTACGTAGTGCACAATCCGCTGATAACCCCACAATGTTCTGAAGCGCAGGGTGAGATAACCGTCCTCGGCAATGGTCACCCAGTCGTTTACAATTTCTACGGGGTCATCGCCATACTTCTCATCGTTTTTATCCCCTAAATTAGGTGCCATCGGTTTTGTGCGGATACTGTCAATCCAATTCACACGCACAGCCTGGTCGTATTCTTTGGAAGAATCGTCCACTTCTTCATAATTCACCAAAGCCCTCACTTCTTTCGATCCGAAAGGCGAGGATTTTAAATTGACGGGAAGCAGTGTCGTTTTATCGTCCAACTGCAAAAATACGGTTTCATCACTGGCGTGTTTTACCGTTACCAAGGCGTTGGGGTATAATTTGTTCCAATCCGAATTATCATCGTCTAAGCAAGACGGTAAAAGTAGGGCGCCGAGCAGTATGCACGCCATAAAAATAAAATGTTTAACTTTCATAACCTATTGTTTTTAATTGTTTTATATGACAAACTTACTATTTTCTTATAAAATTGAAAGGGTTTTCCATAGAATCTCCTATTATTATAATACCGATAAAGTTGAAATCTTGCATCGTAAACTGAAATCTTTTAAAAAAAATATTTTGAATAGTATAGGTAAAACGAAATTATGTATTGATAAGTTTGTTAAGCAATATAAAATCAACGGATAGAAATAGTAATTTTCACTTCATCTAAATATTTTTTCAATGCATTATATCTATGAATGATACTTTTGAGGGACAATTTGATTCATTTCCATAAAGCAAGCCATTGCTCTACCGACATGAGAATGCCTAGTGTATCCAATACTATGGAATACTTCACAGTCAGAAAACAGATTTGTTTTTTTGAAAAATATTTTTCAATACAGTCAGTATTTTTAATTCCGGTTGTTTAAGCATGAAAAAAAGGAAATGAAGACATGCGGCTGAAAATTCTTTGGGAATAATAGGATGTTCTCTCTTTTTAATTAAACTTGAAAATCCATCTGCTTAGCTGGCGGTTATGATCATAAGGCTATGCCAAAATGTTTATCTTTGTATTATGAGTAACTACAAAAAGAAAATCCATGTTGTTTGGAAGTGCGATTATCAAATTGTTTGATGTACAAAATATCGTTTTCGTGTTTTGAGTAGTGTTATCGCAGAGTTGGTCAGGTCAGACATTTTGCTTCTTTGTGAATGGAAAGGTAGTGAGGTCGATTCTCTTAGTATTAAATTCCAAATTCTATTACTAAAACATCGGTTAGGTTCAAGTCGGGTGCATATAGTGGCACCCCATACCGAACCGGCGAGGAAATCGGTTCGGTGCGGTTCAGATATTATATTCCTGTACCATACTGAATCAATATGAAGACTTTTCGCTGACAAGCGGTTCAAACTCTAATCTTTTGTCGGGTGAATTGGCAACACTTTTGTCAGGTCGATACGTTGAGTTTGAGATTTTCCCGTTTAGTTTTTCCGAGTTTTGTGGAATTTCAGGGTTGTAAATCAGTAGTGAAAGTTACAGAAAATTCCTTCAAAGCGGAGCCTTGCCCGAACTTTTCAACTTGCCCAACGATGAAATGAAGCAAAATTACGTGTCATCCATCAAAGATACGGTTATGTTGCACGACATAGAGGCACGGTATAACGTCAAGGATGTGAAGTTATTAGACAATTTGTTTGTTTATTTAGTCAATACTGCATCCAATTTGATTTCGATAACAAACATCATCAACTTTTTTGCATCGAAAATGCGGAAAACAAACTACGAAACGCTTTCATCTTACGTCAATTATTTGGAAAATTCTTTCCTTGTTCATCGTGCCGAACGCTATAATATAAAAGGCAAAAACACCATTTCGGGCAACAGCAAATATTATCTGAACAATTTGGCTTATCGAAACTATCTTTATGCCGGATTTGGTTACGGAATTGGTTATTTGTTAGAAAATGCCGTTTATCTGAGTTTGCGGCGTGCCGGATTTCAGGTTTATGTGGGAACGATAAAAGACACCGAAGAGGATTTTGAGGCAATTAAAGGCGAACGCCGAATTTATCTGCAAGTAACTCACCAGCTTATAGAGGAGCAGACAATAGAAAGAGAATACCACTCATTAAAACTTATCGATAATAATTTCGCTAAGTATGTGGTAAGTATGGATGATTATAAAATTCCCACCAATGAGGGAATTGAACATATTCCGGCTTGGAATTTGGATGGTTTTTTAAGCAAATAATTTTGAAAAAGCAGTAAGTGATAATTTTTATTTACGCATGAACCTCTTGCGCGAATTAATAAATTGCACGAACGACAATAATATTTATGCCCATCATCTCCAACATACTTCCCCGATACACCCAACTCAACACGATAATTGCCGAAGTTTCACACAGACAATCAATTGAGTTTGCTCAACAACAATTTGTTGTGGATTTTCATACTCAATTCAATACTATTCAGGCGTTTGAAGCGATGTTGATTGACTTGACGATGCAAACCGAATTAGAATGTTTTCCATACAATTAATGTATATTTCGTGCAAAATAGAAAAACGCACGAAATTCTTATCGGACAGATTTTTTGAACCTGAAAGAACAATCGTGTTAACGTAGTGATTGAACGGCTTCAAATAAATCGGACGATGTGCCGCAGACGAACCCATTAGCAAGAATTTGACAGTATTCAACATAAAAGGGGCAGACAAGAATTTAGTCGTACCGAACTACTTCGGACGGTTGCTTTTTGTCTGCCTGTTTTCTATATAAGCTGAAGTGTTTTATTTGCAGCAGTGACTCGGTTTTACTAAAAATGAATTTTTGTTTCATCGCAAATAAGTAAATCAGAATACCACAAACAGGTAAAGTAAATTACCACAAAAAAGGAAAACATATTTGTAAAATTCTAAAAAACACTTATATTTGTATCTATTTAATAATGATTGTATGAACTACCTATATCGAATAGCGGACAAAATACTACTTGAGCGGCTTGAAGCTTTTGGAGCTGTTCTCATTGAAGGTCCAAAATGGTGTGGAAAAACAACAACAGCAGAACAAGTGGCAAAAAGTGTCATCAAACTGCAAGATACGGATATGCGGGAAGAATATCTTGCAACGGCTGCATCTAAACCCTCGTTACTACTGCAAGGGGAAACACCGCGATTGCTTGATGAATGGCAAGATGCACCTGTCTTGTGGGATGCCGTTCGCACAATGGTTGACAAGAGAAACTTGCCCGGACAATTTATTTTGACCGGTTCCAATGCCATTGACCGAAATTCCATCCATCATTCCGGTACAGGCAGGATATCAAGGATGCAGATGTTTCCGATGAGTTTATGGGAATCCGGAGAGTCAAACGGTAAAGTTTCGCTTCAAGAGTTATTTGATGATCCCGAACTAGATATTGATGGAGTTAGTTCTGATATGCAGATTGAAGATCTTATTTATGTAGCGTGTCGTGGTGGATGGCCTGCGACAGTAAATATAAAAACAAATAAAGCTAAGCTCCTCGTCGCAAGAAACTATGTCGACACAATCTGTAAAGAAGATATATCAAGAATAGACGGCGTGAAACGTGATGAACGCGCTGCAAAAATACTGCTTCGAAGCTACTCGAGAAACATCTCAACCCTTGCCAAAAACACTTCTATACTTGCCGACATTGCATCTTCCGGGGAGATTTCTATGACCAAACCTACTTTCGATAATTATGTGAATGCTTTGCAAAAGCTGTTTGTTATTAGCAATATCGATGCGTGGTCGCCGGCTATTCGAAGTAAAACAGCCATCAGGAGCAGTTCGAAGAGAGCCTTTATTGATCCTTCTATTGCTGTTGCTTCTTTGGGGCTTACTCCGGAGGCATTGTATACTCAGTTAAAAACTTTCGGATTCATTTTTGAACAGCTTTGTATTAGGGATTTGAAAGCATATACACTTGATTTTAACAGCCATATATCTTATTACCGTGATCGCTACGGATTAGAAGCAGACCTTGTACTACATCTTTCGGACGGAAGATATGCTTTAATAGAGTGCAAATTAGGCAGTAGAGAAATTGAAGAAGGCGCACAACATCTACTTCAATTAAAGCACCTTATCCGAGAATATAATGAGAATGAAAAACAAGTTCCGCTGCGTGAACCCGATTTGCTGATTATATTAACCGGTGGTAAAATGGCATATAGTCGCCCTGATGGTGTAAAAATTATTCCAATTGCAGTTCTTAAACCGTAAAGATGAAAATTGTTATAAAAATCATATTTTTATTCTTACTGTCGATGACTTGTCTACCATACTAGGCGTGGCTTTAATTGTAGAAACCTCCTGTCTCACTTCGCTGTTATCCTCCTTTTTCAGTGATAAAGCAATATTTCGATCTAATTCGATAATCTGCCGTTTCAATTCTTTGAGTTCGTCCTCTTTTCTCCACGAAGTAGCGGCTACGGATTTAAACACTGGTATTTTTGCTCGAATTTTCTCCAACTCTCTGGCATGACTTTCGGTAATCTTGGGAATTTTCTCCAAGGCATTGATGAAGTTCATCCAGACCAATTTCGGATCGTTAGCCAAATGCCCGTTGTTGTAGGTGTAGTGTATCCAGTCGGCTATGAGCGTGTTGTAAGAATGGGTGAAATTAGAACATGACCTCCCGGCCGGTTACCATCGTTATTCCCAGATCGAACCGATGCATTGGGATACCCTTCCGCCATGGTGGAAAGGCAATATCATATTAGGTAGTAAATAAGGGGATATTGTGGTGGAGCTTTTTACTGAAGGTTGTTCTTTTTCCAATTGTGTGGGAGCAGTTCATCCAGTTTATTTGCGTGATGATCAGGTATTCTGTTGGGGACATCGGTCATCCATTGCTGGAATTCACTCCGGCTCCGCTGCAACAGGTAGTTCTTCCTGCCTTATGTTGTGCAGCACATAACCTGCCCCGGGCAAGCTTCCGGATTTTATTTTCGATGAAGTTATCAAAACTTTTGGATAACTTCATCGAAAGGTTCTGGAGGAACATCAAATACGAGAAAATTTATCTCGAACCATCTGATAATGGTTTGGAATTATATCACAAGATAAGGGATTACATAAAATTTTACAACATGGAAAGGTCCCATCAGGGATTAGGATATAAAAGGCCGATAGAAATGTAACGGATGGCCGCGTAGTTTCTTCGGATCGTCCAGCCGGGCGATCCGAAGAAACTAACTTAAATTAGAAATAAATTGTCTAAGAGAGGGGAGAAGTTAATTCTTAGGGATAAATAGCTATGAATATTAAGAGAAATGTAATTTTTGCATTAGAGAGTAGAAAGAAGGACGGAAAGCCTATTGTTGAAAATGTGCCAATTCGTATGCGTGTTGTTTACAATAATCAGCGGGTAGAGTTTACCACCGGTTACCGGATTGATGTGTCAAAATGGGATGCTGAAAAGCAACGAGTAAAAAATGGCTGTACAAACAAGTTGAAACAAACATCAGCTGAAATTAACGGTGATTTGTCTAATTACTTCACGGAAATTCAAAATATTTTCAAAGAGTTTGAAGTGAAAGACGAAATGCCAACAACAGTTCAACTTCGTGAAGCTTTTAATCTTGCAATCAAAAAAGTTGAACCGGAAGAAAATACTGTTCAAGAAAAACCGCCCCTTGATTTTTGGAAGGTATTCAATGAATTTGTATCGGAAAACAGCAAGCGAAATAATTGGGCAAAAGGGACTTTGCAAAAATTCAATGCCTTAAAAAAACACATTGAAAGGTGGAAATCTGAACCCACGATGGACGATTTTTCCGAAAAAGGACTTTCCGATTTCGCCGACACATTGCACAAGCAAGACTTGAAAAATTCTACAATTGACAAACAAATAGGATTGTTGAAGTGGGTGCTTCGCTGGTCTGCATCTAAGAATTTGACATCGGATAACGCTTTTATGAACTTCAAACCCAAATTAAAAACCGCACGAAAAACAGTCGTATTTTTGGATGCTCAAGAGTTAAAACAACTAACAGATTTTGAGATACCTGAAGATAAAAAATACTTAGAAAAGGTTCGTGATATTTTTCTATTTTGTTGCTACACGAGTTTGCGTTATTCAGATGTTTGCAATTTATGTCATTCAAACATAAGAGACTCTTACATAGAAATAGTTACGGTAAAAACCAATGACAGAATTGTCATTGAATTTAATGATAAGAGTAAAGCCATATACGAAAAATACAAAGATTTTCACTTTGAGGGTGGAAAAGTATTTCCTGTAATATCCAACCAAAAAATGAACGATTATTTGAAAAATTTGGCAGAACTGGCAGGGCTTAATAATCCGGTACATCAAACGTATTACAAAGGAAATGAGCGTATTGAAACCATTCTGCCTAAATATGCCGTACTAAGTACCCATGACGCGCGTCGCACTTTTATCTGTAATGCCCTTTCACTTGGCATTCCGGCAAATGTGGTTATGAAATGGACGGGACACAGCGATTATAAGGCAATGAAGCCCTACATCGACATTGCCGACGATATTAAAGCGAGTGCCATGAGTAAGTTTAATCAGTTATAAGGACGGATTAAGAGTTTTTCTGTGCATTTAATTGTGATTACATAAATTCTCATCTTTACATCTATACATGGAAAACGCCACAAAATATAAAAACATTGCATGTATACCTGTAATATTTGTTATATTTGCAGAGAATTAAATTTATAAAGCAATTAATATGTCGAAATTTCCAACCGTACTCCACCGCAGAGATACTTATATTGAACGCATAGAGCCTTTTATGCAGACGCCCATCGTAAAAGTAATGATTGGGCATCGAAGGGTAGGCAAGAGTTATATTCTTTATCAACTTATTGAGGAGATAAGGAAAAAAGAGCAAGATGCTAACATCATTTATATCAACAAGGAAGATATTGCCTATGTGGATATTGTGTCTTCAAAAGACCTGCATGACTATATTGCTCAACGATTAATACGTGGAAAGAAGAATTACATTTTTATTGATGAAATTCAAGAAATAGAAGATTTTAAAGTTGCCGTACGCTCCTTGGCATTGGACGAGAGTAATGATATCTACATTACCGGAAGCAACTCAGAGATGTTTTCGAGCGATTTGGCAAACGAACTTGGCGGTAGGTATGTTGAATTTAAGATATACAGCCTTTCCTATGCAGAGTTTCTGGACTTTCACAAACTGAATAATGATGATGAGTCGCTGGAAAAATATATCCGTTTCGGTGGATTGCCATACCTAATTCACTTGCCAATGCGTGAAGAGGTGGTAATGGAATATATTCGTTCGGTTTATTCAACCATTGTTCTTCGTGATGTTGTTGCTCGCAATAATATCCGCAATACAGCCTTTTTGGAACAATTAATCCGTTTCTTGGCAGATAATATCGGAAGTCTTTTTTCTTCGAAAAGTATCAGTGACTTTTTGAAAAGTCAAAATATACGAATGTCGCCAACGTTGGTATCCGAATATGCAGACTCTCTGGTTTCGGCATTTGTGGTTCATCGCTTAGGACGTTATGATATTGTTGGGAAACGTTTATTTGAACGTGGCGAAAAGTACTTTTTCGAAAATATGGGAATCCGCAATGTGGTGGCGGGCTATAAACCGCAAGACAGAGCAAAACGATTGGAAAATATTGTCTGCAATCATTTGTTGTATTGTGGCTATGAGGTAACTGTAGGAACACTTTCGACCGAGGAAATCGATTTTGTTTGTACACGGGCCGGCGAAACATTATATGTACAGGTCGCGGTAGAATTGTCTAAACCCGAAACTATCGCCAGAGAGTTTGGCAATTTGTTGAAGATAAAAGACAATTATCCCAAAATAGTAGTATCCGGCGAACGTTCATTCGAAAATACTTATGAGGGAATAGAACACATTTACATTCGAGATTTTTTGACTTCTTCCGTTACTCCTAAAATTGTGTAAACAAAGAAATCATTACTCGACAACCTGGTATAGGCGATTATAAAATATCCACCAATAAGGGAATTGAACATATTTCTGCGTGGAATTTGGATGATTTTTTAAATGAATAATTTTGATAAAACAGTAAATGATTATTTTAATTTGCGCAAGAGGTTCTTGCGTAAATTAAAAATTACTCTAACACCAATAAAACAATGCCCAACATCGCCATCATCCTCCCCCGATACACCCAACTCAACACGATAATTGACTAAGTTTCGAACAGCCGTTCGATTGAGTTTGTTCAACAGCAATTTGTTGTAGATTTCTACACTCAATTCAGTAATATACAATCATTTGAGACGATGATGGTTTATTTGACGATGCAAGCCGAATTGGAACGTTTCAAGACCTTAACAGAAAGCCTTTCGACAGAAATTCAGAACAATATCCGGTTGATTTTAACGAACAAAAGCGTACTTGAAAATCTTGCTATTGAAAAGGCTTGCGATAAATTTGCCAATCAATACGACACACAAATCAACGACCAATTGCACAACACTCAAAAGTATTGGAAAGAATTAAGTGAAGTCAACAATTCGTTGGATGCAATTGGTTTCCGCCAACATACCGAACAAGAAGAAAAACGCCTTTGGGAAAAGCAAGAAGCATTAGCCGAAAAATACAATTCAGAAAAAGCGATATTGAATGACTTGTATGAAAAACAAAAAGTTGCACGAAAAACGGCAGAAAAATATCAAGAAAATTACTTCTCGAAAATTTTATCGTTGAGCCATAAATTGGACGAAATAACTCAAAAATACATTCCCAAAACAACACAAAATCTGCCCGAAGGAACGTTTTTTGATATGGCAACATCATCAAACATTCATAGTATTTGTAACAACACCATTTTTAAAAATATTTCTGAAACAGACTTTTACACAGCAATTAACCTACTTGCATCCGTCAAAATTATACAATTGAAACAAGGCGAAAAAACACACGCCTGCTTTCTCATTTACAAAATGTACAAAAGTATCAAATCCGACAAAAATGCAGAATGGGGGAAATCAATGCTTCAACAATTGGATATTGATGAGAACTTCTACAAATCAAAATACAAAGAACCCATTTCCGAAGTTCCGAGCCGGAAATCAGCGCAATTTGCAAGCGAGATAAACGAAATTTTCGACTAAACGGCTTCATAAACCAAACTACCACTTCTACCACCTAAAATAAATTTATATACGATTGATTTTCAATTGGATATTTTTATTTCTACCACCTTCTTACCACTTTCTTACCACTTTCTTACCACTTTCTTTCGCCCCTACCTTTGCATCGTTCGAACACCAACCGCCGAAGTAAAAGGCTTTTGTAAAATTTGAACAATGAAAGGAAAAAAATAATGGATTTAAATGAACTCAAACAAAAACCGTTGTGGCAAATGACAGGCGAAGAATTTTTGTATCTGCAAAAAAACAACAGCGGAAAAACCAACAATCAAACAACATCGACACTTGCTCACGACGGAAGCGAAAAACGCTACGTGTATGGTATTGCGGGTATTGCCAAGCTCTTTGGATGCAGTATGCCCACGGCGCACCGCATCAAGAAAAGCGGAAAAATTGACCGAGCCATCACGCAAATCGGACGAAAAATTATCGTGGATGCAGAGCTCGCGCTCGAATTAGCCGGACGAAAAACAGGCGGGAGGAAGTAGCGATGGAAATACGAAACAACAAAATCGACCTGGACGCACTGTGGCAAAAGTCGCTCGTTCGTGTAACCGACGAGTTCAAGCTTCCGCCTATCATCCTGCAAGTGGACGACGCCATTGTCGGCACGCTGGGCAATTTCAGCGCATCCACAGGAAAAGCCAAAGCAAAGAAAACCTTTAATGTCTCAGCAATCGTTGCATCTGCACTTATCAACGGACAAGTTCTCGAATACCGTGCGTCATTACCGGAAGGGAAGCGAAAAATACTCTATTTCGATACCGAACAAAGTTCGTTTCATTGCAAAAAAGTGTTGCAACGCATCCTCAAACTTGCCGGACTTCCGCTCGACCGACAGCCCGAAAATCTGATATTCAGCCACCTTCGGAAAATTGCCAATCCTGCCTTTCGGTGCGAAATAATCCGAAAAGCTATTTACAGCATAGAAGGAGTAAGATTGGTAATCATTGACGGCATCCGAGATTTAATGTTAGACATCAACAACGCCACGCAAGCCACCACGCTCATCGGCGACTTGATGCAGTGGACAAGCGAACGGGAAATCCATATCCAAACCGTGTTGCACCTGAACAAAGGCGACGACAATAGTCGCGGACATATTGGCACGGAACTCAACAACAAAGCCTAAACCGTTCTACAAGTAACCAAAGACCCCACGGACGAAGACCGAAGCATTGTTTCAGCATCCTTTATCCGTTCTAAACCCTTTGAGAAATTTGCTTTCCGCATTTCCGACGAACCGGACAATATCAATATTCCAAAGTTAGACACCGACTATCAGCCCGAAGTTTCATTGCGACGAAATAGTTTCGATTACACCGAGTTATCTGAAAGCGGACACCGTCAATCATTGGAACTTGCTTTTGAGAATAATGAAAACGGTTTTGGCTATAGCGAAATGATAGAAGTCTTGCGAAACAGTTACGCCAAAATCGTTGGCGTAACTTATGGTATCGGCAAAGCCAAAAAGCTACTTATATTTCTAAAAAACAAACGGATGATTGTCCAAGATAACAACAAGCAGTATGTTTTTAATCCAAAATTTCACTACTAAAAAATCGGTTCGGTTCAAGTCGGGTGCCTATGGTGGTGACCCATACCGAACCGATGGGAAATTCAGTTCGGTACGGTTCAGGTATTATATTCCTGTACCGTACTGAACCGATATAAAGACTTTTCGCTGACGAAAAGAAAAAATATCCACAATAAAAAAACCTTACAACAATGAATTCAGAACAAGCCAAACAAATCCGAATCGAAGACTATTTGTCCCGTATCGGAATCAAACCCATCAAAGAACGGGGACAAAACCTTTGGTATAAATCGCCTTTCAGAAACGAGAATGAGCCTTCGTTTAAAGTAAACCGCGACATTAACCAATGGCACGATTTCGGAAGCGGAGAAAAAGGCAACCTCATCGATTTGGCGATGAAACTGCATCAAACCAATAGCGTTTCCGAAGCGTTGCGAGCCATTGAACAAGCCGTTTCATATCCCAAAATTCAACAATCCTCTTTTTCTTTTCGTCAGCAAGAGTTTTCGGAAGGAATAAGCAATGTTGAAATCAAGCCGTTGAACCATCCGGCACTGATAGAAATGCTTCATATTCGTAAAATCCCAATAGAATTGGCACGACAATACTTCAAAGAAGTTCATTATACGCTGAATGGGAAGCCGTATTTTGCCGTAGCTTTTCCCAATGACAAAGGCGGATTTGAAACCCTAAATTCCTATTTCAAAGGTTGTCTTCCGCCCAAAGAAATTACCACGTTCGATAAGAAAACACAAACCGTTCATCTTTTCGAAGGGTTTATGGATTATCTCAGCCTGCTTACTTTGCAAGCAGGGCAAGCCGATATTTCCGCCGTCGTTCTCAACTCAGTAAATAACCTCGAAAAAGCCGTTCCTCTTCTCTCAAAACACAGCAAAATCAACGCGTTTTTGGATAATGATGAAGCCGGACGACAGGCATTGAAAAAACTGCAAAAATGGAATTTGCCAGTCATGGATATTTCACAACGATACGCTGAATATAAGGACGTGAACGATTATTTGTGTGGAAAAAAACTTCCGCAATTTCAGAAGAAAACAACCAACGAAGTGGAATTTGATAAGCCGAAAATCGGCAAGCGTTTCAAACGCTAATGAGACGGTTCACGACGAGTGGGACATTTCCTTCAGAAAATGCCGTAGCTTATTAGGGGATTTTCTGAACGCTTCGTTCCACATTCGCTAAAAATCCCCCAATAAGCCAAAGGGGAAAACCCCTCTGGACACCCCAAGTTCGCTCAAACTCACTTAAATTATAAACTCGTTTTTATGGGCTACGCCGTATTACATATGGACAAAACAAGCGGAACGGATTCCGCTATGTCGGCACACATCGAGCGCACCATCGCGCCCAAAAATGCTGACCCGGAACGCACGCATCTTAATCGTGAATTGATAAAATTTCCCGATAGTGTTCGCAACCGTACCGAAGCTATTCAGCATCGCTTAGAAAATGCCGGACTGCAACGAAAAATTGGCAAAAATCAAGTCCGGGCAATCCGCATTCTGCTCACGGGAAGTCCCGAAGAAATGCAACGCATCCAGGCTGATGGAAAATTAAACGAATGGTGTGATGATAACTTACATTGGTTAGTAGAAACTTACGGTAAGGAAAATATCGTTTCTCCCGTTTTGCATCTGGATGAAAGCACACCGCACATTCACGCCACATTAGTGCCGATAGTTACTACTGAAAGACGGAAAAAGAAATCGGAAGAACAGGTAAAGAAGCAATATCGCAAGAAAAATCTCAATGCTCCGCGACTTTCTGCCGATGATGTGATGACACGCATCAAACTCAAAGAGTATCAGGATACGTATGCCCTTGCTATGTCTAAATATGGGTTACAGCGAGGAATTGAAGGTTCAAAAGCAAGACACATCAGCACTTCGCAGTATTATCGAGAGTTATTTGCAAAAAATGATGGGTTGAAGGAAAATATTGACAATTTACTTGAAAAACAGAAAAATACCGAAAAGGAACTCTCAAAAGTCAAATCCGAAGTAAGCAAAGAGAAATTCAAAAATGCCAAAGCCGAAATGGGTGCAAATTTGATGGATGGTGTAAATTCTCTTTTCGGTGGCTCAAAAGTAAAACAGCAACAAGCTGAAATCGAAGAATTGCAATCAGAAAACGATTTATTGAAAGATGAAAATCGTTCACTCAAAACCGAGTTGCAAATCGCCCAGAAAGAACACGAAAAAATAACGGATAAACTCCGTGCCGAGTTAAAGAAAATTTACAGTTTGTTTCCCAATCTTCGGGAATTGCTTTCTATTGAATTGAAAGGATGTGTAGAGCTGTAGGTTTTTCAGAAGATCTGACCCGAAGAATTTTAACCGGTGATAAAGTTGGTTTTAAGGGAAGTTTATATTCTGCCGAATACAAACGCAAGTTTTCTACCGAACATTCAGTAGCACAAATGCAACCAGAACCGAATAAACCGGGGAAATTACGCCTTGCCATTGACGGCGTAGATATTATCGAATGGTTTCGGTTGAAATTTCGGGAGTTTCAACAGAGTGTGGGGATTGATTGGACGGAGAAAAATATTGGAAGGGGGAGGAAAATATGATATCAATCTTTTAATTAATAATTTATTAACCATAATTTTATAACTTTGTAGTCGCTGTCAAGATAAGTAATAATCCGAATAGGGCACTGTAGTATTATCTTTTCAGTATTTCTGCAAAGGATTAAAGTAAAATAGTTATGGCAAATGAAAACTTGAAAGAAGCTAAGGCTGCTAAAAATGATGAGTTCTACACGCAGTTTCATGATATAGAAGTTGAAATGAATGCTTACCTTGAATATGACCCCGATGTATTTAAGGGCAAAACTGTTTTATTACCTTGCGATGATCCGGAGTGGAGTAATTTTACAAAATATTTTGCTGCAAAGTTTGAAGAACTAGGACTAAAGAAACTCATCAGTACCAGTTATGCTCAAGAGAGCAAGAATTATAAAACAAATTGGCAACCCACTCTCTTTGAAACAGAAAATCCAAGATTCAGTGCTGACAAAACAGCAGTTTGCGGAAAAATTTTCACACTTACGCACAATATAAATAACAATGGAAAAATAGACATTAATGACTTGGAGTGGGAATACCTTGAAGGTAATGGCGATTTTAGAAGCGAAGAGGTAACTCGCTTGCGTGACGAAGCTGATATAATTATTACTAATCCTCCTTTTTCTCTTTTCCGTGAATTTTTAGCATGGATTATAGAAGCAGATAAAAGGTTCATTATTATTGGAAATATGAATTGTATCACATATAAAGAAGTTTTCCCTTTGATTATGTATAACAAAGTATGGTTAGGCGTTCCATTCCCTGGCGGAAATGCTTACTTCCGCCCTGCAATACAATCTGAATATGCAGTAGGGGTATATAATGAAGATACAAACCTTGTAAAATTCAGAAATTGTATTTGGCTCACCAACATAGATCACGGTCGTCGCCATCAACCTCTTAGTTTAATGACCATGGAAGATAATCTTCGTTTTTCCAAGCATAAGGAAATACGAGGAAAAATTTCTTATGAGCATTATGATAATTATGATGCAATAGAAGTCCCTTTTACGGATGCAATTCCATCTGACTACGAAGGTGTTATGGGCGTTCCTATTTCATTCTTAGACAAATATTGCCCGGAGCAATTTGAAATCTTAGGGATAACTGACAGACAAAACACATCTTGTTTACGGACAAAACGATATACGGTGTATGACAGTTTGAAATACAATGACTTAAATGCTCGAAGTGTTATCAGAAGAGATGGTAAATATATTCCGATGTATGCTCGTTTGCTCATTCGAAAATTATAATTTGATATGTCTAATAAGAATCCTTGCATAGACTTGTGTGTAATAACACCCATTAACAATATAATATGTTTCATTCAGAGGCACTTCAGAATGCAACAAAGCAGCTCCATCATTAAGTTTGGTTACTTTAGATTCTTTCAGATGTCGGTCTATCTGAACTTGTTCAGGGTAAGTTTTAGAGGCTCCCCCAAACCATGTTTTTGTTATCCCTAAGATTTCAACCTACGGATAAACACCCTGCTGTACATTCTACGACCCTTAATGTAACCACGTCCCTTATCAATATTTAAGTCATACTCGTTCCCTAAGATTTCAACTTAAAAATAACATATAGCAATGAAAACAAAATTACATACCGAATGGACAATTGCAGATATCTGCAAAGGATTTACCTATAATGAGCTGGAGGGTAAGGGGTTATTTGGTCTTGATGGAAAGCTCACTATACAGCCAGAATATCAACGCCATTATATTTATAATGATGGGAAACGAGATGTTGCCGTAATTGATTCTTTATTGAAAGGTTATCCTATCGGACTTATATATTTTAATCGTACGAGTGATGGACGTTATGAAGTGCTTGATGGACAACAACGTATCACATCGTTTGGAAGATTTGTTACAGGAAAGTTTGCCATAAAAGATACGAATGATAATGTTCAATATTTTTCCGGCTTATCTGAAGAATTACAACGACGAATACTGAAATCGCCATTGCTTATCTACGAATGTGAAGGCGAGGAAAAGGAAATCAAGGAATGGTTCAAGACTATCAATATTGTAGGTGTTCCTCTTAATGAACAAGAATTACTGAATGCTATCTATTCAGGCGAATTTGTAAATGCAGCCAAACGTGTATTCAGCAATTCGCAAAATACTGAAATACAGAAATGGAGTCACTACGTCAAGGGTGATGTGAAGCGACAAGATTATCTTGCTATCGCACTGAAATGGGTATGCGATAGTAAGCAGATGAGTGTTGACGCTTACATGAGTCAACATCGTCATGATAGTACTATTGATGAGATGGAGAAATACTTTCGCTCGGTAATCGATTGGGTATCTACTACTTTTTCAATGGTAGAAAGCAATATGTGCGGACTGGAATGGGGACGATTCTATGAAACCTATCACAATACACCATATAGCGTAGATCATATTACCGAAAGAGTGCGTGTTTTGCAATCTGATGAATATATCAAATGCCCTCGAAATATCTACGAATATATATTAGGAGGAGAAAAAAATAAAAATCTGCTTGATATCCGTATATTTGAAGAGTCAACAAAGAAGATTGTGTACAATAGACAAACAGAGATGGCAACGAAAAATACACTTTCTAATTGTCCTCTTTGTGCCTCAGGAGATAATGCAAATAAGACGCGCATTTATAAAATATCGGAAATGGACGCAGATCATGTAACAGCGTGGAGTAAAGGTGGAAGTACGTCCATTGAAAACTGCGAAATGTTGTGCAAAACGCACAATCGAGCTAAGGGTAATAGATAAGATTTAGCTGAAGTACATATTTTAGGAGCGTTATATGATAATAATTTTTAAAATATGTATATGCAAAAATCATTTCAAGAAGTCTCCCTAATATGGTGTGAGGCTAAACGTCCGATAGTAAAGCATTCCACAATGTGTGCTTATATGCTTACGCTTCAAACTCATTTACTCCCACATTTTGGAGCAATGACCGTAATATCAGAAGATGACGTGCAGCAATTTGTCTTTGAAAAGTTTTCCTCTGGTTTAGCAAAAAAAACGGTAAGAGACATAGTAGCCGTATTGAAATCTGTCGTTAAGTATGGCGGTAGACATAAAATTTTCCATTTTGAAGAATGGCAACTGGAATATCCTACAGATGTTGGCGTTTATCGTCTGCCTACATTGAGACTGAGTCACCAAAGAATATTGATGCACTACTTAATAGAAGAACCTACACCACAGAATATTGGTATACTTTTGGCTCTTTGTACTGGCATGCGGATAGGTGAAATTTGTGCCTTAAAATGGGAAGATGTCGACTTCGTTCAGAAGATAATTACGGTCAATCACACAATAGGGAGAATATATAACTGCGAATTGAAATCAACGGAGAAAATCCTGTCAACGCCCAAAACAAAAAAATCCTCTCGGGAAATTCCTATTTCTAAACAACTTCTTAAATCTTTGAAAATAGTAAAAAAAGTTTCTCCTTCGTTATTTGTTGTAGGAAACTCACCGACCTCTACAGAACCACGCGCTTATCGAGATTATTTTTCGCGGCTTTTGAAACGTATTGGTATTCCTCCAATTGTTTTTCACGGTCTCCGTCATACATTTGCTACCAGATGTATTGAAAGTCAATGCGACTATAAAACAGTTAGTGTCATATTGGGACATGCCAATGTCGCTACAACATTAAACCTTTATGTACATCCTAATCTTTATCAAAAGAAAAGATGTATTGAAAAGATGAGTAAATTTTTGGGAGTGACTGAATAAAGAGCTTTATTTATCTGGGTGTAAAAAAAGAAGTAAGTCTCATAACTGCTTGACATGTAATGAGTATTGAGATGAGATAGGAAAGTATAAAATGAATTTTTGAGTTTTTTCACTATAATATTTCATATCTTTGCGTTTTAACAAGGTTGTTCTATTTGAAAGCACAAAATATTGTAAATTAGCAAAAGAGTTTAATAGCAGAAAATAAAAACATGAACAACATTAATAGCAATTTAATTTCAGAAGTAACAGTCCGCCTAAGAATCAATGATTCAAGTGAAATTTCTATTGGTACAGGAGTCATATATTATGAAGATATCTTGGATGATAAAGTCTATATTCTGACGGCAGCGCATTGTTTGTTTGAAGATGGAGATAATTTTCAAAAAATGTTAGATAACGTTTGTGTGGATGTTTACTGCCCACAAGAAAAAAAATACAAATCTATTATCGTTGAAAATATTAACGAAAATCTTATTTCCATAAACAAATTGGAAGATGTTGCAATACTCATAGTAGATAAAGAAAATATAGATGCTATAAACTCCTCAATTCCGAAAATACCAATAATTAAAGAACGTAAATCATTTGATTTTTTTGTTACAAAAGGATTTCCACAAGCGACGAAAGGGAAAGAACTTGTTGCTGTTTATGCTACATGGTTGCAAGAAATGATACAATCAAACCGTTTCCAACTTCAAATGAATGCTGATTATACTGCGACTAATGTGGAAGGCTTCTCTGGTGCAGGAATATTCTTAGAAGCAAACGATGAAATTTATTTGTACGGAATTTTCACTCGTTTCAGAGAAGAAGAAAATGGAAGGGTGATTTATTGTCAATACATAGATAGTGTAAACAATCTTTTAATAAAGAACTTTTTGTCTTTAATAAATTATTCTTACTTGGGAGAAAATGGACTAAACATTTTGTTTTTTGCTAATCAAGTAGAACGAGAAATAAAAAATCTAGGTCCTAGATTCAATGAAAAATTGAATTTTAAGTTGCCAATTGCTCGATTTTTTAATAGTGTATCCAAGGATACTATTTTTCATCAGAGTGTAATAAAAAAAACAGATAAATGGTTGACAGAAAAAGGATATAAGAAATTAAGCGACAATGAACTTTTAAAAAAACTTGAATTAGAATTAGATACTCTTAGACAAGAAATAAAAGAATGGTTGATTGATTTTCGTAGTCATTCGCTTGAAAATGAAATATCACTTTTACCATTAGTTAAAAAGGTTGAGGATTTCAACGTTAAAATATCAGAAAAATGGCATGAAGTATTTGATTTTGATATTGGACAAAGGAGAGAAAAAGATAAGCCGAAAAAATCGTTCGATTCGGAATTAAGCAGATTGCGGGAAATTCAAGATGCAAATAGGAAATTTATTGAAGAAATCGATGAACTAAATATCGATTTAGCCAATCATCCAACATTAATTATTCAAGGTGAAGCCGGCTGTGGAAAATCTCATTTGTTAGGTGATATTGCTACACGAAGAAAAGAGCTAAATTTACCAACAATTCTGTTATTAGGGACAACATTTAAAAACACAACTATTGAAAAGAATATTCTTAACAAATTGGATTTAGCCTGCTCTTTTAAAGAATTTCTTGAAAATTTGAACAGTATAGGATTACAAATAAACTCAAGAGTATTGATACTTATTGATGCAATAAATGAAGGAGTGGGAAAAGATTTATGGGAAAATCAAATTGCAGGATTTGTGGATACTGTGGCTAAATATCCTGCTGTGGGTTTGGTTTTAACAATAAGAAGTACGTATTTTAACGATATTATTCCAGATAGCTTCAATTCAAATCAGACCATCACTGTTATTACACACGAAGGATTTAAAGGAAATGAATATGAAGCACTAAAGTTATTTTGCACACATTATAAGTTGAGACTTCCTAACTTTCCTATTCTAAACCCTGAATTTACCAATCCTTTATTTTTACTCACTATATGTGAGGCTGTCAAAGATTTGCCTGAGAAAAGTTTCCCAAAAGGATTTAATGGTATTAATATAATATATAGTTTATACAAACAATCTTTGAATCAAAAATTCGAAAAGAAAAGACCCGAATACAAATATCAAGATATTGTTTCAAAAGCTATTGAAAAACTTGCTATTAAATTATTTAATACTGAATATCACAGTTTAAATATAGCAGAAGCTGTTGAGTTCTTTAATTCTGAATTTCCTAAATTTCCATCTCTGTTTTCAGATTTAATTGAAGAAAGTGTGTTGGTAAAGATGAAACGTAAATATAATAGGGATAGCACGGAGGAAATTGTATTTTTTTCATATCAACGGCTTGGTGATTTCTTTATGGTAGAAGAGCTGTTAAAACCTTACTCAAAAAGAGAAGAGGTTATAAAGGCTTTTGAAAGTGATCAACAGTTACAAAAAATCGCAGATAATTATCAATGGTCGAATAGGGGTATCATTGAAGCATTGGCTGTTTTACTTCCTGAAAAATATGATTTAGAACTATTTGAACTGATAAACTTCTTTTTCGATAAAAATACTGATAAAAGGAATAAAGAATGGTTGGAAGCACAAACCTATGAGACATTTACACATATTCTGTTAGACAGCTTGAACTGGAGAGAATTAAACAGCATAAATGATAAGAAAATTACTGTTTGGTTAAATAAAAAAGGTAGAATAGATCATGACCAATGGTGGTATAAATTAACAGAACTGGCTTCAATCGCCAATCATCCTTTTAATGGAGATAGACTACATAGAATATTATTAAGACATTCAATGTCTGAACGAGATGGCTTTTGGCAGAAACACATTAGATGGTATAGTGGTTATGATGATCAAAAAATAGCATTCCCATTGCAACGATTAATCGATTGGGCTTGGTCACCCAATATTTCTTATAATGTAGATCCTGAAACTGCTCGACTGGTTGCTCAAACTTTGGCTTGGGTATTATCTAGCACTGATATTGCACTCCGAGATAAAACAACGAAAGCATTGGTAAATTTATTGGAACAGCAACCAGAAACTTTAATAAAAACATTGACTGCATTTGAAAACATTGACGATTTATATATATTAGACAGATTATATTCTGTGGCTTATGGCTGTATTCTGAGAACTGAAAAAATTGAATCAATAAGAGCAATAGCTCAATATATTTATGATGTGATTTTTAAGGATGGCAATCCACCTGCACATCTTTTGGTTAGAGATTATGCAAGAAATGCAATTGAATATGGAATTTATAAAGAGGTGGGGTTAGATGTTGATATTGAACTGATTCGTCCGCCATATAATTCTCAATGTGACTATAAACCTCTTTCCAATGAACAACTTGATGAAAAGTATAAACCAAAAGAAGATAGTGGACATTGGGAAAAGGACAATTGGGGAATTACAGCTATCCTACACTCAATGACAACTGAGTATGGACGTGGTACTGGTGGATATGGCGATTTTGGTCGGTATGTTTTTCAAAGTGCCATTTCACATTTTAAATTACCTATAAAACTGAATGTAGACTTACTAAGCAATCTTGCTATTGAATGGATATTTGAAAAATACGGATACAATCCGAAAATACATGGAGAACATGATAGAATGGTCGCAGATCATTATTATCAACGCGAGTATAAAATAGAACGGATAGGGAAAAAATATCAATGGATAGCCTTTCATCAAATTTTGGCAATAATTGCTGATAATTTCAAAGTACGAGAAATCTGGTCTTTTAATGACATGTATCAATTATATAAGGGAGCTTGGCAGTTGTATGTACGTAATATTGACCCTGCGTACATAACAAAAGACAATGATAATGATAAAAAAGATGAAGAAAATCTAATTAAGCAAATTGATAAAGAATGGTGGAGTGATGACGAATACTCTCATTGGAACTATCCTGACGCCAAGTGGATTCGAACAACGGAAGACTTAATATCTCCAAGAAAAGTAATAGAAAAGAAAAACATCAATGAAGAATGGCTACAATTACAACATTCTATTGAGTGGCGAGAACCGAAAAAAATTGGAGTTGACCTTTATTATGGCAGAAGAAAACAAATTTGGTATTCTATACAAGGTTTATTAGTCAGGAAATCAGACAAACAAAAAATAATCAAATATCTTAAAACTAAAAACTTTTGGGGTGATTGGTTACCCCGTAATAGAGATAATGAGTCAAATTTGATTAACCGTGAAAAATTTTGGTCACCAGCCTATCTGGATGTTTACAAGCATAACAAAAAAATATGGGAAACCATTCAAGATACTAAATATAAGGTTATAGTTGCCACCGAATCTGCGAATGGAGGCATAGAAGGAGACAAGTCGGGCGCAAATCAGTCCTACAATATACCTTGTAAATATATTTTTGAAGGGATGAAGCTTCAATATGCTCCAATAGATGGAACATTAAAAAATAGTGATAATGAAATTGTTGTTATTAACAGTAAACCAAGAAGTGTCCTCATACGAAAAAGAGATTTAATTCGATTTTTAGAAGAAAATGATTTAGATATAATTTGGACACTACTCGGAGAGAAAATGTCTTTTGATATGAACCAAAGACAAGATTCTTACTTTGCAGTTCCTTGTGGGGTGTATTATTTGGATAATGGTAAGTTAATGGGCGAATTGAAAATGTATAGTAGAGATTAGTTATGGAATTGTTTTGTTACCAAGCAGAATGCGGTGATGCCATTCGAATTCGTTTTATCGGCGATGATGAAAAGCCACATAATATATTTTTAGATTCTGGTTATGAACGAACTTATCGCAAAGTCTTACGACAAGTAATTAATGATTTAATTCAAGCAGGAGAATGCATTGATTTGTGGATTATTTCTCATATTCACGATGACCATATAGGCGGAGTAATGAAATACATCAAATCTGTTGAGGATAAAGAAATAGAGGATATTACAAGAGAATGGTTTTATAATCCACCTCGACAAGAGGCTGTTGTTTATGATAAAAGACAAGAGGCTGTATCTTCTGCTATGAGTATTAGTCAAGGTGATAAATTATACAATTTTCTAAGACTAAACAATAAGTTACCTAAAAAGGATATTACGACAGATTTAGGAACTGTGGATCGTTTTGGAATGAAAATTCATATTCTTTCACCGACCTCCTCCATTATTACAGAATTAAGAGATAAATACAAAACTGAAATTCCCTTTCAAACCAACGAGATTGAAGAAATAAGTTCAGCCAAAGCGATAGCCCAAAATGATTATAACAAAAACATAGAAGAATTTAATTTGGATAGATTTAATGAAGATAAGTCTTTAGAGAATAAGAGTAGTGTCTCTGTATTAGTCGAATATCAAGGTAAAAAGATAATGTGGTTAGCAGATTCCCATCCATCTGTTGTAATTGAGTCATTAACTCAAAAAGGATACTCTGTTAATCGCCCCTTGGTGTGCGACTATGTTATTTTATCTCATCATGCAAGTAAAGGAAATAATAGCTCTTCTTTCTTTGATATGATAAAATGTAGCAAATACATTATTAGTAGTAATGGCGAGAACAAACATAGTTTACCCGATAAAGAGGTTTTAGCAAAAGTCATTAGAAATAAAAACAGAGATTTGTCTTTACCGTACTCTCTTTTCATCACATACGATACTGTAGGATTGAAAAGTATTTTTGATATTGATAAAAATGATGTTATCGAAAAATGGAATTTTATCTCTGTCTATTCTAATACACCATTTATATACTTTCATCTATAATCAAAATAATATATCTTAATATCCTCATTTCTGGGTGTAAAAAAGGGTGTAAATCTTATAACCACTTGATTTACACCCTTTATTGCGGTATGGACGGGAAAGCCACCTTTGTAAGATAATCTGCTTTCTTTCAGCATCTTACTCCCTCATTTTTTCTTAGGGGGTACAGTTTAGGTTAGGAACTCCTAACTAACTGTATTTAAGTGCTTCCACCACTGTATTTCCAAACTTCCTATTTTGGCAGTCAGACTAATTTTGAATTAAATTTGTCAGACTGCTAATATTCAGTGTTTTATTATTTCAAAGACCTTTATGGGGGGTACAAATTAGGTTAGCGTCTTCTTCTGCTTTACTTTTGGCAATTTTGGCTGCTATTGACACTAATCTGTCGTCATAAAATTCAAGTTCAAAGTTACAACTTATTTTCAAATCAACAACTATTTTGAATCACAATGTTTTAAGTTTGGTGCAAGGTGCAAGATATCTATATAGATATTACTTGCACCTTGCACCTCTGATTCGTTATTTTATGATTGAAATTATTGTCTTTTTTCTGTGTTTAGTTTAAAGGAAAACCGTATATTTGCGATTAATAGCGTCAAATATTTGATGAAAATAATCATAATATGACCGATAAGAAAGTAATCAATAGAATTAAGGTTGTTTTAGCTGAGAACGATAGAACAAATCGCTGGCTTGCCGAAGCAATAGGAAAGAATGAAGCAACTGTTTCAAGATGGTGTTCCAATAAGGCTCAGCCCTCTATTGACGTTTTTCGTCAGATTGCAGAAGCTTTGGATGTGGATGTTCGAGAGTTACTTCATACAACTAAAAAGTAGCAAGCAACCAAGCGTATGGAAATATTAGATAACAAACAGGGCCGAACAGTTGAGCATGAGATAGCTAAACGGTTAGATTCAAACACTTCGGTGTCTGTCAGTACCGGAATGTTTAGCATCTATGCCTTTTATCTTTTGCGGGAAAAAATGAAACACACAAAAGGATTAAAAATCCTGCTTTTATCAAACCCGCAAACAAAAAATCCTCAAGGGGTATCCATTGCCTTGGATAATACTTTTTGGGGAACCGCCGAAGAGGGAGGACTGAAAAGGCAACTCTTACTACGATATGCAGCAGAAGAATGTACCCACATACTTGAAAGAAGTCGTATTCGTGCTTTGAGAGTTCCTAATTCATTCGGATTTAAGTTAATATTTATCCAAAATGAGCACGATAGCTGTGTAATCAATCCCGGTATGGCAGACTTCTGTGCAGATTCATTGGGTTTTATCAACTCGGAGAAACCACAGCTACATATTCTTCACAACAAAAAAGAAGAGGTGGCGCAATACAAACAAATGTTTGACGGAATATGGTCGGATACTTCCATGTCCAAAGAGATTACAAAACTGGCTTTGGATGAGTTAAAAAAAGGGTTTAAGGACTACTCTCCCGATGCTGTGTATTACATGATTTTGCATCATCTTTTTCATTATTCCATTGTTGATTTTGCCGACGATAAGATTTTTAAATCAAGAACCGGATTTAAAGATAAAGAAATTTGGAATAAACTTTACAAGTTCCAAAAAGATGGTGTAATGGGGGCTATCGAGAAAATTGAAAAATATGGCGGTTGTATTATTGCCGATAGTGTGGGGCTCGGAAAAACATTCGAAGCACTTGCCGTTATCAAATATTACGAATTGCGAAATGACCGTGTGTTGGTACTTTGCCCCAAGAAGCTGCGTGACAACTGGACAGTTTATACGCAAAACGACAAGCGCAACATTCTGATTAACGACCGTTTCAATTACGATGTGCTTAGCCATACCGATTTAACTCGTGTGCGGGGTAAATCGGGCGATATTGACTTGGCGACAATTAATTGGTCAAATTATGATTTGGTCGTAATAGACGAATCGCATAACTTCAGAAACAGCTATCCCTCTAAAGGCGAAATGACTCGTTATGCCCGAATGATGAATGAAGTCATCAAAAAGGGTGTAAAAACAAAACTGTTGATGCTTTCGGCGACACCGGTGAACAACCGGATGAATGATCTCAAAAACCAAATATCGTTTATCACGGAAGGCGACGACAGCGTGTTCGAAGAAGAGGGCATAGATAATATATCCAACGTAATGAAGCTGGCGCAGCGGCAGTTTTCCGATTGGGCAAAATATTCGGATCGGAATATAAACGAGTTGTTCGACCGGTTGGATAATCGTTATTTTAAACTATTGGACATGCTTACTATCGCCCGTTCACGCAAGCATATCGTGAAATATTACGATTCGGCGGATGTGGGAAGGTTTCCGACCCGTCTGAGACCGATAAACGAAAAAACCGATATCGACAGTGAACAACTGTTTCCTTCGTTACGTAATATCAACAATGCTATTCGCAAGCTGAATTTGGCAAATTTCTCGCCTATATCTTCTCTCAAAGAAGAGAAAAAGGCAGAGTATGCCGCTAAATACGACTATCAATTAAGTACCGGAAGTGTATTTAAGCAATCCGACCGTGAAAAGAACTTGGTGGACTTGATGCGGGTGAACTACCTGAAACGGATGGAAAGTTCCATCTATTCGTTTTATCTGAGTATAAAAGCGTTGCTGGAGCAGGTCAATGACAATCTGTATAAGATAGAACACATTACGGAGCTTTCCGACAGCTCTGTCACGATTGACAACATTGATATCGAGGATGATGAAAGCGACTACCTGATTGGCAACAAGGTAAAAGTATTGCTACAGGATATCGATTTGGTAAAATGGCGGCAGGAGTTGGAGTACGATCGGGATACGTTAACCAAACTCATGGAAAGTGCTGCTACCATATCCACTACTCGTGACGAAAAACTGACTCGCCTGAAAGAGGTCATTGCCCACAAAATAGAAAACCCGCTTAACGACAATAACAAAAAAGTGATTGTATTCACGGCTTTTGCGGATACCGCTACTTACCTTTATAAAGAATTGTCGGAGTGGATATTAAAAGAATACGGATTGTACGCCGCTTTAATCAAAGGAAGCGGAACAAACAAAACGAACTTTCCCGGTATTGAACGGAAAGAGATGAACGAGTTGCTTACGCACTTCTCGCCTTTTTCCAAAGAACGCCACAAAACATTTCCCCATGCAAAAGGGGAAATTGACCTGCTCATTGCCACCGATTGTATTTCGGAGGGGCAAAATCTGCAAGACTGCGACCTCCTGGTCAATTACGACATCCACTGGAACCCGGTGCGTATCATTCAACGATTCGGGCGTATCGACCGCTTAGGTTCAAAAAACGAGCAAATCCAGTTGGTCAACTTCTGGCCGAATATGGAGTTGAACGAGTATATTAACCTTGAGAGCCGGGTAAAAGGCAAAATGGTCTTACTCGATATTTCTGCTACGGGCGAGGAGAACCTGATAGAGATGAATGAAAACGACGAAATGACCGATTTGGAATATCGTCGCAAGCAACTGGAGCAACTCCAAAGTACAGTACTCGATTTGGAAGATATCCAAGGTGGAATAACCATTACGGATACCAACATGAACGATTTCCGGATGGACATTATGGAATACGAGAAAAACTACCTTGTCGATTTGCAGAATATTCCTTTGGGGATTCATGCCGTAGTTGAAACAGACGATGAAGAGATACCTCCCGGAACTATTTTCTGTATGCGTAGCTCTGTACAACAAAAAGGGCAAAGCCTGTTGGCTCCTTATTATTTGGTTTATATGGGCGAAGGTGGAGAACCTGTTTTGGGCTATATGCAGGGAAAACGTTGTTTGGATTATCTGAAAAAACTGTGTCAGGGCAAAACGGAAGTACTGGCAGAGTTGGCGCAAAACCTAAAAAAAGAGACAAAGAACTATGCCAATATGAAAGCCTATTCGTCCGCTTTTCAGTTAGCCATTGAGAGTGTCATCGGTAAATCGCAAGAGGTAGGTGCTGCTTCGTTTTTCTCTACAGAGTTAGTTTCGCTCAATGCCGAAGGGGTTACCTCACAAAGCGATTTTGATATTGTGGCATTTGTTGTTGTCAAGCGGAAATAATTCTTTATCTTTGTCCGAAATCTACCGAATATTTCGGACAATATTATTGGGGTTTAATGATGGAAGAGAATATTTCACAAAAAGTTAGAGATCGAGTAACTCGCTTTAAGAAAGGCGACTTGTTCACTGTGCGTGATTTTGAAGATTTAAATAATGATAGCCTTGTTACCCGAACGTTATCCCGTCTGCAAAATGAAGGCATCATTGTTCGTGTGGCAACCGGCATCTATATGAATCCCATAAAAACGCAATTTGGTGTTTTGCACCCTACGATTGACCAAATTGCCCACAAAATAGCCGAACGAGACAGGGCTCAGATTATGCCAACCGGTGATACTGCCTTAAATATTTTGGGCTTTTCTACTCAAGTACCGATGAACGCCGTATATATTACCAACGGAGCTAAGCGAAAAGTGCAAGTTGGCGAAAGGAATATTATTTTCAAAAATGTTGTTCAGAAAAACTTTCAATTCAAGGGTAAGCTTCTGCCATTGATAATTATTGCACTAAAAGAACTTGGAGAAAATCAGGTAACGGACGAAATAAAGGACAAAATAAGTAAGCTTCTTTCGGAGAGTGATGCCGAAGAGCGAGCAACAATGATGCACGATTTATACCTGTCGCCGGTATGGATGAAAGAATTGCTATTACCAATCATAAAAACAGTAACAGAATGAGTATTTGGCTGAATTATAGCGAAGATGAAAAAATGGTTTTGCTACAACAAACAGCAGTGGCCAGAAAAATTTCAGCAGAACAGGCAATTGAAAAGGATTGGTGGGTAACGGCCATTTTGGTAGCATTGTCAAAATCTTCGTGGGCGGATTTTTTGCAATTCAAGGGCGGAACTTCCCTCAGTAAAGCGTGGGGATTGATTAGTCGCTTCAGTGAAGATATAGATTTGACTATAAGTCGTTCGTTTTTCGATCTACCTGAAGAAACCAATCAGCAACGAACAAAAATTCGCCGAGAAGCTTTCCATCACATAGAAGAGAAGTTGCTCCCCGAGTTAGATGGTATACTTTCTTCAGAAGGAATAACAGGTTATAAAGTTGAGCTTGTTACAAAAAACAGTAGCGATATGATAACTTTAGTAGAAGTAAAATACCAAAGTATTCTTCCGACTAAAATAGATTATCTCCTTCCGGTTGTCAAGATTGAGTTCAGTGCCATGTCTCTGGACGAACCTTTTGAAAATCGAGAAATTGCAACACTTATCCATTCCCGGTTTCCTGAAATTGATAGCGAAATAAAGTCACTTTTTAAGTCCGTATTACCGGAACGTACCTTTTTGGAAAAAATATTCTTATTGCACGAGGAGTATCAAAAGGAAAATCCACGCACGGATAGGATGTCAAGACATTTATACGATTTGGAAAAGATGATGGATAGCTCTTTCGCTCAATCAGCGTTGCAAGATACGGACTTATACAAAGCCGTTGTCAATCATCGTCAAAAGTTCAACAGCATAAAGGATGTTGACTATACAACACACGAACCTGCTCAGATCCGGATTTGTCCTCCCGACCACTTGATGGGGAGTTGGAGAAAAGATTACGAAAACATGAAAGAGAGTTTCATTTATGATAAAGACAAAAAAACATTCGATAAAATTATCGAGAGGATGGAAGAGCTTACCAACAGGATAAGAAAAATCAACCTATAATGATAGAGTACTTCAACATACCGTCCGGGGCATTAATCAATACGCCTATCAGCAAAAAACTTTTTGCCGAGAAAGCGCCTTTGTCTTCCGGGGAAAAACGATTGTTGCGTGAAGAGATAGAAAAGCTCACGATGAAAGGTTTATTGCAGACCCGCACCATTGGATTGGCTGCATACATGGATGATGAACAGGCTTACGACCAAATCATCATTGCCGAAGCAAGTATCAAGAATCCGGCTAAAGCGATGCCGGTAGCTACAATGGTACAGAAAGCCTTTCCGGCTTTGATGTTTTTAGTGATTCAGTGTGGCGAAAGTTTTTGCGTGAATTGGTGCGTAAAACGAATCAATCAGGCGGATAAAACAAGGCGGGTGATGGAAGAACAACAAATAACCCGTTTCTTTGTACCTGAAAGTGGCGATAGCATTATTTGTGCTTGGTTGCCTTCGTTAGATATAACACGTATCCGCTGCAATTCGTTGAAAGAATTGTTTGAACAACTGAAACGAAGAACGGGATTGCCTCCACAAGGACAATGGATGCCTCGGGGGCGATGGTAAGCGCTTCAGATCCTGGAGGTATTATTACATATACCCTACGTCCCGATGGCCAACATTCTGCCATTACAGCTCCGGGAGGAGCGGTAACTTCATTCGAGTATGATGTATTTGGAAGGCAGACCGCGCTCGTAGATCCAAGTGCGGGTCGTCAGACAACCGCCTATTCATATGCCACAGCCGGAGTATTGACGCTTACCCAGACCAATCCAAAAGGAACCAATATATCAGTTTTCGATAAATACGACCGGATTACCAGCCTGCAGCGCCAGGGGGAATTTACAATCACATATGTATATAATGCGGATGGACTGTTAGCAAGCGAGACTTCGACAAATGGTACTTCCAAAACATACACTTACGATGCTTACGATAGGATATTAACAGAGAAAGAAACAGTTCCCGACAGCAAGTGGATGCAAAAGACATATACCTATAGCGGTGGCAACATATCCTCGATTCAATATACGGCACAAAGTGGAACATTGGGAACCGAAAATTTCGCTTACGCTAATGGACATAATACGGAAATAAAGCTAAATGGTTCAACCACCATATGGAAACTTACTGCCGAGAATGCATTGGGTCAACACACAGCGGCCACATCAGGAAGCATAAGTAGAAGCTACTCGTATAACGCTTTCGGGATACCTACGGGTAGGACTGCAGGAAGCATCCAGAACTTCACCTACAGTTTCGACGTGCAGAAAGGCAACCTTTTAAGCCGGACTGACAACAAGCACAGCAAGACGGAAAATTTCTCCTACGACAACCTGAACCGTTTGACTAGCGCTTCCGGCAAGGCAATCACCTATGCAGCAAACGGTAACATAACGCGGATAGAGGGTGTCGGCACCATGATCTATGGCAACTCCGCCAAGCCATACCAGGTAACCATGCTCAGTCCGGAAGGAACAGCGGTACCGTTGCGCAACCAGAGCGTAGCGTATACTTCTTTCCAAAGGCCATCACGAATAGACGAAAACGGTTTGAGCGCATCATTCACATATAATGCGGCAGGAGACAGGGTTAAGATGTACGTTGCCAATGGAACCACTCCGGTATTGACTCGATACTACATAGGGGGGCAGTACGAACTGGATACCCCTTCCAATACCGAAAGGTTGTACCTTGGGGGGGATGCCTATTCAGCACCTGCCGTTTATGTAAAAGAAGCTGGTAGTTGGAAAATTTACTATATTTGCAGGGACTATCTGGGAAGTGTTACCCACATAGCCAATGCAGATGGTTCTTTGAAACAGGAATTGAGCTACGATGCCTGGGGACGGCTCAGGAATCCATCCACGCAGGTGGCATACGCTCCGGGAAGTGAGCCGGCACTGTTCCTTGGACGGGGTTATACTGGCCATGAATACCTGCCCTGGTTTGGACTGGTGAATATGAATGCAAGGTTATACGATCCGGCTTTGGGACGCTTTCTAAGTCCTGACCCGTATGTGCAAATGCCTGATTTCACCCAGAACTTCAACCGGTACAGCTATGCCCTGAACAATCCTCTGATGTACATAGATGAAGATGGGGAATTTATCCATCTGATTATCGGAGCTATTGTAGGAGGGGCTATTAATTTGGTTGCTAATTGGAAAAATATAGATGGAAACTTCTGGAAAGGATTAGGATACTTTGGCGTTGGGGCTGGCGTTGGAGCCCTGTCTGCCGCTGGAGGAGCATGGGCCGCCGCTACTTTCAAGGCAGTTGGAGTCGCAGCAGGAGCTGGAGTCGGAGCATTATCCGGATCTGTCCTGGGTGCGGGTAGCAGTTTCCTCCTAAATGGTGGAAATAATTTGATGAGTGGGAATAATTTCTTCGACAACTGGAAATCAAGTACAATCTCCGGAGCCATAAATGGTGCTGTTACCGGTGCAATCGGTGGAGGTATTGCTGGTGGAAAGGCAGCGCTCAAGCAGGGAAAGAATGTCTGGTGGGGGAATGATGTTAAACACGGGAGAGGGCAATGGTCATTTATCAATGCCGAGAAACCACATACTGTAGTCGATTTCAAAACCCCAAGAGCTGGGTCCACCAAATTGAATGACTGCGTACCCACAACGTTAGCTGAACTTGACAAACATTTTGAAGGAAGTACATCATATGATGAATACGTAAAGCGGACTAACTATATTGACGATCGGGGTGTTACAATGAAATTAGGCGAATATGACAACTTGATAAATGATAATCTTTATGCAAAAAGATTCAATCCTGCACAACTTGAAAATTCTAGTGCTATGCAATCTATAAAAGATTCTGGCAAAATGGTTACTGTCCATATGAAACATGGAACTGTATTTCATGCGGATAATATTCGTTCTATAAAATATTACTCAAACAAGGTAGTAGTTCAATTGAGAATAGGAAGTTATAAATACACAGATCTTGTAAAAACTAATTATTTCAAAACATGGGAAGTTAGCGGAATGAAGTAACTCTATATTAATAAATAATCATGGAAAAATTAAAATTTGTAATATCATTTTTATTAGTTGTATGTACTTTTCAATATATGAAAGCTCAATCGCATCTTCAATTAATTGAAGAGAAGTATAATCAATTGGATTCACTAAAGTATCTAAATAATTTGAAAGATGCCATTATTCGGTCTTCACTACATGCCTATGGTGAACCTATGGATGAGGAGATTAATAGGGAATATAACATAATAAAAAATGGAATAAAAGATCAGAATATTAGGTTTGTCTTGAATGTCGATATAGATATGACTAAACTAGATACCGATAATTATTTATTGGTAGAAGGCTTTGAATACGATTTTAATATTTATTGTCATGATAGAAAGTTCAATCCGACATACTATGTATTTTTCACAGAAGATAGATTGGATATATATGGCGATGTTTATCCGACTTTTTCAAAAAAATTTTCAAAAAAAATAAAAAATGCGATCAAAAGCATTCTGAAAAAAAGGCCAAAATATATGTTACATTGTCAACATTTACCCAATACTGTTTTATACGTCAAAGATGACAAGATATTCGTATATAGAATCCTGCAAAGTGAAGAATATGAATTGAATGATTATGTAACAAAATTTAAAAACACTGAAGGTTTTTATCATTCACAATACCCGCAAAGGGCAAAGTTACATCAATTAAATATTTAGATGTTGCGGTTCTTTTGCTAATAAACAATCTCTCGGAAGTAGAAACTTCCGAGGGATTTTAAAAAGACTGAGAGTAGAATAATTCTTCTACACACTTTTCAGACAAATCCTTGTGAAATATTATTTAGATATATCAGTAAATGATTATTCCGTTATCAATAATATTCACTCCAAATATAGTTAATATTACATTTATTTTTTGCCTAATAAAAGTTATATATTATATTTGCTATCCTGTAAGCTACCCCTTTTTAGGACAGTCTTTGATTAGACTGCTAAATTAGTTATTTATGTATACAATGTTATGATGTCGGACAGATTTTTGATAAGCCACTCCCAATACTAGACGATACAGCGGGCAAGACTGCCCGCCAGGGCACTCGTCTTGGCCTTGACCGCTGTAGTGGCTAGTGTTACCTTTGCTTGTCAAAACATCTGTCATACTGCTTCCTTTCGTTTTATCAGTTCTTCCCTATACTCAAAGGGTGTCATGTTGTCCAACGCCTCATGGGGCCGTTCTTCGTTGTAGTCATTCCGCCAGGCTTCTGTCAGTTCCCTGACTTCAGACAAGTTTCGGAAAATGTATCTGTCAAGTACAGCCCTTCTGTAGCTTCCGTTGAAGCGTTCAATGTAGCCGTTCTGGGTGGGTTTACCAGGCTGAGTATACATAATGTTTATCTCATTGCCTTTACACCAATCTTTGAACACCTGGGCGATAAACTCAGGACCATTGTCGCAGCGTATGTTCTTTGGTTTGCCATTAAGCCATATGACCTTTTCCAGAACTTTGATGACACGCTTTGCCGGCATGGACATCGATATCTCCTGTGTCACGGCAATCTTGCAGGCATCATCTATGATATTAAGAACACGGAATTGTCTTCCGCACTCAATCCTGTCACTGACAAAGTCAATGGACCAGGTAACATTGGGCTCTTTAGGCATAACCAGAGGATTCTTCACCCTTGCAGGCAGACGTTTCTTCAAACGGCTTCGCTTCTCATAGTGCATTGCCTTGTAAACCCTGTAAACCTTCTTGTGGTCCCATGTCTTACCCTCACGTCTCAGCCTTGAATAAATCTTCCAGAAGCCATCACCGAAGTTGGCGGCAGCACGGATTGCGTCTTCAACTTCAGTGTCATCTTTCTTGTCAGTATAATAGAAGTAGGAGCGATGGATGTCCATCAGCTTGCACGCCCGAGAGATGCTTACACCATATTCTTCCACTATATCTCCTGCCAATTCCTTCTTTACCTCGGGCTCTAGAGTTTTTTTTCGATGACCTCCTTCAGTATCTTGTTGTCAAGTGCAAGGTCAGCATACATCTGTTTCAACGTGCGGTTCTCATCTTCAAGCTCTTTGAGACGTTTAACCTGACTGATCTCCATTCCACTATACTTGGACTTCCAATTATAAAGGGTAGCCCTGGATATATTGTAGTCACGAGCTACAACTGCGGCATCCACCCCACTTTCAAGTTGATGGACTGCCTTTACCTTCTCTGACTCACTGTGTACTTTTTTTTTCATTTTATTTCCTATGCCAAACAAAGTTAATAATTTTGTCTAACTCGGAACTGTCCTACAAATAGGGAAGGTTACAATCCTAACACATTCATTGAGCATCTTTGATAAAGCGGCTTATACTTTTAATATATTTATTATTGATATACAACCATATATTATAGTATAAAGAATATATCATCATGAAAAAAAGTATTTTACCGTCAAAAGTGCTTTTTCATAGAAAACATATATAGAGTAATGATAATTGCCTTATGTTTATCCTGTATTTGTGATAACAGGTGAGTCCGAATTCCATGTGCTTGTTGAAAATTATAATAACGAATTAATTCATATCCTATGAAAAATCTAATCAACCCGCGTTTCGGCTCCAGAAAACTAAACGCATTTTCATTGCCTGAACTGTTGGTGGTTCTGGTGATTATCGGCATTCTGGTATTAATAGCCCTGCCCAACCTGATGCCCCTTATCTCGAAAGCAAAGAGTGTGGAGGCACAGCAACAACTGGTCTTCCTGCATTCACTGCAGCAGAGTTATTTCTTTACACATTCCAGGTACTCATCTTCCCTTGATGAACTGGGTTTTGAACAACAGCCCCTGATAACTGAGGATGGTACCGCCAATTACAGGATTGAAATTGTTGAAGCCGACGAAAATAGATATAAGGCGCAGGCAATCGCCGTAGTCGATTTTGACAGGGACGGGAAATACAACACCTGGGAAATAGACCAGGACAAACAACTACGGGAAACAGAAAGGGACTGAATATGCAACTGTTGATCCTGGTACCATTGGCACTGATGATCCTGTCAGATTACAGAAGCAGGACCGTTGTTTTATGGCAATTGCTGCTGTTTGGAGCAATAGTGCTTATAACCAGCCTGATGGAAAAAGGATTACACGCAACCTCCATGGACATTGCAACAAATATATTTTTATCGATGTTAATCGGATCGTGCGTATATATCTATTTCCTGTTGAAATACAGGTCAGGGCAATCCATCATGGGAAAAGGGGATATCCTGTTCATCCTGTTTCTGACTCCCCTCTTTACACCCCGACTATTCTTGGTTTTCATGCTGGTCTCTTTTGCAGCTACCTTGTCAATGTGGGGTATCCATACCCTTGTCCGCAAACGAAATACCAACATCCCGTTAATTTCCGGTGTAGGTGTGTGCCTTTGCGTCCTGCTTATCTATCAACAGTTAAGATAATATTTATGATAAACTCCCATATTCCCACCGAACTGATCCAGTTATTCTCCAGCAAGGAGGCAACGAATTACCGGATTATCCCTTTTGAAATGAAGGAGGATAACATATTGAAATGCTATGGGGAAGAGAATATGGATTATGAAAAGATCATACAGGAAATTGCCATCATCTATGATTTGAATATTGCAATCGTCCCGGTTGACGTGCAGGACCTGGAAAAAGCACTGAACTCTTATTACCGCCAGGACCGTACCTTCTCATCCAATGCCCAATCGCTGAACATAGGCAATTCGGACTTCGTGGGAAAGCTGATAGAGGAAGCCGATACATTAAAGTCGAGCGATATCCATTTTGAACCGTACGAGAAAAAATGCCGTGTCCGTTTCAGGATAGACGGGAAACTGATCGAACGGTATATCATCAACAAGACAGATTATCCGGCACTGGTAAACCGGATCAAGATACTGGCCAATCTGGATATATCAGAAAAAAGGTTACCACAGGACGGAAGGATATTGTTTGAAAGGAACAACCTCAAGTTCGATGTGCGTGTTTCGGTGATGCCCACCATTTACGGCGAAAAGATCGTACTCAGGTTGCTATCGAAAGACCAGGGCCTGCTTTCGTTGACCCGTTTGGGATTCAGTGATAAACAATATTCAGACTATTATAAGGCGATCATGCAACCTAACGGGCTTATTCTGATAAGCGGACCTACCGGATCGGGAAAAAGTACCACATTATATGCCACCTTGGGTATATTGAACCGGCAGGATAACAATATCCTCACCATTGAAGACCCCGTGGAGTACACACTGCCGGGGATAAACCAGATGCAATTGAAAGAGGAGATAGGCTTGACTTTTGGAAGCGCCCTACGTACGTTTCTCCGCCAGGATCCCGATATCATTATGCTGGGAGAGATCCGTGACCAGGATACGGCGCAAATGGCAATCCGCAGCTCCTTAACAGGGCATCTATTATTATCCACTATCCACACCAATAGCGCATGGGGAAGCATAACCCGATTGATAGATATGGGAGTACATCCCTACCTGATCTCCGAAACACTGATTGCATGCGTGGCTCAAAGGTTGATACGCCTGTTATGCCCCCACTGTAAAAAAACGTTCCATCCCGACGCATCTTTTACCGCCGGGTATAAGCTGGATTCCAACAACATCTATTATGAAAAAACGGGATGCGGGAAATGTTATTACACGGGCTATTTGGGGAGGAAGGCAATTTATGAAGTTATCCTGATCGACAAGCATCTGTCACAATTGATAAGAAAAAGTGAAACTGATATTGACGAATATTTGCAGCGGCATGATATCAAAACACTGAAGGATTCAGCCCTGGAACTATTCGGCAATGGTGAAACCTCACTGGAAGAAATTTTACCTGTCATCAGTGAAGCGGTATAAACAGACAAGCATAGATACACAATTTGAAACGAACAACATAAGGGTATGAAGAGATATATTACATTTTTCATTCTACTGATAGGTTTTTCGGTAAACCTGCCGGCCCAGTCCCCGGAAGACTCCCGGCTGGTACAACTTAGAAGTAAGTTGCAACGCTTGTCGTATGCCGATAGCCGATACGCTGAAAAGGTGGATGTCTCTGTTACAAATTTTCCGGTTTCGGAACTGATCAGGAGTTTGGCCAAAGCACAAAACCTGAATATCAATGTAGCTTTTGGACCGGACAAACTCATTAATTGTAATCTCCAACAGGTCCCGGTGACAGACATCCTCTTTTTCATCTGTAAGGAGAAAAGCCTGGATATAGAAGTCATGGATAACATACTCTCCGTAATCCCATATAACGAACCGGAAATAGATCCTCCTGTCCATCTCGCATATGATCCGTTAAGGGAACAGGCGACTTTTGACTTTTCCGACAGCAAATTGGAACAGGTTACCAAGAAGTTCATGGAAGCCACAGGAAGCAATATCATTATACCCCAGTCACTCTATGGACAACGTGTTTCGGCCTATGGCATGAACATGGGAATGGATGAAGCGGTCCGGACTATCGCGGCAGTGAATGGCTTGCAATATGCAAGACAATCGGACAGATCATGGTCAGTATACAAAATTGAAGGGGAAGGGGCAGAGCCGGCCGGTAATATCTTCAGTTTTGATGAAATTATGGTAGACAGTTTAGGGTTGATCACGGCAAAGATTACTGCCGGGAATGTACGTGATATTATCCCGAATGTTTTTCACCGGCTGGGTGTGAATTATTTCTTATCCAACCAGTTTGAACATGCCACCAATATCAATGTGGAAGAAGTAGACTTGCGTACCTTCCTGAACGTTCTCTTTACAGGTACAAACATCACATGGCGGATTGATAACGGTGTCTATATAATAGGAAGCCATACCGAAGGGGAACGCTTGTCAACCGTACAGGTTTTCCCGATGAAGTACCGTACAGTAGACAAGGTATCCGAATACATACCCGCGGAGCTGAAAACAAATGTGGAAATCATCACTTTCCCGGATTTGAACAGCCTGGTGATCAACGGCGACCAGCGGTCGGTGATCAGGATCATGAATTTCCTGAATGAAATAGACAGGAGCGTCCCACTGATAACCTTTGATGTCATTATCGTGGATGCCACCGACAAGACGTCACAATCCATCGGTCTGTCCATGGGAGTAGGAAATGAACCGTCGGTTGGAAGGGGAACGATAAGTCCGGGCGTCGACTTCTCGATGAGCGCGGCTTCCGTAAACAGGATCATTAACTCGTTCAACGGTTTTGGATCGATTAACCTGGGAAGGGTTACCCCTAACTTCTATGCCGATCTGAAATTCCTGGAAGATGCGGGAAAGATTATTTTGAGGTCAACTCCCCGGTTATCGACATTGAACGGGCATAAAGCCGTGTTGAAAAGCGGGGAGGTCAAATATTACAAGGAAAGCCAGGTCAATATCATAGGGACACAAAACCCGCTCCAGTCGGAGTCATATTTGTGGAAAAACGTGGAAGCCAATTTTGTGTTGGAGATTACGCCTTATGTCAGCCTTGACAGTGTAATCACCCTTGAAATCAATTTGGACCAGGCGGAATTTACCGTACGCGAGAGTAGTGATGAAGACGCTCCTCCCGGCATGACCAAGAGAGGTTTTAATTCCATTATTAAAGTAAAGGACCAGGAAATGGTATTGTTAGGGGGAATCGAAAAGAACCTGACCGACACCTCAACCCGGGGATTGCCTTTCCTTGCACGGGTCCCGGTTTTACGGCTGCTTTTTGGGAACACGACCAAGGTCAAGTCATCGGAGAAACTGAACGTTTTTATCAGACCCGTAATCATTCAATAGCATGAACCTACTTCCTCCCATATTGAGTGAAATTACAGTCTTTGAGGTTGATGCAAGCAATGGCGTTACTTCAATCGGGATAAGCACGGCCAGATATTCGTTGAAGAATTCCGGGATTGTTTTACAGGAAATTGGCAATGATAAAGAAGATTGGCCGAAGAAAAAGAGTGGGATTGCCGTATTGCTCATTACGGGAAGTGATGTAGGCTCAAAGGAATATGGCGCTTCCGGTAACGATGCCATCTCAAAGATAACTGAAAATGATAATCTCTTATGGACGATACATGAAGATAATGATAATGGAAGAATAGATTTCATACGTAAGACATCACTCGAAAATATATTTGCCGGGATAGAAGGGAAAAACCTTTATATTGCCGACATAACAGTTTCCGGGCAAAAGGATATCGATATTCATATTGCACTGCAGGAGTTCTATGAAAAGAAAGTAGATTTTGACCTTATAAGGAAATCCAAAGAATTCAGGGCGTTTCTCTTTGACAGCCTCTTCGATAAAATCAAACTGCCGGTATTGCTCTTTTTCTTCGTGCTCCTTTTTGTCAATTATGTGGTCTTTTCCAATATGAAGGAAAAGTATGACATCAGTGAAACGGCTTACAATACCCGGCTTCAGAAAAATAAACAGGAAACGGAAAACAGTGAAAAAGCCAACCGGTTGTTTGGGGAGTATAATAAAATCCAGTCGTATCCATTGGCATTGTTTTCAGATCGGATTGCGTCCTATATGCCAAAGGATGTCCGTTTGTCGTCGATGGTATTTTTCCCTGAAAAAACACCTACTGCGAAAGGAAAGACCGGAAGTGACACCAACAATGTGATTATTATCAAGGGGAAATCGGAGATCGCCGGTACGGTTCTACTGTTTGCCCAGTATCTGCAGGAAGATAAATTGTTCAACAAGGTTGACATCATTACCATCAATAATTTGAAGGATGCCGGGTCGTATGATTTTGAAATACATATAATACTATGAAGTACTATATCGGAATAATCAAGGTAGCGGCATTGGTCATACTTATGCCCATCATACTTGGAAAAAGTACATTTTCCAAAACTATTCAATTGCATAAAGATTACAAACACATCCAGACTCTGGAAGAGCAACTGGAACACGCCGCGTCGGGCAAACCGATGTCAACACCGTCGCCGTTACATAATGAAAACCTTATCAGCAATGGCCGGTTAGTTGAAATTATCAATCAAGTATGCAAGGAAAACAATGTCTCGATAAAACAGTATGAACCCCAATTGCTGGATAGTGAAGGTGAACACAAGTTGTATAACGCAAACTTGATATTATCGGGTAGTTATGTGGACTTGGTGAAAACCTTGAAATACTGTGAAGATAATGTACAGACAATAAAATTATCAAACCTAAAATTTGAATATGATGAAAAGAAAATGAAAGACAGAAAAATAGAAATGATATTGGTTTTTCGGCAAATTGAAGATTAATATAAATATGATTATAAATTTATTCAACAAATAGATTCCAATAAAACAAGGAAATTCTATCCATGTGAATAATTATAAGCTTACATAACCTTTTAATTTGTTGCCGTTAAACATTAATATGCTATCATAAATCAATAAGGGTAAAATCCTTTGATAGTAGTCAATGCACAGTGATCTTTGAAGTCTGGAGAGATTGAAGGAGCGGAAAGTGCTTCGGAATCTTCTATTAATTAGGGTCTGCTTACTAATTCCCAATCAGGCACACAATTTCATTTGTGGCTTGACTGGATAAATGTTTATATTTCTCACTTTCATCAGTTTCGATAGAAACGAGACAAAATAAGGAAGGGGAATATCCCTCATGTACCTGATCAGGTTCATCACAAAAATGATAGCCCCTATCCAACTGTTTGATGTCGTGGCCAATCTGGCGCGGATATCATTTAAACCATATCCACGTTTCCCCTGACCAAACTTTCCTTCAACCTGATTGCGTTCCGCCGCCTCTCGTCGCTCTTTACGTTTTTGGTATCTGCTCTTGATCTCTTTTACCGGTTTTCGTCCCAGTGGTTCCCCGGTGTAGCGGATTCTTTTCTCTTTCAAAAACCGCCTGTTCTCCCGGGTGAGATAAATCTTATCCACCTGAACCAGCTCCGGGTATTTCCCTGTCAGTTCCCTAAAGCGTTCGACCTGTGCCTGAAGATCCTGCCCCTCGTTAAAGGCATCCCAGTGGAAATGATCCACCCTGGCATATCCATCCAGCAGGCTGATGTTGATCTTGGCGCCAAACTCCGTCTTGGCCTTGGCCTTGCCACGCACGATGGGACGTACATGCGGCTGATGAATGCTCACGATGCGATCTTCTACTTGATGGCTCTTCTTCTTGTACATTGTCTCCTGTTGTTCCAGCAGATGCTGGATAACAAAAAAATATTTCAGTTGCCGCCTGTCAAAAGGAACCGGTTCATCCTTTATGGTGTCCAGCATCTCATTGATAGTCCGTACATCCCGCTTCAGGTAGTTGATTTGCTTGCGTATCGCTTGTCTTAAAACGTTGGCAGGTTTTCTCTTCATTTTCGACACATTCAAAAAATCCTTGCGTGCAACCCTCCTGTAGGTGCGGGGTTTATCCTGAACTCCCAGCTTCAAACACAGTTCATCAATCAGTTCCTCTGCTTTTTGACGACTCTCGTTCAGCAGATCCAGATCGGTGGGATACTTGATATCCGCATCACAGACCGTTGCATCCAATTGAAGCTTCCCCTTGTTCCCGGGATGTGGATCAGGGTCGTCATCATTATCCTCTTCTTCATCCTTCGTAACCGTGTCAGCCTTTTCTTGTTTTGTCCCGGCTTTCAGCTTCAACCCTTTTCTTATTAAATCGTCTGTCAATGATTCAAAGACATCCAGATCAATGCGTTTCCTGATGGAAACCAGCAGCGAGGGCGTCATTACCTGTTCATAAGTGAAAGCTTCGAGTCCAAGAAAATACTGTCGAGTAGGCCGGAGGAATTGCACATCCAGCCTCTCACGGAACCGTGCTTGACAGTCTCCCATCACACGGCTCTTCGTATTCAAAACTATTGACATGATCTTTGATACGGTATAAATCCTTGTTTCCAATGATAGAAGAGGGTTCTGTTTTTCTGAGCCACATCAGCAAGCCAGTAAATTGACCTACCTTTGCCAACTTTTAGTCCTTTGAACTTTTTCTTCGCCCAACGGGCAATTGTCTTGTTAAGATAGTTCATGACCTTCAGAAACTCAGTCCTTCCAAACTTTCCATAATAGTTTACCCAGCCAGCAATGATAGGATTTTTCATCTTAGCAATAACAGGCAATTTAAATTGTTGAAAACGATATAAATCCCATGCTTTGATTTTATCTCTCACTTCCTGAGCTGACTTCTTACTGATAGCTGGAAGAAAGCTTGTAAAAGACTCTCCATGCCTCTTGTCAATGGCCCGTCGAGGTCTAAAGGTAAAACCCAAAAAGTCAAACATAACATTTGGATAGTTTATTTTCCTCCTACTGGTTTTGCAGTAGACTATTTTTGTTTTCTCTTCATTGAGTTCCAGCTTACATTCTCTCAATCTGGCTCTGACGGATTCCAGGAGTTTCCTAGCTTCTTCTTCTGTTCTACAATGGCAAATGGTATCATCAGCATAACGCTCAAACAGTATTGACGGGTGTTTGATAGTCATCCATTTGTCAAAACCGTAATGTAGAAAAAGGTTTGCCAAAACTGGGCCTATAACCGATCCTTGTGGCACACCTTGGTTCCGAACAGTGCGTTCTCCATCCACTTTCTCATAAGAAACCTTTATCCAGCGTTCAATGTATAGTAGTATCCACTTTTCGTTGATATGCTTACCTACCGCTTTCATAAGCAACCTATGGTCGATTGTGTCGAAGAACTTGCTGATGTCCATATCAAGTACCCACGCATACTTCCAACAACGCTCCTGAGCCTTGGCTATGGCATCATGGGCAGAACGATTGGGTCTGTATCCGTAGGAATCATCATGAAAGTGAGGTTCAATTTTCGGCAGCATCAGAAGTACAGCTGTCATTTGAGCTACCCTGTCTTCAATCGTTGGGATGCCTAATGGCCTTTTCCCCCCATTTGTTTTGGGAATCTCCACAAGCTTTACCGGCTTGGGGAAATAGCTGCCTGAGCTCATTCGGTTCCAGAGCTTGTAAAGATTGGATTTAAGGTTTCCCTCATACTTCTCAATCGATACCCCGTCTATGCCCGCACCGCCACCGTTGGACTTCACCTTCATGAATGCATTATACACGACCTTTTTGTCTATGTCATAAGGTTTTGCTCCTTGCATCGATTCCTCCTTAGTTTTAAGTTGTTCAATCCAATTTGCTTAAATACGTCATCCCCTTCACTCCAGTCCCATTACAGAACCTTCTTCATTACTACGGGATGATCCGCCCCAGGTTACAACATCGATACTTTCAGCCTTACGTTATTCGCTTATGGCTTTTTCTCTTATCATTTGCAACCTGGTTCTCACGTTCCGCCAAAGAGCCTGCATATAATTCCTGTCATCTATACACCGCATACCAAATGGGCGGTAAACAGGTTTCCCCCATTCTTGTCCCAGCAGTACATAACAGCCACTGGTTTTGATATGACTTTATTAACCCTAACGATGCTTCTTCGATGATTCATTCTCATTCAGCTCTTATATACTCATCTTCCAGCTTGTGCTGATTTTTCCGAATCGCTCACCACCCCTGTCTTGCCTCAGAAGCGGCATTCGGCGATTTGCAACCTACACCTGTATGCCGGTTGCGGGAGGCCTACTCCCATCTCTTTGACAGTTACGAACACAGCTTTCATATTTTAGCCACTCAATATGTAGCTGCATCCTCGTGACGCACGCATGTAGGGATTCTCCTGGATCATCTCTATCACACCGCGATCGTCCGTCTTCATGATGTGCTTGATGATGATCACTCCCAGCACAAGCCTGGCATCCTTGGTGGGGGCACCACGGTTGCTCTTGAAGTTCTTGTAGTAAAGCCGGGCGAACTCTTCCCAGGGAACTATTTTTGAAAGAACAACCCACCGATTATTCTCATCCAGTTTTGCCTCAAAAGGCATCTTGAACTCGGATATTGAAAGCTGTCTGGAGCTCTTGTATCGTATCATAAAATGCAAGGTTTATGAAGTAAAAATACTCAATTTCTTGCAGTTATGCAAATTTTATATCGTTTAATTTGCTGATTTTCAGAATAAATATCTATTATTCAGCAGACCCGAAGTAGAGATCACCTATGTTATAAAGCACGAATGCCTGTTGTGCTTCATCGTTGTGCTGTTGTGCTACAGCCAAAGCCTGTTTATATTCATTGAGCGCAAGATCATATTGTTGATTTTCACGATAGACACAACCGCAGTAAAAATAACTCAGAAAGCTAAGCTCCCAATTATTCCCTGCTTTTTGGATGAAATAATCACGGGCTTTAAATATTGCTGTGTCCCCGGAAATGGGAATGAAGTTCTTATAGCGTGCCTGCACTATTCTTAACCGGTATTCCATATGATCTGCTTCAGACAACTCTCCGGGATCAGCAATTGCATCAAGAAGCAACAACGCACTATCGGGATTGATTTCAATTATACGCCCAGCTTCCCGAAGTAACGAAAGGGACTCGGAGTGTGAGTTACACGCACTCAACAACAGTGAGGCAAAAATCAGTAATATACCGCAAAAAGGCACTCGCATCTTTTCTTATCATTGTGCTAACGAGTACAAAGATATAGCAATATTGGATATAAGACAAGATTATATAAGATGCAATAGATGTCATTTATGTCTTATGTTCTATTTTTCATAAATCCGACTAATTCTCAGTCCTCTCAGGCATATTTTCAACTGTAGTTCGTTTTATTTCATAACAGATATTTCGTGCTCCTTCTTCGGATAAGGAATTATCCCGTTGGTATGTAAAGATAGGAGCAAAAAAAATGCCTCGCTAAGGAGGCATTTCTTTTTCTTACGCTGGTTTTAACTGGTTCATCTTTCTCATTATCCCTTCATTATCAGTTTGTTCCCAATAGTACTTGTAGATCGTTTTTGGACTGTTACCGGCAATTTTTGCTACAGCAATAGGATGAACATAATCATCAATCATTTTAGTTATAAATGTACCTCGGGCTGCATACCAGGTGAATTCCTTTTCACAATCAATCAATTTTCCAACCTTTTTCAAGGTCTTGTTTACTTTCTCCCGAAAACGCTTAGCACGTCCTCTTTCCTGATCTTCGGTTTTTTGTTTATGGTTAAAAATTGGCAGGACATAATTTCCATAACATTGATCTCTATATTTTTCAATTATCTCCCTTGCTGCTGTGTTGAGAGGAACCAGACCTTTCTTAGGGAATTTAATCCTTTAATAGTTGATCTTGTCGTCTATAATACAATCCCAAGTCAAATAGGAAACATCGATACTGGCCATTCCACCAGCATAAAAACTGAAAAGAAAAGCATCAATATGGAATTGCTCTTTTTTCGTAAATTGGTTTTTGTCGAGTTTTTCTATTCTCTTTATGTATTCATAGGATATTGTCTGAGGTTTGGTGTCTTTCTTTTTCATATCAAGACTGACACATTCAAATAGTTTTTTATCTGCATTTGGCTGCCCCATTACTGAAGCATAATAGAAAACCCCATAAAATTTTCTTAGCCTTGTACTAACAGCTCCCTGATTACCCTTTTTCGCACCCCGTTCACGTAGATATAATACATAATCTTTTAAGAACTGCTCATTTATATCCTTAAAGTAGTACGTCGAAAAACTCCTGTTATAAACATCTTTTGTAAAATCTCTCAGGGTATATCTGAGATAGTGATAATGCATAGCGTTTACCTTACTGGTTACAACTCTTCCGTTTTTGAATCGTTTCCGTTTTTTCATCATTTCGATGATAGCATCCATACATTTATCTATTGTCTGAATTTTAACCTGTTTTTTTTCCTTCTCAATTTGCTCCACATCAAAATGATGAGCCCATTGAACGGGAAACCAGTTTTGACCTTCAGACTCCCAATCCTCAGCAACTTTAAGATATTTCGCTTTCAAGTCGATGAGTTTTTTGTTTTTTTCGACTGCTTCACTGGTTCGGATGAGAAACTTTGTGTTTCCTGATTCCAGTCTTTATACAAGCCCGTAATAGTTAATACTTTGGGTACCCTTGCGTAACCAGTCTTAAAGAAAATCATTTCGATTTTCACATAATTCTTGTCTTTTGAATCTTGCTTTCCTTTAAAATTAATACTATACATATTATTCTTAGTTGTTTAATTGCCCATTAATTAGTCTTAATTCGACCTACATGAACCCCTACATAATAATAGGATATTTCTTACCTATTGTTTATAATGGCCTAAATTGAACTAAATTCTATTTTATTTACGGAGCCATTAAATCAACCTAATAATCTTACAATATGACAGTTATATACATACATCTCTATGCATGTTTAAAAAGAGGCTACCTCACAACGAAATAGGCTTTCTGTTTTATATGGTTTTCTTAAATACCTTTCTTTCCGTAACATTTACTTCCATCAGGAGATAGGTAGAAATCGAAAGTTTCTTCTTTAGGAGTTCCCGATAGTTGAACGGAATACTTGCATCTGACAATAATCGCAAGCACATCATTCGCATTTCTGCTTTCGTATCCCCGCAGATTATCCGGCACAAGGTTTTTAAGCGAATCTATACGGGCGTTCATCACAGCAATATCAGCATTATACTTGTCAATATCGCTCTGCTTTTTGGTTTTTGCCAATAGTTCCTCACTCATTTTCTTGGCAAGTGAAACACGGTCAATGATAAGTTGCTTATCTTTCCTAAATTCATCAGTAAGATAAGTAATACTGTCGGCAACGGTAACATTACCCTGTTCGTTTAACTCAACAATTTTGAAGTTGAGATTTTCTTTTGTGTCACTACCTTTCAGTAAGTGGTCGGTAATGGTTTTTTCATAGTTGCTCTTTGACGAATTAGAACCACCGCAGGAAACCATTAAAACCGCAATTAATAAATAGATTACATTTTTCATGACTATATTTCTGTTTATAAGAGTTTGAATTAATTTAATGTTATTGCAGGGAGTTTTGATGATAGGTTGTACACAATCAAAACATCTGCTTCTTTTTTCGGTTTTGTCCGGGTGTATTCGGTTAATGCTTTCATAACCCATTCCCTGAACGCTTGCGCTTCAAAGGAAGCTACTCGATAACTGACAAAAATCAATGCTTCCAGATTGTATAAAGTCATTTCACATTGACGACCGTTATGCTCGTATTTGTGTATTCGGGTTACGTTTTCTTCCCGCAATAAGCCCGATTTGAATATAGACCGCAGATTATTACCAATCGAACTGACAAATACATTAAACAAACCAGCTATCTCGTGCTTTGTCATCCACAGGGTGCAATTTACGAGTTTTGCTTCAACAATTAGCTGATTTTCATCGTTTTCTTTAATTTTGATATATCCGTATTCCATAATTATTCTACTTTTCATCTTGTTGAACATTAAAACCGATACGTTTTCGGGGCTTATTTTCCTGCTCCCTTTGTGAAGCAAGTTCCGTAAGAGCCTGATAAATATCGCTGAACTGCATATTGGTTTCGATCATAAAATCCTCCAATTTACGATTTAATTCAGCGTAACCAAGTGCATATTGGCGTAAAGCAACGAAAGCCCTTATTATTGATATATTTACTTGAATCGCTAAAGGGCTGTTGAGTACACTCGAAAGTTGGGCAACCCCTTGTTCGGTGAATGCGAATGGGGGATATCGACTACCTCCCCAACTTGAGGTGCCAAAATTGCACCTCAAGTCTTCGTTCTCACTATCAGTTAGTTCAAACATAAAATCCTCCGGGAAGCGTTCTATATTACGCCTTACAGCACGTTTCAGATTTTTTGTTTCTACTTGATACATTTCTGCTAAATCAAAATCCAAAAGGACACGCATCCCTCTGATTTCATAAATCTTACTTTGTATGATTTGTAGTTCCATGATATTGTGATTTATTGATTTACAGCTATTTTTTGTACTTTCATCATCGGTTTGAATGAAAATGCTTCTTCTTTCTCAAATGTATTCGCCCAAAGAGAAGATTTTTCTTCCTCTGAAAGACTGTGCCACATCATAGATATGCGTTTCACTCTTTCAGGATCATTTGATAGAGTAATTGGAAGATTGAATAATGCCATTTTCTCACCCAAAGAAAGACACTCAAAATGTTTATCCAAGTTAGATTTAGATTTAATCTTTTTCTCTTCCAGTTTTTCAGCAAATGAAGCCATGTCATTGCTGACCTTGACATCTGTGATTCTTGCGTAAATTTGGGTAGTTTTGATATTGGTATGCCCTAACATCTTTGATACGCTTTCGATAGATACCCCTTTGGTCAAGGTAAGGGTTGCAAATGTATGTCTTGCAAGGTGATAGCTCAAATTTTTATCAATACCGCACACTGTTCCGATTTCCTTCAAGTATTCATTCATCTTTTGATTGCTCATAACCGGAAGAACTTTATCATCCGGTAACTTTCCAGAATACTTATCTATAATTTGCTTTGGAACATCAAGCAAAGGGACGTTGTAATTAACACCAGTTTTCTCCCGTTTACCCATAATCCATAATCCATCATCAAAAGAAGTTCGGATGTTAGAGTTGCGTAAGTTCTTTACATCTATGTAGGCAAGCCCCGTGAAGCAACTGAAAATAAATATATCCCGTACTCGTTCAAGGCGTTCGGAAGCAAATTTCTTTCGCATAATTATATCAATTTCTTGCTGTGTCAAGTAGCCACGATCTGTCTTCTTGAAGCGTATCTTAAAATTGGCAAACGGATCAATGTGTATCCAACCATTATTTTTTGCCATGATGATAATTGTACGGAAACGTTGCAGAAATTTTGCGGTAGTATTCTCTTTACAGTTACAGGAAGTCATCAGGTAAATTTCAAAGTTGTGCAGGAACATATGATTCACCTCTTTTAAAGAAATGTCTGATACATTATAATACTCCTTTATAAAGTCAGCCATTCGTTTATAGGCTACTACATATTTTTGGAGTGTTTCTTTGGATTTGCTTATACCAACTAATTTGGCAATATCATCATTATGGCGTTGAAAAAGTTCGAGTACAGTCTGATGTTTTACTTCAATGCCGAGAAAGAGATTCTTAACTCTTTCGGCATTTACATTGTTTTCCTTTGTCTGTAACTCATGATACACATTATGAATACTTGTTTTTATAGTATTCAATAAGGCATTGACTTCAACAGCTTCATTAGATTTGCCGATAGCGATACCGGCTTTTGCGTCCCAGATATTGGGATTGACATTTACTTTTGTGTTAAAACGGCTTGGTTCTCCGTCGATGGTAATACGGCACATGATAGGATAAGTGCCGTCTGCTCTTTTTTTGTCTTTCTTTACATAGAAAAGAATGCGAAATGTACTTTTCATAAACTCATTTTTTAATGTTACAAAATTACCGATAACTATCTAAAAATGAATTTTATGCACTATGCCAAATCAGGACAATACGCTGCCAATTTTGACCAAACTGTACCCCCTTCGCTTCGAATTACTGTACCCCCTTGCGTTTTTTCGGAAAGGGGGTACAGTTTAGGTTAGCTGCTTTGTCTTTTTTCGTCTTTTTCTTGGCTTTAGACCAAGACATGATAAACGAAAAAAGCCCCTCATATTCACTGAATATGAAGGGCTTGTCTTTCTTTTGGCGCCTCTTGTCGTAGGCTCTCTGCGGTATGGACGGATTGTGAACCATCTGTCCAAACTATATACTAATAAAAGATTTGCGCTATTTTAGATTATCAGTTGTAGCATTTTTGTAGCAATTCTTTGAATATCTTCTGAATACCACTTGACTACCTTAACATATCAATTCATGAGTACAAATATAGTATATTTTTGAACCCTCTCCAAATAAATTGATAACAAACTCAGTAAAAACATTTCTGCTACATCATAAGTGCAAGGTGCAAGTCTTTATATAAAAAGCTTGCACCTTGCACTTAGATTTGCCGTACTTAATTGTTATTTAGTTAGTTTTTATGCTTAATAAAAGATTTAACTAATTAAATAACAAAGACATTATGCGCTCAAATTTTCACTTTATGAAAATAGTTTTCATGAAGTTGCAGAATCATTCGCATAATGCAAACTAATTTTATGAGTATGAAAAAGATTGCAGAAAGACTTAGATTATTACGGCAGGAGAAAGGATATTCTCAGCAGTATATCGCTGATATCTTGAATGTTTCGATAGCAACCATTTCCAGATTGGAGAACAATCCCGAAGAGATAAAATTAAGGTATCTTTTATCTTTGGCTCAACTCTATAAAATGGATTTATGTAAATTATTTTCGGATGATGAAAGTGAGTTAAAAAATGAATTATCCAAATTAACCGTTCAAGTGACTATTCCGATTGACATTACTTCCACTCTGTTATTCCGAGTTGCAAAAAAACTGCAAGAGACAGAACAATTTAGGAAACAATAATCATTATGCAAGTAATTACCTTAGAAAGTGAAGCCTTTCAAGTTCTGATGAAAAAGATCACGGACATTGAACAATACGTCAGACGTACATCCGATTTGTTCAGCGAATTGGAAGAGACGCTTGAACTTACATCACGTGAAGTGATGGATACCTTGGGAGTTTCAAAATCTACGCTATATCGTTGGCGTGAAAGTCACACCATCCCCTTCCGTTATGATGAACGAGGTAATGCTCTCTATCCATATAAAGATTTGATTATTGCCATCAAAAACGGCAGCCTGACAATGCAAAACACCAACAAATCTCAAATTTTAGCCAAACTATCCGACTTTAAAGAAGAAATAATTACAAACAGCCTTTGGCACAATAGTTCCTGCAACAATACACTATGATTACCAAATCCGCCATTTTAGCAGCGACGCAAAACGGTTTAAACGTTTTCAAACACTATATTCCGTTTGATTTCAAGCTGGGAAAAAACTTCAAAAATCCCTTTTATGACGATAAAAACGCTTCCTGCAATGTTTATTACGACCGACATAATCTCTGCTTTAAAATAAAAGATTTCGGTAATCCCGATTATTCCGGCGACTGTTTTGCATTTGTCGCCCAAATCAAAGGATTGGATGTTCGCCGGGATTTTTTGCAAGTGGTACAAAGTATCAACCTTGATCTAAACCTCTGTTTAGATGAAAAACCGGACAACTTCATACCACAGACAAACTTTAAGAAAAAAAGTAAAACTCAATCTGTATCGACATCAAATTTTCAAAAAATTAAACCTGTATCCGATCATATCATAAAAACCATTGCCAAACCTTATGAGTTTACCGAAAAAGCCTTTTCACAAAGTGAACTTGCCTTTTGGAAAACCTTCTGCATCAGCGAGAAAACATTAAACTATTTTCGAGTAAGATCCCTTTCCGAATTTAAATCCGTAAATAAAGACAATGAAACTTACGAGCTTCAAGCAACTATCAACGAACCGATATTCGGTTACATCGGAGAAAGCTACGTAAAATTATATCGTCCCAAATCCAGACTTCGTTTTCTATACGGCGGACAAATACCCGCGAACTATTGTTTCGGACTGCGACAACTGCCCAATCGTGGAGATATTCTGTTCATAACAGGTGGCGAAAAAGACGTGATGAGCCTTTATGCCAAAGGATTTCATGCCGTCTGTTTCAACAGCGAAACATCGCACATTCCGCCCGACATCATCGAGATGCTTGCTCACCGTTTCAAACATATTATCCTATTATACGACAGCGATGAAACGGGACTTTCCGCATCGGAAAAACACCTTGCCGTCTTAGAAAAATACAACATACAACGTTTAGTGCTGCCTCTTGCAGGTAATAAAACGGAAAAAGACATATCCGACTATTTTGCCAAAGGAAACGGTAGAGACGATTTCCAACGACTTATCATCGATCTGCTCAACACAAAATACGCACAAACCATGACACTGATAAAATCCTGCGAAGTGGATTTTTATAATCCGCCCGAACTGACCGAAAACATCGTCAGCGTGAATGAGGTTCCGCTCGGCACGCAAGGCAACCTTTTCTGCATCACCGGTGGCGAAGGTACCGGAAAAAGCAATTACGCGTCGGCCATAGCAGCCGGAACTTTGGCGGAAGACGGTTTTGAAGTCGATTCATTAGGCTTGGATGTGCAAGCAAACAGGAACGGTAAAGCCGTGTTGCTCTACGATACCGAACAATCGGAAAATCAACTCTATAAAAACACAACTTTGCTGCTCAGAAGAGCCGGACGAAAAAGCAAACCCGAATGGCTGAAAGCCTATTACCTCACTGCAATGTCCCGCAGGGAGCGGCTGCAATCCATTCAAGACAGCATGGACTATTATCACCATTTTTTCGGCGGCATCCAATTGGTCATCATCGACGGCGTAGCCGATCTTGTCCGAAGCACCAACGATGAAACCGAAAGCATTGCCGTGGTGGAAGAACTGTATCGATTAGCCGGAATTTACCGTACCTGCATCATCTGTGTGCTGCATTTCGTTCCGAATAGTTTTAAACTTAGGGGACATCTCGGTTCCGAGTTACAACGCAAAGCGGCTGCCATTCTATCTATCGAAAAAGACACACAGAATCCTGAATTTTCAGTGGTAAAAACACTTAAAGTGCGGGAAGGAAGTCCTTTGGATGTGCCTTTGATGCAGTTCTCGTGGGATAAACACAAGGGAATGCACGTTTATCGTGGAGAAAAGCCACAAAAAGAAAAGGAGAAACGCAAGGAAGTGGAATTAACCGCTCTTGCCAAAGAGATTTTAGCAGACAAAAAACGATTTACCTATTCCGAGCTATTACAGGAAATAGAACTGCTGATGGACGTGAAAGAACGGACAGCCAAAAGCTACATCCGATTTATGTCGGAAAACGGAATAGTGGTAAAAGACAGTGCCAACACGGCTTATTACATATTAGGCAAACTTTAAAAAACTCATTTACGACTATGCTCATCGACAAACAAGAATTTCGTGCTTATATGGATCGACTAATCGACCGTTTCGACTTGATCGACGAGAAATTGGAACGGCTCATCAAGAAAAAAACGTGTCTCGACGGCGAAGATTTATTGGATAATCAGGATATGCTTCAAGTGCTTAAAATCAGTCATCGCACCTTGCAACGCTTTCGTTCGTCCGGCGAACTGCCTTTCTTTAAAATGAACGGTAAAATCTACTACAAACTATCCGATGTAAATCGATTCATTCGTGAAGTATTCGAAGGCAATTCGGGACGATGCGCCAAACAACGCCAAATAGAGCCACGAACGGACAAAAAACGGTAACAGAGTTAATCCCGATATAATTTTGCCGAAAAAAACATATAAATATGAATGTAAACGACTATCCCGAAACAGAACATCCTGCACTAGCAGATATCATCGGTGATGACTATTCAGAAAAAAACGGCATGAACGAACAAAATCCTGCAAGAAACATTGCACATTCAGACGAATTCTCGGAAACCCTTCTTGTTTTCGACCAAGAAAAACAGACGCTTCAAGCGGTTAAAGAGCTTGACAAAAACGGAAAACTCAAAACCGTAGATCCGACCCAAGAGAACAATCCCGACTTTATCCGATTGGATAAAAACGGCGACTTCTTATCCAATTTTTACAGCAATTTCGTAGCCCAACTCAAAGATCCGACACGTTTTAGGGTGTTTAAAATACCTATCCCTAAAATAAGTTTTTTAGCGGAAACCATCAAAAGTATCCTGAAAGACCCTACCCCCGCCGGCAATGCCATGTTGGAAAAATACGAAGTAAAAAACGAAAATTTAAAACAAAACATCAGTCCGGATAAAATTCAACAAAAAGGTCCGGAAAATACTACTCATTCACAAAATAAAGAGACAATGGACACAACAAGCAATGCTTCCGATTATCGCTACAAGGTAGAAGATATCGATTGGGGAACACTCGAAAAAATGGGTGTCAGCCAAGAAAAACTGCAAAAAATGAATGTAATGGATGACCTGTTGAGAGGTTTTAAGACCAATCAATTGATACCGATTTCTCTTAATCTGGGGACGGTCATTACCCGCAGTGAAGCCCGATTATCGTTACAACCCGATGAAGACGGCAACACCGTGGTTGCCATGCACGGCGTTCGCAAAGATGTCAATGTGCATCAACCCTTTTTCGGACACGAGTTTACGCCGGAAGACAAGGAGAATCTGCTTAAACACGGCAATATGGGACGTATCGTGATGTTGGAAAACAGAAAAACAGGCGAACAAATCCCTTCCGTTATCAGCGTGGACAGACTTACCAATGAACTTATCGCTTTGAGTGCTGACAAAATCAAAATTCCCGATGAAATTAAAGGAGTAAAACTTACCGATGAACAAAAACAGACCTTACAGGAGGGCAAACCGCTCTATTTGGAAGGAATGATTTCTCGAAAAGGAACGGAATTTAACGCTACCGTACAGTTCAATGCTGATAAGCGTTACGTGGAATTTATGTTTGATCGTGAACAATTCAAACAAAACCGTCAGGCACAGGAAAACGGCGAAGCGCCACGCTTTATTCGCGGAAAAGAACTGAGCGATGAGCAGTACGAAAAATTCAAGTCGGGACAGACCATTTATGTAGATGATTTGGTAGATAAAAAGGGAAAGACCTACAAAGGTTATCTAACCTTTAACGTTGAAAAAGGAAAAACGGAATTTTCATTCGGTAATCCCAATAAACAGAAAAAAGCCGCCAAACAATCCGCTCAACCCGACGAAGCTTCCAAAGTACAAAAAACAGTTAATTCAGACGGGAAAACCAATGAAGCGACAAAAAACATCAAGGAACCCTTAGAAAAAGGACAAACAAAACCGACGGAAAAGCAGGTTGAAAAACAAGAAAAGGAAGAAGAAAAACAGCAAAAAAAATCACGGGGAAGAAAAATGTAAAGCCCCTCCAACCTTCCGTCAGTTGACGGAGAGGCTTTGGAAGTGCAAAATATCAACACTATAAAATCAAAACATTAAAATGCTAAAAGTTATCATAGCAGAAAAACCGAGCGTGGCGAGAGCCATAGCCCACGTGTTGGGTATTTCCGGTCAGCAAGACGGGTACATCGGCGGAAGCACCGTCGATACCGTTGTAACGTGGGCAATCGGTCATTTGGTTACCTTGGCTATGCCCGAAGATTATGGTTTTTCGGGTTTCAAACGAGAAAACCTGCCCATTTTGCCAGAGCCGTTCCGACTTATTCCCCGCCAAACCAAAAAAGGTAAAGAAACCGATGCCGATGCGGGGGCTTTAAAACAACTGAACGTTATCAAAAAATTGTTTGACCAATGCAACGAAATCATCGTTGCCACCGATGCCGGACGAGAAGGCGAGTTGATATTTAGACTGATTTACAAGTACCTGAACTGCCAAAAGCCTTTTAAGCGTTTGTGGATAAGTTCGCTGACGGACAAAGCCATTAAAAACGGTTTCGAGAACCTGAAAAACGGCAGTGAGTTTGATTATCTCTATCAAGCCGCTCGTTCACGTTCGCAAGCCGATTGGCTGGTAGGCATCAATGCGTCGCAAGCATTGAGCATTACAGCCGGAAACGGAGTCTATTCACTCGGAAGGGTGCAGACTCCAACTTTGGCGATGATTTGTAAACGGTATTCGGAACACAAAAACTTTCAAACGCAAACCTATTTTCAAATACAGGTAGAAGCGGAAGTCGAACGCAAAACGCTCAAAATGCTTTCGGACGACAAGTTTGAAGAGAAGGCATCGGGACAGGAGACCGTCGAAATTGTCCGTCGTAATAAGTTGGAAATAACGGAAGTCGATACTCGGACAGTGCGGGAAGAACCACCTTTATTGTACGATTTAACCGGACTACAAAAAGATGCCAACAAAAGGCTCAATCTTTCGGCAGACGAGACACTTGCCATTGCACAGTCGCTTTACGAAAAGAAGTTTATCAGCTATCCGCGTACCGGAAGCCGTTATATCAGCGAAGATATTTGGGAAGAAATTCCTGCTTTGGTGGAAACGCTTTTGGTTTATACTCCGCTTAAAGAACAGGCTAAACGGCTTTTGAAAAATAGGCTAAACAAGCTGGGTGTAAACGATTTGAAAGTAACGGACCACCACGCCTTGCTCATAACGGATAATACCGTATCTGGACTTTCTACCAAAGAAGAAAGCATTTACAAGTTAATAGCAAGCCGGATACTCGAAACATTTTCCGCACCCTGCGTAAAAGAAGTAACCACGCTGAAAGCTCGTTCGAGAGAGTTTCAGTTCTCATCTCGCGGTGTGGATGTCATCGAAACAGGATGGCGGGGGGTAAACGGGATGTTCGACAATGAAAATTCGGAAGAACCGGAAATTTCCTTACCATACGTGGAAAAGGGAGAAAAACACGCGGTGCAATCCGCGCAGCTTTTGGAAAAACAGACTAAGCCGAAACCTTTGCATACCGAAGCGAGTCTGCTCTCCGCTATGGAACATGCGGGAAAAGAGCTTGAAAACGAAGACGAGCGCAAAGCCATTAGAGAGAGCGGTATCGGAACACCTGCCACCCGTGCGTCCATTATCGAAACGCTGTTTTCGAGAGATTACATCGAACGGCGGAAAAAATCGCTTGTTCCCACTGCCAAAGGGTTGAAAGTTTATGAAGCGGTAAAAGAGAAACGCATCGCGGATGTAGCGATGACGGGAATGTGGGAAAACACGCTTTTAAAGATAGAAAACGGCGAAATTCCTTTCGAGACATTCGATAAAAGTATTGCCATTTATTCCAAACAGATTACCGAAGAGTTGCTGGCAATGGATTTCCCGAAAGATGAAAAAGAACGGACAGTTTGCCCGAAATGCCAAAAAGCAGCTGTAAAACTGTTTGAAAAAGTTGCCAAATGTAGTGACGAAACTTGCGGTTGGCTCTTGTTCCGGAATATTTGCGGTAAAACGCTTTCGGAAAAAGATATAAAAGCTATTCTAACAAATAAAAAATCTTCTTTATTGAAAGGACTAAAAAGCAAGGCGGAAAAAACGTTTGACGCCTATATCGTGCTGAAAGATGACGGAAGCACGGAGTTCGAGTTTCCGACAAGACCGTCCCCCACCCCGCGTAAGAGAGGATAAGGAATGTCTAAAACGTAACCGCATTGTCATTTTCTAAAAAAATCCTTACCTTTGCCACAAGTTCATTGTCATAAACGTGGTTTATACATTGGATTTAGTGGTTGGCATCGGTGGGGACACCGATGCTTTTCGTGTTTTATGGGATTTTTTCCGGCTCATTATCGGATATTTTCGGCTCTTTTTGGCTCATATTTATTTAATTTGTTTTATCTTTGCGAAATGAAAAATCAAGTACATTCACTATTCGTTGAAATCAATTGGCAGTTAATCAGTCGAATAAGTCAAATTGATCGTTTTGATGCTCAATGGACAAACATTGAGAAACGAGAAGGACAAAGTCTAAAACAACTCAAATCTATTGCTACCGTGCGAAGTGTTGGGGCTTCTACTCGTATTGAAGGCGCTAAACTTTCAGATAAAGAGGTTGAAATATTATTGGAAAATATAGACATTACTAAATTAGAAGATCGAGATTCGCAGGAGGTGGTTGGTTATTTTAACGTGTTGGATTTAATATCAGATGCTTATTCGGATATTGAAATAACCGAAAATGGGCTGAAAAATCTACATAATTTGCTGATGAAACATAGTGAGAAAGACGCTTGGCACAAAGGCAATTATAAACAATTCAGCAACGCGGTTGAAGCAAGACTACCCGACGGAACAAGGCAGTTGATTTTTCAAACCACGCCCGAAGGCTTTCCGACACAGGAAGCTATGCGAAGTTTAGTCAATTGGTATAATTCGGATAACGAAACTCATCCGTTGGTAAAAAGCGCCTTGTTTGCTTATGAGTTTGTAAGTATACACCCATTTCAAGATGGTAACGGACGATTAAGCCGACTAATCTCAACGCTTTTATTGCTTAAAAACGGTTACAAATGGATACAATATGTTAGTCTTGAACACGAAATAGAAAGCCGGAAAACAGAATACTACAATGTTTTGAGAAGTTGTCAATCGCAACGCCCGAACGAAGATATATCCGAATGGATCAGTTTCTTTTTCAGTGCATTATTGAATATTCAACAGCAACTAATTAGAAAGTTAGACTATCAAGGACTGAAATCGGCATTATCTCCACGTGAAAATTCAATATTGATGTTTATTGAAAATAATCCCGGATGCAAAAGAAGTGAAATCGTTCAACGTTTGAATATTCCGGCGCCGACGGTAAAACGAATTTTGGCAGATTTCGTTCAGAAGAAATTAATTCATAAATACGGTCTTGGTGCAGGAACAAATTATGCACTAAAATAACCCAAACAACCACCACTAAATCCAACAAACAAAATGACAACAACAAAAACCACCACTACGAAAGACGAGCGTGAAGACCTGTCCTATTTCACGCTCACATTGCAATCTTTCCTGAACGAAAGTTTTCCCGAGTTGGCAAACGACAAAACGTTTATCGAAGAACGTTCCGAGCTAGCCGCACAAACTTACGCCGATGCACTTCTGGCAGGACATACACATCCCGAAGCATCGGAACTTTCCAATGAAGTACTCTATGAAGGACTGCACTTCTCCAAATTCGATATGCTGTTCAAGGTTATCTGCAACGAGTTTGACAGCCAAATGCCGGATGACGAACTGCGACCGTTCGCAATGAAAATGTATCCGCTTTGCACGGATGTTTTCAGCAAATATTCCACGAACGAACCGGAATTTGCCGACAGTGCCGATTACGAGTTGCTTTACACCGAACTCACGGGAACCGTAGCCATCCATATCGAAGAGAATGGCTTATGGTAAAAAGGCGCATTTAATCGACAATATTGAAGCAATCGCTACCGTTTTCCGGCTTGAAAAAGAAAAACGGAAAGCCACCGCATCCGAACGTGAAATCCTATCCCGATACAGCGGTTTCGGCGGATTGAAATGTATTCTCAATCCTGCTCGAACGCTTGAAGACGCATCTCGTTGGAGTAAGTCTGAATTGGACCTGTTTCCGCAGGTTGCCGATTTGCATCGCCTGATACGGGAAAATTCACAGGATGAGCGGACGTACAATCGCTATATGGACAGTTTGAAACAGTCCGTACTCACGGCATTTTATACCCCGCCCGCGGTAGTGGAAAGCCTTGCTCAAACGTTGCGTAACCACGGAATTACGCCCGCCCGACTGCTCGAACCATCGGCAGGAACGGGTATCTTTGTCGATGCCTTCAATCCCGGGAATTCCGTAGAAACCATAGCTTTCGAGAAGGATTTGCTCACGGGAAAAATTTTGCAACACCTGCATCCCGACGCGAATGTACGCATTGAAGGATTTGAGAATATCGAAGCCAAATGGCTTGGCTCGTTCGATTTAGTGGCGAGCAATATCCCGTTCGGCGATGTATCGGTTTTCGACTTGTCCTATTCACGTGGCAAGTCCATTGCCAAACAGCAAGCCGCCCGAAGCATTCACAACTATTTTTTCCTGAAAGGATTGGACTGCTTGCAAGAGGGTGGCATTTTGGCTTTTATCACTTCGCAAGGCGTGATGAACAGCGACCGCAATGCCCCAATTCGTGAGTATCTAATGGAGAACAGCCGATTGATTTCGGCGGTACGGTTGCCGAATAATCTGTTTTCGGATTATGCGGGAACGGATGTCGGCACCGATTTGATTGTGTTGCAAAAACAATCGGGGAAAGGTGTTTCCAATGATATCGAACGGAGTTTTATTGAAACCACCAATGAGGATATTTCAATAAACAGCTTGTTTACCGATATGTCCAGAAATATCCATACCACGCGCGACCGTTCCACCGACTTGTACGGAAAACCCGCTTGGGTTATGCGACACGAAGGCGGTATAGACGGCATTGCGAGCGATTTGGAGAAAACCCTGACAAAACAAATACGGCAGTCCCATTTGGATATCTCGCTATTTGAAAATCGACAACGAAAATCGACTTTCTCTTTTTCCTTGCCCAAGTCCGTTAAAGACAAAAACCAATCCATTGAGCAAAAAGATGACACGGAAATAGTTGAAAACGCATACGATTTAATTCCCGAACAACTAATCGGAGAACTGCCGAAACCTTACGATACTGATGATGGGAAACCCATCGGCGACAAAACAGCGCATCTGCGTTTTTTCTTTCCGATGGGTGCATACACGGCTTACGTATTGGAACACGAGTCAAAAACAGGCGAACTTTTTACCCTGACTACAATGGACGGCAGGGATTGGGAGCTTGGCTACGCTTCATTGGATGAAATTCGTTCCATCAATATTGGTGGTTTGAAAGTAGAGCGGGATTTATATTTCGAGCCTACTCAACTGAAAAACATTCGTGAATTAAAAGATTACGTGGGCAATCGCTTTACGCCCGAAATTGTCGATACCGAAATTATAAAAGACAAATCGGTTGAAACAAAACAGGAAAACCGTCAAGCCGAAACATTTCAAATCCCGTCAGAGTACGTCCAAATCAAAAAGAAACATCCCGAAGCCGTAGTACTTTTTAGGGTAAACGAATATTACGAAGCCTATCATGTCGATGCCGAAAAAGTATCGCCTGTCCTTGATTTGCCTCTCATTCAAAACAGCAAAAATGATAACATGAAAATCCGTTTCAAAAGTCACGAACTGGATGCGATGTTGCCCCAATTGGTACGTTCCGGATTACGAGTTGCCATTGCCGATATATTGGAGCAGAAAATTGAAAACAAGATTTTTAATAATAACAGTCAAAAGGAACAAGAAAAAGAGCAAGAGCTAAAATTAAAGGAAAACAATAATCCACCGGAACCACCCGAACAAGAAAACCCTGCGCTTACGTTGTACGATTTGTTCGGTTTTTCTGAGCAGGAACGTTCACAAATAAAACCACAAAAAAAAGGACAAAAACAATTTAATAATTGGGCGAAACAAGCGATCGTTATTACGCCAAAACCGATTGTCCCTTCAAACGGAAAATTACCACGTCCGAATCAAGAAATCATGAATAACGTTCTTGAAACGGCTTTAAGTGCATCGGGTACATCCGGGTTACAATCGGCACAAGCTGTTTCAACAACAACGGAAATTGAAACATTGACAACAGAAAAACTTCCTACTACGGAAGAGATGCTCGACGCATTTTTTGCTGAAATGGACCCGTACAGTTCAAGTAATTATATAGATGAATGGCGGTTGGAAATACAGCATGAAGCAAGGCTTAAAAAGGCAGGACAATTACCTGAAAAGAAGGTGGCTGTTGAGAAGTCAAATAAAACCTTAAATAACAACAACTCGACCACAGCCGTTCAAACCAATCTTTTTGACACGAAAGAAACTTTATCCTTTGCATCCCGTTTATTCCCTAATGAATGGAAACAGCATTATCGTGAAGGCTGTTTGGTTGTCGATTTGGGACAAGTAGGTTTTTTGAAAAAGGACGAAAACGACCGAACGTTTTTTCATCCCTTGGAAGTCAATGTCAAACAGCAAAACCGTATCGAAAGTTATATTTCGGTGCGGGATGCCTACAAGAATTTATACGCTGTTGAAGCCGAAAACAGTTTGGCTCACCCTGTCATGCGAAATGATCTGAATCGCTTTTACGACGACTTTACTCGAAAATTTGGTTGGTTGAATACAGCCGAAAACTTGAAAGTCATCAAGATGGACACCGCCGGAAGTGATATGCCGTTTTTGGAACGCAATATTGGCGGTGTATGGCAGAAAGCCGATATTTTCAGTCGTCCTGTTTCATTTGCCACACAGGAAATCACAAAAGTGGATACCGTGGAAGAAGCTCTTTCGGCATCGCTCAACAAGTTCGGAACAGTTGACTTGGATTATATGGCAAATCTGTACGACAGTTCCCGTGAAGAGTTGAAAACCGAACTTCACGGACGTGTTTTTTTCAATCCGTTGGAAAAAGAGTATCAAATTGCCGACAAGTTTATTGCCGGAAACGTGGTGGTAAAAGCCAAAGCGGTGGAAAGGTATGTAAAGAACCACCCCGATGACGCCGAATCAGCTTTTTCCCTAAAAGCCCTGCAGGATGCCTTTCCGCAGCGTATCGAGTTTGAAGAGTTGGATTTCAATCTTGGCGAGCGGTGGATACCGGCAGAAATTTACGGCCGTTTCGCATCCGACCTGTTCGATACCGATGTAGAGATAAAATATATAGACTCTTTGGATGATTTTTCGGTGAATTGTTCCCGAAAAAACTATACTATTTGGACAAAATACGCCACCCGTTCCGAAAGCAGGACGTACGACGGCATCGCCCTGCTCAAACATGCCTTGGTAAATACTACTCCCGATATAACCAAAAAAGTGATGGAGGACGGCAAGGAAACGAAAGTTCGTGACGGCGAAGCCATTCAAGCTGCCAATGCTAAAATCGACGAAATACGCGAAGCTTTTTCCGAATGGCTGCAGGCACAAAACAGCGAATTTAAAGAACGTCTGACAACGATGTACAACGAGAAATTCAACTGTTTTGTCCGTCCCCGATACGACGGTTCGTTACAAACGTTCCCTGGGTTAAACCGCAAAAATGTAAATATCGAAGATTTATACGACAGTCAGAAAGATGCGGTTTGGATGCTGAAAATGAACGGCGGCGGCATTTGCGATCATGAGGTCGGCGCAGGTAAAACGCTGATAATGTGCTGTGCGGCACAAGAAATGAAACGTTTGGGATTGGCTAACAAACCGATGATAATCGCCTTGAAAGCCAACGTGCACGAGATTGCCGAAACTTACCGGAAAGCCTACCCCGATGCCAAGATTATGTATCCCGGCAAAGCCGATTTCACGCCCGAAAAACGGCAGCGGATTTTCGGGGACATCAAAAACAACGATTGGGATTGTGTTATTCTAACGCATGAACAGTTCGGAATGCTTCCGCAATCTCCCGAAATACAGCAGGAAATTTTACAAAAAGAGTTGGACAGCGTGGAAGAAAACTTGGAAGTGTTGCGTTCGCAAGGCAAAGAGATATCGCGTGCAATGGAAAAAGGGCTTATTGTAAGGCAAAACAATCTTACCGTGAAGCTGAAAACGTTGGCTCACGATATTGCTAACCGCAAAGACGATGTAAGCGATTTCAAAATGATGGGAATAGACCATCTGTTTGTCGATGAGAGCCATCAGTTCAAAAACCTGATGTTTACCACCCGCCACAATCGCGTGGCAGGCTTGGGCAACAGTGAAGGCAGTCAGCGGGCAATGAATATGCTTTTTGCCATCCGTACCATTCAAGAACGGACGGGCAAGGATTTGGGAGCAACTTTCCTTTCGGGAACAACCATTTCCAATTCGTTAACGGAATTGTATCTTTTATTCAAATATTTACGTCCCAAAGCATTGGAAGAACAAAACATCCATTCGTTTGACGCATGGGCTGCCATTTATGCCAAGAAAACCACCGATTATGAGTTTTCGGTAACGAATAATATCGTACAGAAAGAGCGTTTTCGTTATTTTATCAAAGTCCCGGAGCTGGCACAATTTTACAACGAGATTACCGATTATCGTACAGCCAAAGACATCGGGATAGACCGTCCCGAAAAGCAGGAAATCCTGCACCATATTCCGCCTACCCCACAGCAGGAAGAGTTTATTCAAAAATTGATGAAGTTTGCCCAAACAGGTGATGCCACTATTTTAGGTCGTCCAAAGTTGTCGGAAAATGAAGAAAAAGCCAAAATGCTTATCGCTACCGATTACGCCCGCAAGATGAGTCTGGATATGCGCATGATAAGTCCTCACTACGATGATCACGTGGATAACAAAGCGAGCCATTGCGCTAAAAACATTGCCGATTATTACCAAAAATACAATCCGCAAAAAGGAACACAGTTTGTCTTTTCGGATTTGGGAACGTTCAAGTCCAACAGCGAATGGAGCGTTTATTCGGAGATCAAGCGCAAATTGGTGGAAAATCACGGCATTCCGGCAAGTGAGATTCGTTTTATTCAAGAAGCCAAGACGGACAAAGTTCGCAAACAGTTTTTTGCCGATATGAATGCCGGAAAAATAAGGGTGCTGTTCGGTTCCACAAGCATGCTCGGAACGGGCGTAAATGCTCAAAAACGGGCGGTTGCCGTGCATCATCTCGATACGCCGTGGCGACCGAGCGATTTGCAGCAGCGCGACGGCCGTGCCGTCCGCAAAGGGAACGATATTGCCAAAAATTTTGCCGGCAATAACGTGGATGTGGTTATTTATGCTGTAGAACGTTCGTTGGACAGCTATAAATTCAACCTGCTACATAATAAACAACTGTTTATCGACCAACTCAAAACCAATCGTTTGGGTAAGCGTACCATCGACGAGGGCAGTCTGGATGAGCAGTCGGGCATGAGTTTTTCGGAATATGTGGCCATTCTTTCGGGTAATACCGATCTGTTGGATAAGGCACGGCTGGAAAGACAAATTGCCTCATTGGAAAGTGAGCGGCGCAGTTTCAACCAGTCCAGGGCGCAATCGCGAATTAAACTGGAGGGCATGGTCAATGAAATTGAAGCTTCACGGTATAGGATATCGCTGTTGGAGAAAGATCAAAAGCACCTGTCGGAGCGTATTCAAAAGAACGAGTTCGGCGAAATATTAAACCCAATCCGCTTAAACGGCTTACCCGAAAACGCGACCGTAAAGCAGATTGGTGAAAAACTCAACCGCTTGTCGGAAAATGCCCGCACGCACGGATTTTATGAGGAGATTGGTTCGCTGTACGGTTTCAAACTGCTGGTAAAAACGGAGACAAGTATGAAAGACGGATTTGACTTCAAGGAAAATCGGTTCTTTGTCGAAGGAGATGGAGGTATCAAATACACCTATAACAACGGAATAATGGCAACTGACCCGAAGCTGGCATCCATGAACTTTCTGAACGCTTTGCAGAAAATTCCGACGCTTATCGACAACGAACACAAACGCATTGCCAAAGAAGAAAGCAGTCTGCCGGTATTGCAGGAAGTGGTAAATGGTCTCTGGAAAAAGGAGGAACAACTGAAAGAACTCAAAAAAAAATTGAACGAAGTGGATAAAAAGATTTTGACGGAAATTACAGCGGAAAAAGAGGGGAAAAAGGAAGAGGTTGAAAAGAAGGTGAAAACGGAGGGGGAAGATAAAATAGGGTATGGGGTGAAGATGTAGTAAAGTTTTACGTTTAAAAAACTCCTCAGAAACTTTTCAAACTTAATATATGAGTATTCAAATCCTTTTTATATTTTTGCAAACAAATACTTTTCTTTGAAGAGTAAATATTGAACATTCGTATTTATTCGTAACGAAAAACGGGCAAATTTTTCAATAGGAAACGAGATAAATACGCATGACTATCGTCATATAATGACGGTACGAGTCTGCTTATTATCGTTTTCTTGGATGCCCGTCCATTCGTTACGTAATAAGTTTGATCTCGTACCGTTTTATTTTACTAAATGATTACTAACTTAGATAATCCTGCTAACAAAGATACAAAACAATTCTTGTTGGAAGTATCTTTCAAGGTGTTTATATCAAAAGAATATGGACAAGTAACATTTGATTATTTAACTTCATTAACAGAATACACGAAAGGGATATTTTTTTATTATTTTGAAAATAAAACGGATTTATACTGTCAAATGATGGACAAGTACTTTTTTTCGCGGTTAAATCCTCGATATCCTATTCACACAGTTGAAATTAAATCTTTCAATGATTTTCTTAAGCATAAGATTAGGCGTCATATAGAGACAAACCACTGGTTTCATCAAAACGGGATAGAGGATAACCCTTTTACAATAATGCAACATTTGTTTGCCCAAGCCGTGATGAGATACCCCAATTTTAAAACCAAATATAAATCATTATCAGACCCTTATTTTAAAGAATGGCATAATGCTATTGAAATCGGTAAAAAAAATGGAGAAATACCTTTAACTTACGATACTAATAGTACGGCTATCTGTTTAGATGCGTTGTTTCAATCGTTTCCATTCCAAACCGCAGAAATGCCCTTATACAATAATATTTTTCAAGCCTTGAAAAATATGGGTATATTAAATGTGTTTAATATTTGAATGTTACTGAATTAATGATAACTTTGCACAAAAAATATTGTGATGGCAAAAAGAGTTAGAAATAGTAAAGAAGTATCCATAGAAAAGATTTTGGATGTAGCGTTTCTCTTTTACGCAACCAAACCATACGACAAAGTAGTATTTGAAGAAATGGCAAAATCCACCGACATTACAAGCGGAGGCATCTTCTATCATTTTAAAAGCAAACAAGCTCTGTTTGAGCAAATGTGTGATAAATTCCTTCTGGAAGAAACATCAATGTTTTTAAAATTAGAAAAATATGAAGGCGAGACATTTGAAGAATACATTGAACTATATATTAATGTATTGAAAGAACAAAAAAACAAAGCAAAAGAATTGGGTGTCGATAATCTTAACATGGCTCTAATCAATATTACTAATCAAGCACTTTTTTACTATCCCGAATTTGCAGAAAAAGGTCAGAAATGGGTTGATTTGCAAATAGCACAATGGAGAAAGGTATTAATAAAATCTATGGTGAAAGGAGAAATAAATGACAATATTGATGTGGATCTTGTAGCCCGGCTATTCGAGGATATCTATTGTGGTCTATCTTATTTATCCATTGCAAATAAAGATGGAATTGATCTCTGTAAATTAAGAGAAAGCTTTGTCTTTTTATATGATTCTTGAGTCTGCTCTGAAAACCCCATTTTTTCAAATTGCTGAAAAATGAAGTTTAACCGGACAAATGTGATTGTTTTTATTAATTGAAAGTATGTTTACAATAATATACATATTGAAACATAAATTAATTATATATTGTGGCAGTTTTTGCCAAAAAAGCGCTCTTTGACTTATTCGCGTCATATAATTCACTATCCTGACGAAGTTTATCCACAACGAGCGGGAGTATGCCCATAGTTTGTGCTTGGCAAGTGACCTGTAACGGCTCTTGTCATTCGGGTAATGGTATCCTAACTGGAAAATGCTTGCTTCGACATTGTTCCTGATATTTTTTTCATCTATCGGGATATCGTCCAATTTCTTCCTCAGAGCGGCAGCCCTGAGGTTATCCTCATCGAAGTAGCGGTATTTTCCTTCTTCAGTCTTGATCCTCCATTTCCTCTGTGTTTTGTCTTTGCGGAGTTTTACCCGTTGTGCCTGTATTGTTGTTCCTGTTTTGTTGTCGGTTACTATTAAATTGATTTCATTCTGTTCGTCCAAACGGATGTCATATCTCGGTGCGGGGCCTTGCATGCCTGTGAGTATCAGCTCGATGCCATTTTTATCGCTTTGGCAATACTCCTGATTATCAGCACTGTGGTAAGCCCCGTCGGCATATACTTTCTCTATTTTGTCGGATATTATTTCCTGTGTCCGATCCAGGGCTTGTTCAAGGAAGCCGTTGTCCGGAGCCGATGCCACCGTTACCTCGGTATCGGTTATCAGGTTCAATGCCGTATCTTTGTCATCTCCCGGTTGGTCGCATGTCTCGGTGACGTTCACCGAATACCCTTTGACCTTGTTGCCGTCTTTGTCACGGTAATGGCAGTCGGTGTCATGGGGTGACTGTATGGATTTGGCGCTGACTTTCTCCTTTTCCAGAGGAACGACAGTTTTGTCCCTGCCAACCGAGTATTGTTGTTCGAAAACCGCTTTAAGGGTCTGGTAATGACCATAGTCATGCTTCTTGAAGAGCCCTATAAAACGGTACATCAGTTTGCCCAGTTCAACGAACCTGGCATCAACCTCGGCCTTTGTACTGCGGTACACCACCTTGTTGCCCGTTTCACCCTGTATGCTTTCGATAAGGGAAAACATCTCTTTGGACAGGCTCTTATTGAAGATATGTTCCTCCCTTTCATTGATAAACAGACGCAGGGTTTCATGAATCAACTCGTAACGGGAGTACCAGGCGATATTGCTGCCGACCAGTTTACTGTCCATGCGCACCTGCTTGCCGCTCACCTCAAACTCCAATAGCTGGTCACGGGTGATTTGCCCCTGGCACTTTTTGAACAGGTCTTCGCCGTGTTCCCTTGCATAGTCAACCAGATTGCGACGGAAAAGGTAGTAAGTGGATGAAACAGGCTCAGCGTCCTCTAACGACATCAGACCCAGAGCACTGCGAACAAGTAAATTGTATGCGCAGTTCTCAAACAATTGTGCGTCGCTCCATCCCTGGCCTTCCTTGAGGATCATCATACCGACCAAAATACGGATAGAGGCATTAGGAGCCCCCGTTCCATTAGAATAAAGTGGTCTGAAAATAGACTCATCCACACGCATTACAACATGGTTTCGGAACCGGTTATGCCAGGAGTCATTTTTTAGGTATTCTTTCTTCTTAGAGTCTCTGAAGTACTCCGTCGGTGATGAAAAAATGCCCAATTGAGGGTTTTCGTCCGATTTTTTGAACATATTATACAGTTTTAAGCCCTACTAAGGTAGTGAATAATAGCTATATACGCAAATATTTCAAAGAACTTTTCAGGTGAAATTTACCTGATTTATAAAATTTATTGTACAAAAAATTTTAAACTAAATTATCACTCCGACTTTTCGGAGCGGACTCATTCTTTAAAAAAATAACTTTTCGTTATTTTTTTTGCTGTATTTTTGACTATGCATTAAGTAACTAAAAACAAAAAAAAGATTTTAAGCATAATAATTACGAGCAGATATGTCCATTTATAATTGTCAAACTGGAGTCATTGTTTTCTAATTAATAATATCATAATGGAAAATTTATTACTAAGGAATCTTACTGTTAATGACGCTCAAAATTACTTATCTTTTGCTCAGAGTATAATTAGGGTCTGCTTACTAATTCCCAATCAGGCACACAATTTCATTTGTGTCCCGAGTGGATAAATGTTTATATTTCTCACTTTCATCAGTTTCGATAGAAACGAGACAAAATAAGACAGGGGAATATCCCTCATATGTCGGATCAGGTTCATCACAAAAATGATAGCCCCTATCCAACTGTTTGATGTCGTGGCCAATCTGGCGCGGATATCATTTAAACCATATCCACGTTTCCCCTGACCAAACTTCCCTTCAACCTGATTGCGTTCCGCCGCTTCTCGTCGCTCTTTACGTTTTTGGTATCTGCTCTTTATCTCTTTTACCGGTTTTCGTCCCAGTGGCTCCCCGGTGTAGCGGATTCTTTTCTCTTTCAAAAACCGTCTGTTCTCCCGGGTGAGATAAATCTTATCCACCTGAACCAGCTCCGGGTATTTCCCTGTCAGTTCCCTAAAGCGTTCGACCTGTGCCTGAAGATCCTGCCCCTCGTTAAAGGCATCCCAGTCAAAATGATCCACCCTGGCATATCCATCCAGCAGGCTGATGTTGATCTTGGCGCCAAACTCCGTCTTGGCCTTGGCCTTGCCACGCACGATGGGACGTACATGCGGCTGATGAATGCTCACGATGCGATCTTCTACTTGATGGCTCTTCTTCTTGTACATGCTCTCCTGTTGTTCCAGCAGATGCTGGATAACAAAAAAATATTTCAGTTGCCGCCTGTCAAAAGGAACCGGTTCATCCTTTATGGTGTCCAGCATCTCATTGATAGTCCGTACATCCCGTTTCAGATAGTTGATCTGTTTGCGTATCGCCTTTCGTAAAACGTTGGCAGACTTTCTCTTCATCTTCGATACATTCAAAAAATCCTTGCGTGCAACCCTTCTGTATGTACGGGGTTTATCTTTAATACCCAGTTTCAAACACAACTCATCGATCAGCTCTTCTGCCTTCTGGCGGCTCTCGTTCAACAAATCCAGGTCAGTGGGATACTTGATATCCGCATCACAGACCGTTGCATCCAATTGAAGCTTCCCCTTGTTCCCGGGATGAGGATCAGGGTCGTCATCATTATCATCTTCTTTATCCTTCGTAACCGTGTCAGCCTTTTCTTGTTTTGTCTCAGCTTTTAGCTTCAACCCTTTTCTTATCAAGTCGTCCGTCAATGATTCAAAGACGTCCAGATCGATTCGTTTCCTGATGGAAACCAGCAGCGAGGGCGTCATTACCTGTTCATAAGTGAAAGCTTCGAGTCCAAGAAAATACTGCATGTAGGGATTCTCCTGGATCATCTCTATCACCCCGCGATCGTCCGTCTTCATGATGTGCTTGATGATGATCACTCCCAGCACAAGCCGGGCATCCTTGGTGGGGGCACCACGGTTGCTCTTGAAGTTCTTGTAGTAAAGCCGGGCGAACTCTTCCCAGGGAACTATTTTTGAAAGAACAACCCACCGGTTATTCTCATCCAGTTTTGCCTCAAAAGGCATCTTGAACTCGGATATTGAAAGCTGTCTGGAGCTCTTGTATCGTATCATAAAATGCAAGGTTTATGAAGTAAAAATACTCAATTTCTTGCAGTTATGCAAATTTTATATCGTTTAATTTGCTGATTTTCAGAATAAATATCTATTATTCAGCAGACCCTAATTAATGAAGAAATTTTTTCTATAACTTCTATAGATGATTTTAAATATACTGTAGAGGAAGAAAAAGAATGGATTGAGTCAGTATTAAAAAATAAAAATAATATCTGTTTAATTGCAGAGTATCAAAACAAAATCATTGGAAATATTAATATTCTTCAATACAAAGAAAAAAAATTAGCCCATGTCGCTGATTTAACAATCAATATTGATAAGAAATTTAGAAATAAGGGGATTGGTAAATCAATGTTTGAGGCGGCTTTCCTTAGAGTAAAAGATAATAATAATATAAAAAAAATAACACTCCAAGTTTTCGAAAATAATTATAGAGCAATACACCTGTATGAATTAAATGGATTCAAAAAAGAGGGATTATTGATTAATCAAATATGCATCAATAATCACTTTTTCAATTTAGTTTTAATGGGAATAAATATAAATTCTGAAACATTTTCGTAGAATAAAATTATACAAGAATAGATAATGGTTATCTCAAATAATAAAAATCACGTCATATAGGTGTTTTTAGCTGTCTAATAATTAGTTTGAAGTCTAGCAAATTACCAATCTGTGATGAGTTTTTATTTTCTGGAATTAGTAGCTTTGCGTCGATTTTTAGTATTCGTATATAATGTATTGATATATAAAAATATATAAGCGTTCTTTGATTTTTTGATTTGAATTGACACCCTCGTAATTTTGCATTAAAATGTAAAATTATGAATAAAGGAAGATATCTTTTCTCTCAGGTACTGGATTTCATAGATAAGTATGAATTCAACAAGTGCGTTAAACGCTACTTTGGCAATTACCATGTCAGAGGGTTTGACTGTTGGAATCAGTTCCTGTATCTGTTTTTTGGACAATTGACTTCGCTCGGTTCTCTTCAAAGCATTTGTCTTTGCTTGAAAGCCCACAAGAGAAAGCTGTATCATTTAGGCATAAAAATATCAGTCAATACATCTTCGTTGTCGAGAGCTAACGAGAAACGGGATTGGCGTATTTTCGCCGACTTTGGTAATTATCTGATAAACATCGTGCGTCCGCTTTATACGGATTATCCCATTGCTAACGTAGATATAGACAACGAAATATTTGCTTTGGACTCTACCTCCATATCCTGCAGCATCAATCTTCTGACTTGGGCAGAAGGAAAATATTCGCGTGGAGCAGTAGATGCATACGCTGCTTGATTTACGAGGGAACATTCCGAGTTTTATCCACATCTCAGATGGAAAGTATCATGACAGCAATGTACTTGACATTATGGACTTTCAAAACGGGAGCATCTATTTGATGGACAAGGCTTATGTGGATTTTGAAGCATTGATGCGCATCAATAATGCAGGAGCTTTCTTTGTTACTAGAGCCAAGTCATCCATAAAATACAATGTTGTAGAACAAAACCACAACATAGATGAAACTACCGGATTGAGGGCAGACAAGAATATCGTTCTAACCGTACTGAAATCAAAAAAACTTTATCCCGAAAAACTGCGATTAGTTGAGTTTTATGACAACAAGAACGACGAACTGCTTGTTTTTCTTACAAATAACTTTGAAGTATCATCTCTTGAAGTGGCTTATCTGTATCAAAACAGGTGGCAGATTGAAGTTTTTTTCAAATGGATAAAGCAAAATCTGATTATAAAGAAGTTTTGGGGGCATACTCCAAATGCCGTAAAGATACATTTATGGTCAGCCATCTGTACATGTACAATAGTGGCCTACATCAAGCATTCTTTTGACAAAACACCAATGGCTGAGTTACTCACAGATTCTCAATCCAGTCAAAATGTCAAAGAGCTACCATATGAGTTATTTCTAAATAATTCTTAATTATTAACGCAACAGCAGTAGCAGAAAATTATAAATTTGTCCAAAAATATTGAAAAGAATGTATATGAATAAGACATCTATTATCGCGTTCATATTAATATTTTATCACATAAATTTGAACGCACAACAAATTACAATAAAAGGAAAAGTAATTGATTTTGACTCCAAAAAACCAGTCGAATACGCAACTATTATATTACAAACTGATGATTCCTTATTTATTAAAGGAACCACATCGGGTTTAAATGGGGATTTTATTTTAAATAATTTAGGCGAAAACAATTATCGTATTGTTGTTCATTCTGTTGGTTATGACACATTGAGCATAGACTTATTCAATGTTTTTAAAGCAATAGATTTGGGTTCGTTGATGATAAATCAGAAAACGACTTTGCTTTCTGAAGTTATTGTGCAGTCTTCATCAGTGATTGAAGGATCTTATCGAAAATTGTACTATCCAACTAAAGAACAAATAGTAAAAAGTATAAATGGATTACAATTGACTCAAAGACTTTTACTTCCTCAAATATTTGTCAATACTCAAACTGGACAGATTTTATATACTGGAGAAAAAAAACTCAAGATATTAATCAATGGAATTGAAGCACTCTCTCAGGAAGTCATAGGTATACAACCTGAAAATATAATAAGAATTGATTATTATGAGAATCCAGGAATGCGTTACGGAGAAGATATCGGCATTATTTTAGACTTCATAGTTAAGCAAAGAACAAACGGTGCATTTTTTTCTGCAAATATTCGTGAAACACTAACACACAATTTCACATACGGTCAATTGTCTGGAGGAATAAATTACGGCAAATCACAAATTAAGTTCTATTATTTTTTAAGTCACAATGATATCGAGACCTCTTCATTTAAACACCAAACATTTTTATTTCCATCTGGAAATACTATTTCCAGAAATGAATATGGAGAGAAGAATTGGTGGAAAGAAACAACAAAAATGCCAAATATATCATACTCTTATTATGGTAAGAAAAATACTTTCAATATGAAAACTAACTTTAATAGTTTATTCCAACCACATGATGATCATGAGGGGAAAATTTTAATCCCTGAGATTGACCGATTAACAAACTACAAGATACAGAATAAAGAACAAACTTTTCGCCCTTCCATTGATATTTATTTCACGCGACAAATATCAGACAACCATTTAATAGCTTTAAATGTAGTTGGAACATATAGTAAAAATACAGTCGATTATATATACAATGAAACAGATGAGGATGAGATAATATCAAATATTACAACATTAGTTGATGGAAAGCGTAGTTCCTTAATAGGCGAGATATTTTATGAAAGGAAATATGGTGAAAATTTACTCTCCGTGGGATTACGACATATACAAGGATATACAAAAAATAATTATTCTGGCACTTCAATCTTTAAAACTCAACTACACGACGCTTTTAGTTATGGATTTTTGCAATACAAAGGTAAAATAAAAAAATTAAATTATACAGGAAATATTGGGATACATCGATCATTCTTCAATCAGGAAGGAATAGCTAATATGTATAGTAGGTGGATGATATCACCTATGGTAAATATTAACTATATATTAAGTAACGTGCTTTCATTACGTTACTCATATCAATTAAAAAACATAAATCCATCATTATCTTATTTAAGTGAAGTGGAACGATTAAGAAATAGCTATCAATTAGACAAAGGAAATCCATTATTAAAATCTTATTTGATGCATCACAATGAATTAAGAATCAGTTTTAACCCGTCACCTCTAAGGAGTTCTTTAGTATTAAGTTCATCTTATTATAATAGTCCTATTATGGAGGAAACATCCTTCGATAATTATAGAGATATTTTCATAACTACCTACAATAACCAGAAAAAATTTCATCAATTGAGATTTCAATACAATATAGGAGTGTCATTATTCAACAATCATATTAGTATAAACAGTTACGGTGGTTACAATAAGATAGTTTCTCAGGGACACAACTATGAGCACAGGCGAGATGAGTGGTTTTATTTGTTACAAACTATTGCAGATTATAAAAAGTTATCCCTCACAATAACAATGGTACACTTGCCACAACCATTTTGGGGAGAATCTGTATCGAAAGGATCTTCATATAATGAATATATACTAAGTTACCGTCTTCCCAAGATGCAATTAGGCATTATATCAACAAATCTATTTGGAGAAAAGAATAGAAAATATACCTATAACTTTAGTGCATTAACAAGATTTAAAAATATGCAAAACAATGTAAAAATGTTTCCAAGTTTTGGAATTTATGGTTCTATAAATTTAACTTGGGGAAAACAGAATAATGAGAAGAAACAAAAAATAAATAATTTAGACTCTGAGAACGGAATATTATTATAAACATCCTTCTTGCAAACTTAAAAACTTGATTTTAAAGTTCGGGAACCCGACGGCGACACCATAGAACCGTTACTCGAACAGATGGAAGAGAATAAGTTGAAACTACCCAGAGAACTTAATTTATGACCGTGTAAGCATTATCACCCCCGACAAGCCCAAGGTAAAAGACATCGCTTATCAAAAACGACATAAACATAACAAATGCAGAGCCAGAGCTGCTATTGATCCTATTTTCGGACATCTTAAAAAGGACTTCCGTATGGAACAGTATTACTTGTGGGCTGAAAAAGGCATACAAATCAACGCTTACTTGGCTACAGCGGCTTGAAACTTGAAGAAAATGATGGAAAGGTTGAAGGATGAATTTTTATATTTTATTTTCCGATGGCTTTTCTGACAAGATAAAATATATTTTTCAGCTTCATTTGAATTGATAAGGAACAACTATTAGGGTTTTATTCTTACAATTAAATCATTCAGTATTGCATTAGACATTTTTTGGGAAATCATTTAATCCAACAACTTTAACTCCCAATACCTATAGAGCAGAGGTGGAAAAAAGCATTAAAGACAAGATGACACATTGTAATTATATGATTGATAATTAACAATATTATAATCTATAAAAACTCTACAAAGCAAAGGCAGGCACAATATATTTATGTGTCTGTTTTTTTACCTATACTCTATCCTTTTTGTACAATAATCTTTTTATAAAATAAGTTACTTTGTGTTTGGTAAGTATAAAAATGTTTCCTTATTTTGTAAAAACAAATAAAATTTAAAAAGCACCTTATTTACATGAGATGGAGATAATAGGAATTGCAGACATTTAGCTTTAAATACAAAATCAATAAGTATCACTAAACAAATAAGAAAAGGCACTGAAAAGACTAATTTGCGTGATGACTCGTTAATTATGATGTCTGTTTTTATAGGTGTACTCATAAAAAAAATAAATATAAAAACCAGTTACATATGAAGTATTTCACATTATCCATTTTAGTGATGGCTGTCAACTTGAATTTATCCGCCCAAAGCATTCGTGGAAAGGTGGTTGATACACAAAACCAACCTGTTGAGTTTGCCAATGTTGCTCTTTACTCGTTGCCCGATACCGTGAATCTGACACACGGAGCAGTAACAGACAGCACCGGATTTTACCGGATTTTGGAAGATATTCCTGTCGGCGATTATCGGCTTCGTGCATCGTTTTTAGGATATAAAGCAGCAACTGTCAATTTTCGCCTCTCGGCGCAAAACAGTCCCATTGAGCTGAACTTCACACTCCAACTCGATGAAACGCTCTTAAACGAACTGGTGGTAGAGGGGCAACGTCCGGCGATGAAAGTGGAAGCCGGAAAACTTTCTTATCATATTCCTACGCTGCTGAGAAACAAACCGGTTACCAATGCTTACGATGCGCTGAAAGAAATCCCCGGCGTAATGGAGCAAAATGAACAAATAACCCTGATGGGAGCAAGCGGAATGACTATTTTGCTGAATGGGCGGAAAACATCGATGACTTATGCGCAACTGATGACGTTACTGCGTTCAACACCGCTTTCGCAGGTGGAAGATGTGGAAATTATGTATAGCGCTCCACCGCAATACAACATTCGCGGAGCAGCCATCAATGTGATATTGAAACAGCAAACAGGAGAAGACGACCGCCCCCTTTGGCAGGGCGAAGTGGCGGGGGAATATCGCCAACGAACACACGCGGGCGGAAACGGACGCGCAAATATAACGTATAGAGCGAAACGCGCATCCTTCGACGCGCTCTATTCTTATGGCAATTACCATACATTCAACAAAGAAGAACTCACGGCTGAACATACGATGAATAATACCGTGTACGCTATTGACCAACTCAGCGAAGGAACGAATACATATCAGGTTCACAACACACGCTTGGCATTTGATTACGTTTTTGATAATAAAGACAAGATGGATGTCTCTTACACGGGAATGTTTGATACATCAAGCTCAAACCGAACAGCAACAACCCATATTTCGGGAACGCCAACCGACACCAAAACAACTTCCGAAGGACCTTCGTCGATGCACAACATAAGAGCCGATTATACCTTTCATTTCAGACTAAATATCGGTGCGGATTATACGTTTTACAAAGATGACTCGGAGTATTTTATGCAAAATTCGGTGCTATCATCCTTGCCTGCTCAAGTTCTTACCTATAAGTCCAAACAAGAAATCCGGCGGAATAATTTCTATGCCAACCAATCGCACTCACTCCAAAACAAGTGGGGTGTCAACTATGGTTTGAGCTATTCGGGCGCGCAAAGCAAAAACCGTTCCAACGCCCTAATGGACAATGCCGAATTTGAAGAAGCATCCTTCGACACGCAACAACAGGAAGATATTTGGAATTTCTTTGCCGGTTTTTCCAAATCGTTTTCCGAACGGCTGTCGCTTGAAGCATCATTGGCATTGGAGTATTATAAATCGACAGAAACATCAAAAGGCATTACCCAAAAACTGTGGGACGATACGGCTTGGTTTCCCACTCTTAACGCGAGTTACAGACCATCGCTCAACCACACGTTTCAGTTGGCGGTATCGTCCGACAAAAGTTATCCGTCGTATTGGAGCTTGAATCCGAGTATCTATTATTTCAGTTCTTACGGTGTAACGTACGGCAATCCGCACCTTCGCCCGCAACGTAATTACAGCGTGGGATTGACCTATATCTTCAAGCGCAAATATGTGTTTCGTCCTTATATGAATTATATGCCCGATTATTTTGTGCAATTGCCGTATCAATCGCCCCACAAATTGGAGCAAATATTTATGGAACAAAACTACACATTCAGGCAAAACATCGGGTTGTTGGGAGTTGTACCGTTCAATATTGGGAAACGGATTTCTTCACGCGTTGTGGCCAACGTGATGTATTGGCACGAGAAAGACGATGAGTTTTTCGATATTTCGTTCGATCGTAAAACGGTGATGGGTGTGTTGCAAATGAACCACGACATTGCATTGTCGGCCAAACCCGATATAAAGATGAACGTTTCGGGATACGTTACCACACCATCGGGTATTCAGGGTATTTATGATTTGGGAGCATCGGGAAATCTGTCCGGTGCACTCACTTGGACTTTCGACAAAAACCGCGCGACACTCATTTTCAAAACTGACGACGTTCTCGGTACGCGCACGCCTGTAGCTTCCATCGATTATCAAGGACAGAAAAGCCAATTAAAGGCGTTTCGCGATACACGCACCTTTTCGCTTTCGTTGGTATATCGGTTCGGTGGATATGAAGAGAGCGATCGCAAAGAGGTGGATTCATCGCGGTTTGGAACAAATTGATTTTATGATGAATATTGATATAAAGTTTCCCTTGCCAGGAAATTGAAGTCTTGATATTATTATTGAAGATATTAGGACAGTTTTATCGTTGGGAATAAAATATTTCCATATTATAAATCATAATTTTGCTTGTGAAAGAGATTTTGTAGAAAAATTTTGTTCTAAACTAATCGAAATAGGAACAGAATACGATTTTGCCTGGTCTTGTTTTATTATGCCTAATTTTATTATTAATAATCTTGATTTAATAGAATTAATGACTGAAGCAAAATTGAAAAGAATTGAGATTGGTTGTGAAAGTGGAAATGAAAAATTATTGGCGAAAAACGGCATTTACCATTCTTTGATGGATGATGAATCAATAATTAATTCTGCAATGGTAGCAAAAATACCTAATATAGTCTTACATTTCATGATAGGAATGCCTTCAGAAACAAAAAAATCCCTATTAGAAACAAAAGAATTCATAATGAGATTACTTTATTTGACAACTGCTTTATGTGACATTCATTTACATTGTTATTTCCCTGAAAAATTGCCAATAAATAATAAATATGAAGATATATGTCAAAAGAAAAGAGAATTCATACAAGGTTCGAAAGCTCTAAGTACTTTAGAACTTTCTATGTATAAAAAAGATATGCTGAAAGAAATTAATGCAACAAAGAATGAACTTAGGAAAAATATCCCCGTAAAAACACTTTATGAGCAATTTGAATTAGAACATAATTATAATATTAAAACTCAAACACAAAAAGAATTTATAAGAAGAACACAAAGATACATGGTATTTACAATTAAGAATGAAAGTTTTAATACATATTACTCGTGGGAAATAGAAGAAAATCTAGATGATTATACTCCAGTATTTTTTACCCAAAAGCAGTATCTCCCAGAAGAAAAATTAAAAAGTGATTTATCGAATTTAAATATAGTTCTAATCAATTATATTTTGAGTGGATTCTCTTTAGGCGAAATAGTGTCATTATTAAATCAAGAATCATCAGGTAAAGTTAACAAACAAACTATTATTTCAATTCTTAATGTCTGGGAAATGAACTTAGAACTAAATTAGAACTAAATTACCGGAAATATTTAAAAATTTAAATATTTAAAGCAGCAATAATTAGTTATAATAAAAAACTTATTTGCATAAAAGGTTGTAATACTACTGAGGGGATCTAAGATAATTAAAAAAATTGAAACAAATTAATAAGCAATGAAAAACTCAGAATCTAAATTGAACATTATTTTCATAGATGGACTTGAACCACAAACTAATGTAAATGCAATGGTTCTTGGATATTTATTTCCAATAGGTGCAATGCTAGAGGAATACAATATGAGTTTTAAAGTGTTAAATGTAAAAACTCTATTAAATTACTCTATTCTGGGTATCATAGATGAACTTAAAAAATGGAATTTTGATGCAATAGGCATGACTACTAATTCGGATAATATTCGTTATGTATACAAGATTTGTAGTAGTATAAAAAATCAATTTCCTAAAACTACAATCATATTAGGAGGGCCTGAAGCTTCTTTTGCTGATGAAAAAACATTATCAAAATGCGAATGTGATGTAGTTGTACGAGAAGAAGGAGAAGTTAAGCTCGTAGAAATTCTTAAATGTATTAGTCAAAATAGATCATTTGAACGTAAGCATTCGGTCTGCCCCGTCTTATTTTAACTTTTAATCTCCTCTATATTTGTCCTCAAAAAAATATGTGGACAATACAGCAGTTTGAGTTAGTTTATGATCGCTTCCAATCCAGTGGTCTATCTGTTAAAGATTTTTGCGAAAATGAGTGTATTCTTCAGTCTAAGTTTTACTACTGGAAAAATAAATCAATAAAGAACAACCGACATAAAGAACAACCGTCCAATTTTGTGCCGATTGTTTTTACCGGTTCAGCTTCACAAATGCAGACAAAAAGAAAGGCTCAACAGAAACTATTGCCAGAGAATGCTGACCAGGTTGCCGGTGATGTTTTTGAAATTGTTTATCCCAATGGAGTTAAATTACGTGTTCCCGTTGGTGCAGACATCAACCAGCTGCGATCATTAATCCTTCTAACCCAATAAAGCATGTTTAACCTTAACGACTCAATGCGTTACTGGCTTTATCCACAACCTACCGATATGCGTAAAGGTTTTTACACTTTAAGCGGATTGGTCACGGATCAGATGGGACAAAGCGTACGAAGCGGAGATGTTTTCATCTTCCTGAATCGTCATTGCACCAGTTTAAAGGCCCTGCACATGGAACATGGTGGGCTTGTAATTTATTATATGAAGCTTGAAAAAGGTAACTTTACATTACCCTCTTTCGATGAAAATGGAAGATCACACCCCTTTTCATGGCAGAAACTCATGCTGATGATACAGGGCATTGAGGTCGAAAAATGCAAGTATAAAAAACGTTGGAAAGGCGCATAAATAAACGATTTTAGCATCCTTTTTACTTGCATATATTGCACCGTTTTTGTATCTTTACTCTCGTTATCTAACAGATTAATGATGCAAGAAAACAAAGAAAATCCCAACGAGCTTTTAGAACTCCTCTTGGAGAAATGCGACCGTTTATATCAGGAGAACATGCTTCTGAAGGGTAAGCTTGAAGATCGCACAGATGTTGATGCATTAAAAACCTCGTATGAACAAACCATATCCAAAAAAGACGAAAAGATACTTGATCTAGAGAAGCAGGTTGCTTATCTGAGACGTCGGATATGGGGCAAGTCAAGTGAACGCTTTATAAAAGAAGATCCCCGTCAGCGCATGATCGACTTTGAAGGTATAGACCTTTTACCTGAAGAAAAAGAACTTGCAGAAGCAGCCAAAGTAGATATAGAAACTTTCAAAGAAAGGCGAGTAAAAGAGCGTATAAAAAGAAAACCTGTACGCAAACCTTTACCTGAAGATCTTCCTCGAGTTGAAGAACATCTTTATCCCGATGATGTAAAAGACAGCGCTGATACATTGACAGAGTTAGAACCCGAGATAACTGAAGTTATGGAGTATGAACCCGGAAGATGCTGGATAAGGAAGATTATACGTCATAAATATGTTGTAAAAAGCAAAACTTTACAGGATTCCCAGAAGTCTTCTTCTATTATAACTGCACCACTTCCTGCAAAATACCAACCAATTGCACGCAGTTATGCAGGAGCATCACTCTTGGCGGAACTGATGATAAACAAGTACGTGAACCACCTGCCTTTTTACCGACAAATACAGATGATGAAGCAGCTGGGTGTAAATCTTCCACCACCAACGGTGAACGATTGGTTTAAGGATACGGCCGACTTGTTGAGACCATTATATTACCGGCTTAAAGAACTTGTCCTTGCTACCGACTATATCCAGGTTGATGAGACCACTGTTCCTGTAATAAACAACGAGAAGCATAAATCCGTAAATGGATACATGTGGATGGTTCGCTCTGCAATGGACAAGCAAGTCTTCTTCCATTATGACAATGGCTCAAGAGCACAGAAGGTAGCATTATCCCTTTTAAAAGACTTCCGAGGTGCAATGCAAACAGACGGCTACAGTGTATACCAAATGTACGAATACAAAAAAGATGTACTGCCCCTTGGTTGCTGGGCTCATGCAAGACGAAAGTTTGAGGAATCACTGAAAAATGATAAAGTAAGAGCTGAGTATGCGCTTGAGCAAATCGGACTTCTATACGAAGTAGAAAGAGAGGCGGATGATAAGAACCTTTCTTACCAGGAGAGAGCTAGGCTGCGAGAGACACATGCTTACCCCATTATGGTTGTCTTTGAAAAATGGCTGGTGAATGAATACAGTAAGGTATTACCAAAAAGCCCGATAGGCAAGGCGATAAAATACTGCTATGACATCTATCACCGTTTAAGTCGTTATCATCTGGATGGCAGGTATCACATAGATAATAATCTTGCCGAAAACAGTCTGAGAGGTCTAGCTCTAGGCAGGAAGAATTACCTGTTTTGTGGAAATCATGACGCTGCAGAAGATGCTGCAGTTATATACTCTTTACTTGGATGCTGCAAAGCTGCAGATGTAAACTTCCGTGACTGGATGGTATATGTGCTGAGTCATATCCACGATTATGATCAGGACTACTCGATGGATATTGCTGAACTACTTCCTTTAAACCATCTACGAAAAATCTCCTAAAAACTCCAAACTGTCTCCGAATGTTTTACAAGTTTTTGAAAGGTTTTTTAGAAGAATCTAAGAAAACTTGCAAAAAAATACGGACGAGACCGAATGCTTACATTTGAACATGTAAGAGGTATTTCTTTCAAAAAAAATGGCAAAATAATAAAGAATGTAGATGCAATGCCGCTTGATGTCAATTCGTTGCCAATCCCTCAATATGCGATATTATCAAACAAGAAGTATTGGATAATCCCATCTGGCGTAAAAGAAGATGACTATACTCACATTCTAGACAAGCTGAGGAAATCATATAAGTTTTTCATGTCTGGAAGAGGATGTCCTCACAATTGTGCTTTTTGTGTAGAAGGAAGTCTAAAAAGAAAATATAGAGCAAAAAAAGTAGAATTAGTAAAACAGGACTTAGAGTATTTCATTTCTCAAACAAATACCGATTATTTAATAATTTCAGACGATACATTTACGTCCTCTCCTAAAAGAGTTAAAGATATGTGTTCAATGATAAAAGAAGTCAGACAAAAATATAGATTTGTTTGGTTTTGTGAGGGAAGAATTGATGCTCTATCAAAGAATCCAGAATTGTTGTCTGTAATGTATGAAGCAGGACTTAGAAAAATTCAATTGGGCGTAGAATCTGGTAATCAAAAGGTATTGGATATTTATAATAAAAACATTACATTAGAACAGACAAAAAAAGTCATAAATGAAACTGCTAAATATGAACGTCTATTAGTACATGGTAATATACTATTAGGAAATCCCGAAGAAACTTTTAATGAGTTTAAGGATAGCTTAAATTTTATTAAGGATCTAATAAAGTTATCTGACTTTAAGTTAAATATTTCGAATGCTTATGTAACTCCGTTTCATGGAACTCCACTTAGAAATAATCCTGAAAAATATAATATAGAAATTTTAATTGATGATTTTGAGTTTGTACGCTTTGGAATGAATGATATTGTATGTAGACCAAAATCTCTGTCGCTAGATGAATTAATAGCTCTAAAACCATATACTGATGGAGAGATATTAAAATGTATCAATGAAAATATTTTTAAATATCCAAGGAACAAAATAATAAAATACTTTACAGAACCTAATCGAGTTACATTTCATCAAAATGGTATATTAGATACATTAGGTAGACTTGCGTCTTTTCAAAAGTATTTACAAATCGTAACACGATCCACAACAGTAGATTCAACTCAAATAGATGTTATTCAGAAATCTCATACTCTATCTCCTTTAAGGCTTTGGGAAATTGAATATAATAAAGATACGAACCAGTATAATTTTATTGATTTAAGTGGAATAAATACAATTATTGATGGGAAAAATGCTTATTTATGGGAAAAAGCAACAGGTAAAAATACACTATATGAAATATTTGCAAAAGCTGATGATTTATCTTTAGAATATATTGCAGAATTTTACCAGACTTTAGAAGCTAAAATGGCTATTGTTTTTGTTGAATTTTAATAATAAATATATATGCAAAGACTGAGTAGTGTTTCTTATTTAAGCAAAGAAAATAAATGCTTCAAATTATCGTCATTCTCTATGCGGTGTTTCTCCGATTTTACAATATTTTCCACATCCGCCTTTATTTGTCTGTAATTTTTTTCAATATCCTGTTGCATCGTATCGTTCCCGTTTTCATCGGTAAAAGAGACTATTTCGGGGATGTTGCAGTACGCTTTTGTTTCGGCGGCAACACGAGCATTATCCACCACGATTTCGCAATGAAAAATCTTCTGCTCGATACGTTCGTCGAAATTGTCCGAAACCGCACCCACGAACATTCCTTGTGTTAGATTACTGATTTTACTTGCCGGGATAAGGCTGTCCATCTGCGTAGAAATAGAAGTCGATTTATCCTGCCGGTTAATGGTCATTGATTGCCGTTTCTGCAACACTTTTCCGAAACGTTCCGATAGAGTTTTTGCAGTTTCGCCAACAACCTGCCCCGAAAAGATATTGCCTACCGTATTTTGAATAACCTTGCTTTCCTTATCGCCGTAATCGCGTGTCAGTTGCGAATAGTCCTGAAATCCCAAGCAAACAGCCACTTTATTGCTTCGTGCCGTAGCAATCAAATTATCCAATCCACGAAAATAAATGGTTGGCAACTCGTCGATTATTACCGAACTTTTCAACTGCCCTTTCTTGTTTATCAGCTTCACGATACGGCTGTTGTATAATCCCAATGCTGCCGAATAGATGTTTTGCCGGTCGGGATTATTGCCCACGCAAAGAATTTTCGGCTCTTTCGGATTATTAATGTCCAACGAAAAATCATCGCCCGTCATTACCCAATAGAGTGCGGGCGAAATCATTCTCGACAGCGGGATTTTTGCCGATGCAATTTGTCCCTGTAATTGGTCTTGTGCACCGCCTTCCCACGCATCCATAAAAGGCGAAAGGTAATTTTCCAATTCGGGATAGCTTGTGAGAATAGTAAAGGTATCAGCATATTTCTTATTCAGAAACTCGATAGCGTGCGGAAAAGTACAGTATTTGCCGTTTTCATATATTTTCAGATACCAAATAATCGCAGCCAATAAAATTATCGGACTTTCCACGAAGAAATCGCCCTGTTTCTGAATCCACGTTTTATTGAGGTTTAGCATTATTGTGTAAGCGCTTTCATAAGCATCCGAGATATCGGTCATAAATGCCGGATTAATTGGATTACAGCGATGGCTTTTGCGTGGATTATCAAAGTTTATTACATAAAATTTTGGCGGAACTTTGTACTTGTCGATATGCTTTAGCAAGTGGTTGTAGGCGATGGTGGAAAGGTCGTCGAACTTGAAGTCGTAAATGTACATGGAAAAACCTTTCTCTATTTGTTGTTTGATGTAGTTGTTAACCACGGCGTATGATTTTCCGGAACCAGGCGTACCTAAAACAATGCTCGCCCGAAACGGATTGACCACATTTATCCAGCCGTTGTTCCACTTTTTTTTATAGTAAAATCGTGTAGGCAAATTCACAGAATACTCGTTTTCCATCAGACGGGTTTCCTGCATAAAACTCTCGTTTTCGGTATTAAACACATCGTCCATCAGGTTGTTTTTCAAAAGGCGACTAATCCAAAGTCCTGCCATCAAGAGGCAAATATAACCTGCCGAAATTGTAAAAATATACCATACCGCAATGCCTGTTTTGGCAATCGGCAACGCCAATATCCAAAAGTCCAGAAAATACAGTGCGATGCCGAAACCCAACACAATCCAAATCTTCGTCCACGTGATTTTTTCATCTTTCATCCCTTTTGTTCCCAAGCAGGATAATGCCAGAAACAGCACCGAAAAGAATTTCGTAATCAGCGGATGTTTGTACAGTCCTGCTGTTCGATGAAAATTCATCAAAATTCTGTCTAACACGGCAATCGTTGCGTGCCATTCCCGAAACGCCTCATAACAGTACCAATAACAGTGGATAACCACAAATAAAATACTTACGGCCCGCATAAATTCCATTGTTTTGGCGAGTCCCCTTAAATCGTCTTCTTGTTGCATAATATGCCCCCCAGCCCCCTAAAGGGGGAGTTTTGGTTAGTAAAATTGATTATAGTTTTGGTTTCTTAATTGTTCTTCTCTTTTTTCGCATTTTACGTTTGAAAAGTTCATCTTCGTAATCGTCGCCGTGCATTTCGAGTAAAGAAACACCCGGAAAAACATCGTTTGTTTCCGGTGCTTTTTCCAAATCGGCAAACGGATTATATTCTTTTTCTTTGGATTGGATTTGAGTATCCGATTTTTGGGAAACTTCCGGCTTAATGCCGTTTGCAAACCACTCGTGAAACACGTTTGCCGAAAACTCTTTTCCCAAACGAGAACCGTTGAGAACAGTTTTACTTTGATGGTCGATAAACGTTACGCCGTAAATACGTCCTTGCTCATTCTCGCGGAACACCACTGAAATCCCCTTTTTAAGCAGATTTTTCTCGAAGTTTTTTCGTTTTTTTGAGTCAGAAATAGTTTTCAAAATATTCACTCGAAGTCGGTTTTTGGTTGCTTTATCCATTTTCCAAGTCTGTTTCTCTTTGTCCATTCTCTTATACAAAGCATCGCAACCGACCGATTTGCCAAAAAGCGACGATTTAAAGGGATTACCAACCTTTTCGCCCTTCTTGTTCAATACCGAATAAACCAATCCATTATAAGGTTTTCCTTTGTGTTCGCCTTTCACTTCTTCCGCTGTCAGATTAAATAATGATAACAGTGCCCGATACTCGCTAAAACTTTGAAAACGGTATGATTTTGCCAACTCACGAACCGCATTGGCAACTTGCCGTTTTACATCACCTTTCGAGTAATCCACTTTTTGAAGCGGAAGTACATTTTGCCGTTCCTGTTTATCGGCAGGAGTTAAGTTAAATTCCTGTTCCAACTTCCGGCAGATATCCATCGACCGCCGTTTCTCATAGGCATCGGAAATGCAACTTCCGTCGGCTTTCACCCTCACCGAAACAATGTGAATATGTGTCCGGTCAATATCGGTATGTTTGAAAACGATGTACGGTTGTTCGCCAAAACCGAGTTCGTCCATATACTGTTGAGCCATCTTGATAAAATTTTCGTCAGTTACTTTATCGGTTGGGTTTGGGTTTAACGAAATGTGAATTACCGGCTTTTCAGTACGTCTGTTGGCTGACAGATAAGGCTTGAAGGAGTGCAAAATGTCCGGCATTTGATATGTTCCGTCTGCCTGTTCTATGATATTTTGAGCGAAAAGCACCTTGCCGTTTTCATCATCCACCTTCAATTTATTGTACGAAATTGCCCCGAAAAGCGATGTTCCGTGTCCGATTTTCGCCACCATTATACACCGTATTTCTGTTTAAACTCGTTTGCCAGTGCCACGATTTTCTGCGACAGTTCCACCAATTTTATCGTCTCTTTTTCCAATTTGTAGAGAAAAGCCAATGCCTTTTTCTCTGTAAAATTTGTTTTTAACGCCTTAACAATCTGGTTGTAATTGACACCTATTGCTCGGAATTGCGAATGAAAAGTGGTCAGTCGCATATAAAAATCCTGTCCAGCTTTATCTATTTTCACCGTTTTAATTTTACGATTAAAGAGTACTGCGAGAATATATTCCGCCTTGGTCTGTAATCCCGACTCATCAAAAAGAGTCAAAAAACGAGCATTTTCATCGTCCGTCAGACGTACCACATAGCGATTATTTCGCTTTGAGAGTTTGGGTTTTCTGCCACCCGAATATTTTTTAGTTGTCATAATCAGTTCATTCTATAAAATCAGTCCGTTTCAAAAAAATCCCGACTTCGGAGAGGATTTTAAAGTTGGTTTTCAGGCACGGCGAAAGTTTCGAGTGCCTGAAAACACAACTTGCTCTATTCCGGCGAATAGAAAATCCCGACCGTGTCGGGATTAAAACCAGTCGATTGAAAAGAATGGGCAGATGATTTATCCGAAAAGGCACGTCAGCCTGCATCTGTTTCAATACAGTGCAAAATTAAGGGGAAAAATAGTCGTGAAAGCTCGTAGTAAAAACGCCAAATACTGCCAAACGACGCCACGAAACGCCAAAACCGACAAGCGCGTGAAGATTCTGTTTTTATTTGCAGAAAAAAAGAAAGTATGAAATTTCCGGCATTATAAATCAATGGAAGTTGAACTTTAAAAGTTGCCCTTTTAATTAATTCACAATTTCCAATAAGAATTATGAATGCAATATTGCTTGAATGCCATTTCATGCAAGCATTCAAAAAAAAGGGCATAAAAATGAGCAAACTAAAAATTTAAATCATTGATAATCAAGTTATAATAATTGGATTATTTAAAAAGAAAGACAGCATTATAGAACAATTTCTCTTTTAATAATTAGCGAAAAAGCAAATCAAAACATTAAATTTTTTCAAAAATGTGATTCAATACAACAAGAGAATTAAAACAGAATTATTCATTAAAAAAAGCATTGGAAAATGAAAAAAGAAACATTATTTATTGCCTTCACAACACAGAAGGGAGGAGTAGGAAAAAGTGCGATGACTACGATTACAGCAAGCATCCTGCATTACCGGATGGGGTACAACGTGGCTGTATTTGACTGCGATTATCCACAATGGAGTATTGTCAAAATGCGCGACAGGGACACCAAAACCGTGATTGAAAGCGAACGTTTCAAGCTGTTGGCTTACGAGCAATTTACCTCCATCAACAAAAAGGCATACCCTGTTATTTCGTGCAAACCCGATGAGGTAATCCAAAAGGCAGAAGTATTTTTAAAAGAGACACCGATTGATTTCGATTTCGTGTTTTTCGATTTACCGGGGACTATTAACTCGGCAGGAGTAATCAATTCCATTTCGCGTATGCACTACATTTTTTCGCCCATCATTGCCGACCGCTTGGTGTTGGAAAGCACACTTGCTTTTATGAACGTGCTGAACGGCGTGTTGGTAAAAGGCGGGGATACCGGCATCAAAGGGATTCATCTGTTTTGGAATATGGTGGACGGCAGGGAGAAATCGGAACTTTATGCTCATTATGACCATATAATCAAAGAATTGGATTTATCACTGATGAAGACCTACCTTCCCGACAGCAAGCGGTTCCGGAAAGAGATGTCCGCCCAAATGGAAAATCGACAGATTTCACGCTCTACACTTTTTCCGATTGACAGGCGACTTTCCAAGTTCGCCCGGATCGAGGAGTTTATCACGGAATTTTTACAAATCGTTCAACACTGATTTTTATGGAAGAAAACAGAAAACCACCCATTAACGAAGAATATATCATGTCCATAGTTTCCGAAACACGTTCCGGACACGATAAGTTAGCTCCTGCCGTAAACGAGCAGATACGTCAAGTTTCAGAAAAGAAGATGGCAGATAATCAGACACAGGAACGTGATAACGATTTACAAACAGAAAAACAGGAGATTCGGGAAAACAAGAAACGTAAAAATCGACAAAACCTGATAGATTATGAAAGTCGTTTTATAAAAAAAGCCGATTTAACCGTCCGTTCGGGCAAAGGTGTATATATCCGTGCCGATTACCACAACAGCATCAATCGCATAATCAGCGTGATAGGAAATAATGAAATATCCATTACCGATTACTTGGATAACATTTTGACGCATCACTTTGAGATGTTTGAGCAGGAGATAACAGATGTATTCGACAAAAACTATAAGCCATTAATCAATAAAAACAGATAACCATGAATCCTTTTTTTATATCCACCTTGTGGCAGTTCCTGCTTGTTATTGTCGGAACAGCCGCTTTTTCGCTTACCGTCCTGCTTATCGGTCTCTACATCCAGACAAGCAGAAAAGATAAGCGAGAAAGTTACGGACGCAGTATGAAACAGACATCTCAAAAACAGTTGAAAATACCCGATATTATGGGTACAGCCCGGCAGCCGGAACGCCAATCACAGCCAATTGAAGCCACCGAGTGCCAAACTGAAAATCGTGAAGATAAACCGGCTACTTTTGCCCGTGAAATTCCGAGCGAGGAACTCGACCAAGTTTTCGGGACGGAACAAACCGATGAAACCGACACACGGGAAGACCCCGACCCGGACGAAGACGAAGTAGATTGGCAAGAGGAAGAAACCGAATTGCAGGCGCACCGCACGACAGCCGATAATGAGAATGATTTTGCCACGGGAGTCTCTTTCGATGAGTTGCAACAGATAACTCGCCTGATACAGAAAGATGCGTTGCAACCCGATGAGCAAAAATCCGTAGCCACGGCTGCCATCAAACTTGCCCATACCGATTTATGGGAAAAAATAATGAATGCGTTGCCCGACGCAAACCGAAAGATTGCCAAGATGCTTGATGCTTCGCCACAAAAAGTACAAACAGCCGAAGATTGGCGAAGTTTCGACATCCGGAATTTCATTTGATTACAGTAAACGAGTTTACAAATAAACAGGTAAACAACATTTACAAAACCACTAAATCCAATTTTATAAACCCGACTTCTGTTGTTCCTCATCCAAGAACGACAGAAGTCATTAAACAAATGTTTGTATGGCAAAGAAAAAAATCCTCTCAACGGCAATCGTTCTGATTGCTGCTTTTAATGCCTTTGCACAAGGAAACGGTGCTGCCGGAATCACCAAAGCTACCGATATGGTAACCGGCTATTTCGATCCCGCCACCAAACTCATCTACGCCATCGGCGCCGTTGTGGGACTTATCGGCGGAGTAAAAGTTTACGGAAAGTTCAGTTCCGGCGATCCTGACACGTCCAAAACCGCGGCTTCGTGGTTTGGTGCGTGTGTGTTCCTGATTGTGGCAGCCACTATTCTACGTTCCTTCTTCTTGTAAAAATGGCGGAATACGAAATCAATAAAGGCGTGGGCCGCAGCGTCGAGTTTAAAGGCTTGAAAGCCCAATACCTTTTCATTTTCGCAGGCGGACTGTTGGCGATGTTTATCCTGGTGGCAGTGCTGTACATGGCAGGTGTAAACCAATTTTTATGTCTTGTACTCGGTATTGCCGGTGCAACGATTATCGTGTGGAAAACCTTTTCGATGAATAAAAAGTACGGGCAGCACGGCTTGATGAAAATTTCAGCCCGAAAGAACCACCCCCGCTATCTAATCAACCGAAAACGTATGCGTTCACTCTTAAAAAGAAGAAAAGGAGCATGAGAAACATCAGTAAAATGACAACCTTGGAAAATAAGTTTCCGTTGCTTGCCGTTGAAAATGGCTGTATCGTGAGTAAGGATGCCGACATTACCGTGGCGTTCAGGGTAGAACTGCCCGAACTTTTTACCGTAACCGCGGGCGAATACGAAACCATTCATTCGGCATGGAATAAGGCGGTGCGGGTGCTGCCCAACTTCACGGTGGTTCATAAGCAGGATTGGTTTTTAAAAGAGAACTATCAGTCTGACATTCAAAAAGATGAATTGAGTTTTCTCAGCCGAAGCTTTGAACGGCACTTCAACGAACGTCCCTATCTCAACCACGAGTGCTATCTGTTTTTGACCAAAACCACCAGACAGCGAATGGCGATGCAGAGCAATTTTTCTACTCTTTGCAGAGGGAATATCCTGCCCAAAGAGATAAAGGACAAGGAGACCGTTCTTCGTTTTCTGGAAAGTGTGAGTCAGTTTGAACGTATAATAAACGACAGCGGTTTTATTTCGCTTGTCCGTCTTTCGGAAGATGAAATCTGCGAAAAAGGAGGTCTGTTGGAGCAGTACTTTTCATTGAAAGGAAAAGAGCACGCACCGCTTGAAGACATCTCGTTAGGTGCGGAAGAAGTGAAAATCGGCGACAATATCCTATGCCTGCACACGCTTTCAGAGAGCGATGATCTGCCGGCTGCAGTCAGTCCCGACAGCCGGTATGAAAAATTATCGACCGACCGCTCGGATTGCCGATTGTCTTTTGCCGCGCCTGTGGGCTTGCTGCTTGCCTGCAACCACATTTACAACCAGCTGCTTTTTATCGAAGACAGCGATGAGAACCTGCGTAAGTTCGAGAAAAGCGCAAGGAATATGCACTCGCTCGGACGTTATTCGCGAAGTAATCAAATCAACGAGCAGTGGATTCAGGAATATCTGAACATAGCCCATTCTCAAGGCTTGACTTCCATCAGGGCACACTTTAACGTAATAGCGTGGAGCGACAACCGCGATGAACTCAAACATATCAAAAACGATGTGGGCAGTCAGTTGGCTTTAATGGGCTGCACACCCAGACACAACACCGTAGATACGGCAACGCTCTATTGGGCGTGTATGCCCGGCAATGCCGCCGACTTTCCGTCGGAAGAAAGTTTTTACACTTTCATTGAGCCGGCTCTGTGCTTTTTCAGTCAGGAAACCAACTACAAAAGTTCTACATCGCCGTTCGGCATTAAAATGGCGGATAGGCTGACCGGAAAACCCCTGCATGTGGATATTTCCGATCTGCCGATGAAAAGAGGCATTATCACCAACCGAAATAAATTTGTGCTGGGGCCCAGCGGAAGCGGAAAATCGTTCTTTATGAACCATCTTGTCAGACAGTATTACGAACAGGGAACGCATGTGTTGTTGGTGGATACGGGAAACTCGTATCAAGGTTTGTGCAGCCTGATACATCAAAAGACCAAAGGCGAAGACGGAATTTACTTTACCTACACGGAAGAGAATCCTATTTCTTTCAACCCGTTTTTCACGGATGATTATGTGTTCGATGTTGAGAAAAAAGACAGTATCAAAACTCTGCTTTTAACGCTTTGGAAAAGTGAAGAAGAGAAAATATCGAAAACCGAAAGCGGAGAACTCGGCAGTGCGGTAACGGCCTACATCCATAAAATTCAGTCCGACCGGAGTATCACGCCCAACTTCAACACTTTTTACGAGTTTATGCGTGATGTGTATCGTCCCGAATTGGAAAACAGGGAAATCAAGGTAGAAAAGGATGATTTTAATATCGATAATTTTCTGACCACACTCAGACAATATTACAGCGGTGGACGCTTTGATTTTCTGCTTAATTCCGACAAAAACATCGACCTTTTAAACAAACGCTTTATCGTGTTCGAGATAGATGCCATCAAGGAAAATCGCGAGCTTTTCCCTGTTGTCACGATTATCATCATGGAAGCCTTTATCAATAAAATGAGGCGATTGAAAGGAGTTCGTAAACAACTGATAGTGGAAGAGGCATGGAAAGCCGTTGCATCGGCAAATATGGCTGATTATTTGAAATACATGTACAAAACGGTGCGCAAGTATTTCGGCGAAGCCATCGTGGTAACGCAGGAAGTGGACGACATCATTTCCAGCCCGATAGTCAAAGAGAGCATCATCAACAATTCAGACTGCAAGATATTATTGGACCAACGCAAGTATATGAACAAATTCGATCAGATACAGGCACTGCTCGGACTAACGGAAAAGGAGAAAGCGCAAATACTTTCCATTAACCAGAACAATGCTCCGAACCGTAAATACAAAGAGGTCTGGATAGGGCTGGGCGGAACGCAATCCGCAGTTTACGCCACCGAAGTATCTCGTGAAGAGTACCTTTGCTACACCACCGAAGAAACCGAAAAATTGGAAGTGATGAACAAAGCGGAATCGTTGGACGGAGATATGGAGAGGGCGATAAAACTCTTGGTAAACAAGTAAGCAAGAATTTTAAACCAAATCCAAAAACAATGAAACAGAAACTTTTAATTTTAGTAACGGCATTGACTTTAAGCGGTTTCTGCGCCAATGCCCAATTTATCGTGAATGATCCGGTAAACGTTGCCACCTCCATTGCGAATACGGCAAAAGAAATTATCCAGACGTCCAAAACGGTTAAAAATACGCTCGACAACTTTAAGGAAGTAGAGAAAGTATATAAGCAGGGAAAAGAGTATTATGATGCTCTGCGTAAGGTGAACGATTTAGTGAAGGATGCCCGAAAAGTACAGCAAACCATCTTGATGGTGGGTGATATTTCGGATTTGTACGTGAACAGCTACAAATTGATGCTGCAGGATAAAAACTTCTCATTCGAAGAGCTTACCGCGATCGCGTTCGGCTACACAAGACTCTTGGAAGAAAGTGCGGCATTGTTGAAAGAGTTGAAACAGATTGTCAATCCCACAACCCTTTCACTCAATGATAAGGAGCGGATGGATTGGATTGACCAAATCTATAAAGAAGTCAGTGAATACCGTTCATTGGTCAGCTATTACACCAACAAAAACATCTCGGTCTCTTACCTGCGTGCGAAAAAACAGAATGACGCACAACGGGTACTCGACCTGTACGGTTCGTTAAGTGACAAATACTGGTAAAACTGCCCCTGACCTCCTATAGGGGGAATAGGACGTTAAGTAAATAAATATTTTCTAAATGAAATAACGATGAATAATGACACTAAAACACCCCCTTCAGGGGGAAGGGGGGCTTATGGATTTTGAAAATTTACATCAGGTACTGCGAACGCTGTACACTGAAATGATGCCCTTGGTGGGCAATATGACAGGCATAGCCAAGGGTGTTGCCGGACTCGGCGCTCTGTTTTACGTGGCAAGCCGTGTGTGGCAGTCCCTTGCGCGTGCCGAAGAGATCGACGTTTACCCGCTTTTGAGACCTTTTGCCATCGGGCTTTGTATTATGTTTTTCCCTACTATTGTTTTGGGGACGATAAACAGCGTGCTTTCGCCCGTGGTAAAAGGAACTAATCAGATGATGGCAGCACAAACCCTGGATATGAACAAATTGCGTGAACAACGCGACCGATTGGAACGGGAAGCGATGCTGAGAAATCCCGAAACAGCCTTTTTGGTCAGCAACGAAGAGTTTGACAAAAAGATAGACGAAATGCAGGGACTCAACCCGAAACACCTTGTTACCATTACATCAATGTATCTGGAAAGGGGGATGTACAACCTGAAAAAGTCGATGCAGGATGCCTTCAAATCTTTTCTGGAGATATTGTTTCAAGCTGCCGCTCTGATAATCGATACCATTCGGACATTTTTCCTTATCGTTCTTTCCATACTGGGACCCATTGCTTTCGGAATTGCCGTGTTTGACGGATTCCAATCTACTTTGACGGGATGGTTGAGCCGCTATGTTTCGGTTTATCTGTGGCTGCCCGTATCGGATCTGTTCAGTACCATGCTTGCCAAAATCCAGACGCTGATGATAGGCAAAGAGATTGCAGCTCTTGAAAATCCGGCGTACATCCCGGACGGTTCGAGTGTGGTTTATATCATTTTTATGCTGATAGGCATTGTCGGATATTTTGTAATTCCTACCGTTGCCGGATGGATTATCCAGGCAGGCGGAATGGGCAACTACGGAAAAAACATTAATCAAACCGTGCAAAAAAGCGGTGCAGTGGCGGGAGCCGGCGCAGGAGCCGTAGGCGGAAATGTTTTGGGTAAATTGAGAAAATAATAAACGAGTAAACAAAGTAAAAATATGGAATTCAAGTCATTAAAAAACATTGAAACATCTTTCAGGCAGATACGGCTTTACGCCGTTGTTTTTGGTGTGGTGTGTCTTTTGATAGTCGGTTTTTCTCTTTGGAAATCATACGCTTTTGCCGAGAAACAACGGGAAAAAGTCTATGTGTTGGACAACGGAAAATCACTGATGCTTGCGCTTTCGCAAGATGCGGCAACAAACCGTCCGGTAGAAGCGCGCGAACACATTCGCCGTTTTCATGAACTGTTCTTCACGCTGTCGCCCGACAAGTCAGCCATTGAAAGCAATATGAAACGAGCATTTTTTCTTGCCGACCAATCGGCTTTCAACTACTACAAAGACCTTACGGAAAAAGGATATTACAACCGGATTATATCGGGAAATATCCAACAGCGTATCGAAATTGACAGCATTCAGTGCAATTTTGAGGTCTATCCTTATGAAGTGAGAACCGTTGCCCGTCAATACATCATCCGTTCGAGCAACCTGACCGAACGCAGTTTGGTTTCAGAATGCCGTCTGGTCAATTCCATCCGTTCCGACAACAATCCGCAAGGTTTTATCGTCGAAAATTTTATTATTCGTGAAAACAGAGATATCCGGACAGTCAAACGATAAAGGAATATGAATAATATCTTGATAAAAATACGCCAAAAACGAAATCGTTTTAACGATAAATTAAAACGGAAATTAGGTGACCTTTCGTCTACGGCAAAACTGAACGGCATTTTGCTTGTGATGCTCTTTTATGCGGTAATGACATTGATAATGCTTGTCAGAGCATTCGATAAAAATGAAAGATCAATAATTATCAAGCATATCGAGCCTGCTCCGTTGATTGACACACCGATAAAGCTTGAGCCCGAAAAGGACACGTTATCAGCAGAAGAATTTAAGTAAAACAACCACTAATCCACAAATTTCAAATTATGACAATGAAAGAAAATAATGAAACTTCGACTACTGTTTCGGAAGAAAAAACTTCGAAACAGGACGAACAGAAAAGAGAGGAGCCACAGACACGCAAGCTACCCACGATCGAAGAAATTCAAAAGCGAAAGAAAGTATTGGTGTATATGTTGCTGGTTTTGGTTTTTATCGGTGTGATGCACTGGATTTTTGCACCTTCAAAGGCCGAAAAGGAGAAATTGCAAACCGAACAGGGAATAAACGTTGAAATACCGGAAATATCCGGCGGTGAACTGCCCGAAGATAAGGAAACCGCCTACAAGCTGGCAGAGAATGAACAAAAGGAGAACGAACGTCAATGGACAATGGGTACACTTTCCGACTTTTTCGGTGATACTCAAAAGTCGGATAATCGTCTCGAAGAGAGGGAGTCGTTTGCTGATCCGGATTACCGTTCCGGTAAAGGCAACGAAATTAGCCGGTCGGCATCGGCTTACGGTGATATCCGGAACACGCTCGGCAATTTCTACGAAGAGAACTCCCAAATGGAAATCTTGCAACAACAAATTGATGAATTGCAAGCACAACTGGACGAGAAAAACGGTTTGGTAGATGAAGACCGGGAGATACAAAGACAACTCGAACTGATGGAAAAATCATACGAAATGGCAGCCAGATACCTGCCGCAAAATCAACAAGCGACAACACCCAATCCTTTTGAAACTGCCGTTGAACGGGAAATGGACGAGCCGTTGCCGAATGCTTACACCAAAACGGAAGCCAAAGAGTCTGTGTTTACCGTACTGCCCGAAGTGAAAAACGTGGTGTCGGCTCTTTATCAGGATGTCCCCGACAGCGTGTTTATGGCCGAACAGATGCAGGAGCGCAACCGCTCGTTTCTTCCCGGCACCGAAACCGTCGACGACATTCCGCTAAAAAACACGCTGAAAGTGGCAGTTTATGAAACACAAACGTTAAAAGACGGCGAAACCGTGCGCTTGCGCCTGTTGGAACCGGCCCGCGTGGCGAACATGCTTGTCCCGAAGAACACGCTGCTGACGGCTGTAGCCCGGATACAGGGCAACCGCTTGACGCTTTCCGTAACCAGCATCGAACACCGGGAACGGATTGTCCCCGTAAACCTTTCGGCATACGACCTGGACGGACAGCCGGGTGTCTTTATCCCCAATTCCCTGGAAGTGAATGCCGCCAAGGAAATTGCTGCCGGAATGGGACAATCCGCCGGAACGAGTTTCACGTTTGCATCATCGGCAGGACAACAACTGGCCGCCGATGCGGGGCGCGGACTGTTGCAGGGTGCATCGCAATACTTCGGGAACAGGATGCGTGAAGTGAAGGTGACGCTCAAAAGCGGTCACAAGCTCTTTTTGATGCAAAACAGATAAACCGATTATAAACCACTAAAATCCAATTTGTATGAAACTAAAATTAAAAACAATCTTTTTCTTCGTTGCCCTGCTTTCTGGGGCGATTACCTCAAATGCCCAAATTAACACGGGCGATCTCTATCAGGGAATGAGCCGGACAATTCCCAACGGCAGAGTAGTATTGCCTTACGGACTCTCTGTAGCTTACGAGAAAACGGTGCACCTGATTTTTCCTTCCCAAATACGTTACGTTGATTTGGGTAGCAGTAACATTATTGCAGGCAAAGCGGAAGATGCCGACAACGTACTTCGGGTAAAGGCTGCCGTTCGCGATTTTGAAACGGAAACCAACCTGAGCGTAATCTGTAACGACGGAAGTTTTTTCTCCTTTAACGTGAAATATGCCGAAGAACCGGAAAGGTTGAATATCGAAATGCAGGATTTTCTGTATTCGGGTGTGAATAATTTGCCGACCAACAAAGCCGATATTTACTTCAAGGAACTCGGTAACGAATCACCGGTGTTGGTGAAACTGATCATGAAAACGATTTGGCAAAACGACCGCCGGGAAATCAACCACATCGGCAGTAAGAAGTTTGGCTTACAGTTCCTGTTGAGAGGATTATACTCAAACAACGGGTTACTTTATTTTCACACGTTGATTAAAAACCAAAATCAAATGCCTTATCAGGTAGATTTTGTCACGTTCAAGGTTGTGGATAAAAAAGTGGCGAAACGCACAGCCATACAGGAACAGGTATTGCAGCCGCTACGCTCGTTCAACGAAGTAACCCGTATCGGCGGATACCAAACCCAACGTTCCGTCTTTGTCCTGGAGCAATTTACGCTGCCCGATGACAAGCAATTGGAAGTAACACTCTTTGAGCAAAACGGCGGTCGCCACCAAACGTTTGTGGTCGAGAACGAGGACTTAATCCGTGCCAAAGATATCGATAACCTGAAATTGAAATTCTGATGAAACGGATACTGTTATTCATGGTGGTGACGGTGGCGATAGCTGCCGTATCACACGCTCAACGGCTGATACCCGGACAACGGGGATTACAGTTGTCCATAGGAGTTCCGATTACGGAAAGTAAGCTGTTTGAAAACGGCAATTTTACCGCCGAGATGGCGATGACCATTAATCACAAACGAGCCAATCATTGGCTGCTCGGATTGGAATACACGAAAAGGCATTTTGCTTATCGTGATATGCAAATCCCGTCCGAAACGGTTGTTTTTGAAGGCGGTTATCTCTTAAATCTCTTTTCCGATGCAGGAAAGAATGTATTGCTCAACACCGGAATTACTGCCGTTGCAGGTTATGAAACGGTTAATCGAAATGAAAAGCTTTTACCCGATGGTGCAACGCTATTGACACGAGACCGATTTGTTTACGGCGGTGCTTATCACTTGGCATTGGATCTGTTTGTAATCGACAATCTTGTGCTTTTCGTAAAAGGGAAATGTAATGTGTTGTGGGGAAGTGATGTGGAGATGTTCAGACCTTCTTTACAAACAGGAATAAGACTAATTTTTTAACAATGAAGACTAACAATATAATAAACTATGAAACATAAAATAATCAACAACTTTTGGGTGGTGGGAGTGCTTGCCCTTGCAGGGTTTTGTCTATTTGCTTGTAATCACGAGTTGGATATTCAACAAGCATACCCGTTCACGGTAGAGACAATGCCGGTGCAGAAGCACATCGCCAAGGGGCAGACGGCGGAGATACGCTGTACGCTCAAACGACAGGGACGGTTTGAAGAAGCATGCTATACCATCCGTTATTTCCAACCCGATGGCAAGGGGATATTGAAAATGGATAACGGTACGGTCTTCAAGCCCAATGACCGCTATCCGCTCACGAAAGAGGAGTTCAGGCTATACTACACATCTGCTTCCACCGATCGGCAGACGATAGACGTGTATGTGGAGGATAATTTCGAACAGACGGCAAAACTCTCGTTTGAGTTCAACAGCCAAAAGGACGAGGAAAAGGAGAAGACGAATGAGAATAAGAAATAAACTTATCGTCTTGTGCCTTGTCTGCCTCTCCTGCTTGCGGCTTTCCGCTCAGGATGGTAGAAATGCTCTGCTCTTGCTTCCTCCGTTCGAGCGTGCCACCGTTTGCATCAAGCACTTCGAGGGTTTACACGGGTTCAAGGACGCACCCTATGTCGGATATGGTAATAAGTTGCAAAAGGGAGAACGTTTTACGGCGGCGATGCCGGAACGGCAGGCGGATTCGCTGCTTCGGGCAGACCCGATGAAGCGTCTGATGATGTTCAAGGATTACGGAAAGGATGCCCTGCTGCTTGCCGTCCTGTCCTACAATGTCGGAGCGGGCAGATTACTGGGATACAGTAAACATCCCAAAAGCCGATTGCTGCGGAAGATAGAGGCGGGAGACAGGAATTTCTACCGTGAATTTGTCTCTTTCTGCTGATACAAGGGACAAGTCCTGCGAGGGCTTGTCAAACGACGAAATGTGGAGTTTGCCCTATTTTATATACCCTGATTTTCAAATACACCTCTTGCGACATTTTTATGCTCCACAAGGGGCGTTTTCTTTCTGTTTTATTCGCCTTTCTCGTTATGAATGAGTAACTTTGTCGTCTGAAAATAATAGAACATTAGTGCAATATATGAAACCATTGAATTCTAATAAGGCAAATCTTTTACTCCTTTTTACAAGAGACCCGTTTGTTAAACTTGTAAACAAGGAGTTGGAATATTATTCTTCTAAAGATGACTCGCTGATAGGTTTTGTTTCTTTAGATAAGGAGGATAAAACATTCCATGCCATGCTTCTCGACCGAGATTCAAGAAACAAGTATTGTCTCGTTTCTATGAATTTGGATCTTAATTCAATAGAGGAAGGAAGAAAAGCTCTAAAAGACATGATGGGTACATATGTACGAAATGAAGACGCTCTGAAGAAAGAGCTTCCAGCAAATGACTTTTTCTCTCCGATTGTAAAATCTGAGCAGCAACATCCATACTTTACCATGTTATTGGATAAGGATGGATTCTTTACTGCGGCAAAATCTGTCATTGAAGAGTTGTCTTTTCACTACGAGGATAGGGATGGCAATTTTGTAGATCAATTCCAATCAATAAATGGCTTTGATGCACGAATTTGGGAATTATATTTATGGTGCTATTTTAGGGAGGAGAACTTTCATTTCAACTATAATCATACAGCTCCAGACTTTTTGATAGAGAAGATGGGATATGAGATTGCAATAGAGGCAGTTCATATCAATCGCAAACAAGGATTAGACGAACCTGCAAATATTCCGACAGTTGAAGAAATTTTCAAGAAAATGGAGAATGAGATTCCATTAATGTATGGTTCTCCTCTATATTCAAAGTTAAATCACACATATAAAGAACAACCATATTGGGAGCTTCCACATGTAAAGGGCAAGCCATTGGTCTATGCCATTGCCGATTTTCATGCAGATATGTCTATGACTTGGTCTTTTCCAGGAATTATAAGTATCTTATATGGTATTGATCAGAAAGCAATCCATAATAATGATGGTACAATATCATTGGAAAACGAAGCCGGTATAACATTTCAGAAAAAAGAAATTAGCATTAAACCACTTTTCCTTGATGACAAATTCAAACATGTGAGTGCTATATTGTTTTCTCCTTGTGGTACTTTGCCAAAATTCAACAGAATGGGAATACAAGCCGGCTATGGGAACAATAACAACAAGTTATATCAAATTAAGATGTGCTATAATTCAAGCCCAAATGCAATTTTACCAGATGTAATTGGTAAGGTCGTGAATGAGGAGTGCAGGGAGACATGGGCAGATGGCATTCAGATATTTCATAATCCATTTGCCGAGATACCATTAATTCCAGAATTTTTTCCACATGCTGGACATCATTTCTACAAAGATGGACTTCTTAGAAGTATAGTTCCCAACGAGCATACCATTTCAACTATGACGTACAATATCAAAAATATTCCTATTGTTCCTCCTTCATTTAATATGCATTCTTCAGAAGAATACGATGAGATTATTAAAAAATGGAGAATGTGACAAACAAGTACGTATTTAATGAAATCGCATGATATTACTTTCCTATAAATCCAAATCCTATTGTAAACAACAAAGAAATGATGACTATAGCAAAAATTAAGCTACACAACTTCAAGAGATTCAAAGATCTGTTTTTTGATGTTAATCCCGATATTAATATTTTTATTGGAGATAATGAATCCGGAAAGAGTACAATTCTACAAGCGATAGATATTGTTGCTCGAGGAAGTAGAACACGCATTGAGAATATTGGTCTCGACAAACTTTTTAATATTGAGGCTATCCGTGAATATATGAACGGGGATCGAGATTTGAACAAGATGCCAGAGATGTATGTGGAACTCTACTTTCCTGATCAACCAGATCCCTCATTAGAAGGGATGAACAATAGTAAAAGAAACCTATGTTCAGGTATAAGATTGTGTTGTATCCCCAATGATGAATATAGTCAGCAGATTGCACAATTGCTGCAAAATCCTAATGCTTCTTTTCCTTTGGAATTTTATAAAATTGTATTTGAAACTTTTGCAGGTGAATCATTCAATGCTTATACTAAAAGGCTAAGTTGTATTTTTGTTGACAACTCTACAATAGGTAGTCCTCGTGCCATGCGCGACTATGTAAGTGATATTTATCATGTACAGCTAACTGATGAGCAACGTATAAATGCAAGATATGCTTACAAGAATAATAAAGTTCAATTTCAAAATCAAATATTGGCTCAATATAATGCTTTGATACCACCTTATAGTTTTGCAATAAGAGAATCTGCTGACGATAATATTGAAACAGATATTACACTTTTAGAGAATGATATTCCATTAGAGAATAAGGGAACAGGCACTCAGTGCTTTATAAAAACAGAACTTTCTATAAACAGGGCCGTCAGCAGTATTGATGCTGTATTGATTGAAGAACCAGAAAATCATTTGAGCTATACAAAGATGCTGGAACTTATTGAACTTATAAGAGGTTCTCAAAATCGACAGCTCTTTATCTCTACTCATTGCGACCTTATTGCTACAAGATTAAACCTAAAAAAATGCCTGCTTTTTAATAGTTTATCTACCAATGTTGTTAGTTTGGGGAATTTACCTGATGATACCGCCGATTTTTTCATAAAGGCTCCAGATAATAATATGCTACAATTTGTATTATCCCCAAAATCCATTTTGGTAGAAGGAGATGCGGAGTTTATTTTAATGGAGGCTTTGTATAAAAGAACAATTGCTAAAGAGCTATCTTCAAGCGGGATAGGAGTTATCGCTGTTGGTGGAAAATGCTTCAAAAGATATTTGGACATAGCAAAATTATTGAATAATAAAGTAGCGGTAATAACCGACAATGATCATGATTATGCTGTTAATGTAACAAATAATTACTCGGATTATATCCAAAATCAGTTTGCAAATATCAAGATTTATTCGGATGCAAATAATGAAAGGAACACTTTCGAAGTGTGTATTTATCAGGATAATCAAGCTATATGTGATAGTGAATTTCAAACTCCTGGACGTAGGTTAGCCACGGTAGATTTTATGCTAAAGAATAAGGCTGAAGCTGCATATTTGTTGCAGAAGAATAAAGCTGATACAATTGTTGTTCCTCAATATATACAAGATGCAATAACATGGATAGACGCTTAATACTTGCAGTCGCAGGATCTGGAAAAACGACTTTCTTGATAAATACATTAAACTTGGAACAGCGTTTCTTGATAGTTACCTACACGGATAATAATTTAGCAAATATCCGCCAACGCATAATCAGCACTTTTGGTTATGTGCCTCATAATATAACGCTTATGTCATATTTTCAATTCTTAATACGTGTCTGTTATCGCCCTTTTCTCAAGGATAAAGTTCGGGCAAAAGGTATCACGTGGGATATGCCAAACCAGAAAACATTAAAATTAAAGAGAAACAATCCTTTATTTTACCTCACGAAAGGGCGGTATTTATATCATAATAGGATTGCCAAGTTGTGTTTAGAATGTTGTGCAAAATTGATTAAAGAGCGTATAGAGAAATTTTATGACTACTTTATGGTTGATGAAATTCAAGATCTTGGTGGGCATGACTTCAATTTGATACAAGCCATCACTCCTACTACCATTGATTCTCTATTTGTAGGAGATTTCTACCAACATACTTTCGACACCAGTAACGATGGGAATGTTAATAACGGACTATATAATGACTACAATAAATACAAGAAAAAATGGTCTGCGATTGGAGTTACTATTGACGAGACTACGCTTTCCAACAGTTATAGATGTTCGCCTACAATTTGTCAACTTGTCACGCAACAATTACACATCCAAATTTCTTCTCATCGGCAAGATAATACAAAAATCATTTTAATAGATAATCAAGATGATGCAGATACCTTGTTTGTCGACAACGAAAAAATCAAATTGTTTTACAGAGAGGCTAATAAATACTCGTGCTATGCAGAGAATTGGGGAAAATCTAAAGGCCTTGACAAGTTCCAAGATGTTTGTATTGTATTGAACCAAACTACCTTGAAAGGATACAATGACAATACATTGCATCAATTAAATCCGTCAACCCGGAATAAACTTTACGTTGCTTACACAAGAGCAAAAAGGGATATATACTGTATTCCACATGTGTTTTTAGATAAATACAAACAATGACTTTACTTTCCCTCTAAAACAAACATATCTACCTGTATTTGAGAGAATGATATTATATTATATTATATTATCTTATTGGCTTTTTGTTACTTTTGAGCCGTATCAACTCACTGTCAAAAGTAACGAGGTGTTTTTCGCTGGGGTTTCTTTGCTCCTTTCTTTGTCCGCCCGAAGCTCACGAAAGAAAGGAGCGGTCGGCAAATCTGCCGACCGCTTTACTCCGTCTGTTCTTCTTGAACGGTTATCCGTCCCGTCCTTATATCGGGGTGAGTGGAGAAAGCCCAATTCACCTCCTCATCGGGAAGGGTGCTGTGAATGTTTCCACCCATCACCATTCCGCAATCCTGAATGACCTTTTGTCGTGCTTCTTCTCTGCTCTCGGCAACCACCTCAAAAACACCCTCGAAAATGTATCGTGTCCGTACTCTGTAAACTCTCTTCTTCATATTCTCAAAATTCAACCTTTAATAATCTGTATTCCTTTGGTTCTCCATTGGATAACCTGCGGTGGGTAAGCCAAAAATGGTGTGCGCCATAGCCGTATGCAAAGGACTTGTCAAGTTCCGTTTTCTTCGGCTATCCGCTTGACGGCAGACCTCAGTTCCTTCTCATTGGCAGATAAGGTAATGGCATTGATGACCCTTATAAGGATATAGGGTATCTCGTCCGCCCAATTGCATACGATGCTTTCTATTTCTGCTTTCATATCTGTGATGTTTTGGTGATTGTTGCTTATGCTGTCGCTCTCATTCTCTGCCTTATCAGTTTGCGGTTGGCATTGACAAGGCTAACGATTTGGTCGTGATATTCCGTATTCTTATTGCACACGCCACGGGATTGAATGACTTGAAAAGTGTCCAGCGACACTTCCACCGTTTCAATCCGCTGTCCGTTAATCTGTGCCGAAAAAACAAGCGTATCGGGTTTCAGAAAATATTCGTTGGTAAAAACGCAATGCTTTAGTGTTTTTCCTTCTTCGTAAAACTCTTTCACACTTTGCAATACCCGAATGTTCAATTTACCGTCCGAAAACTCCAGACCGAAAAACTTGGCTTTTAATTCTTCATAAATTTGCTCGTTTTTTAACAAGCATTCCCGTTCTCGTTCACGTTTCTGACGTTCCTGCCACGCTTGTTTTTTGTGCATCCATCGGTCGTGTTCCACTTTTAAATCAGCCGGACAAACAAATTTGGCGTTGAGTATGTCTTTTCCGAAAAAACGCAACAAGTCCATATAATCGCACCAAAGCGAAGCATCCGATACGGTGTACTTATTGCGAATGCAAATGCGGATACTTGCCCAAAAATCATCCAAATCTTGCGAACATTTTATGGAAAAGTGGCGAAACAAATCAATCTGCCCCGATTTTAACAAAGTTTCCATCCGGCTGTCAGACAGAATGTTTCTGAAAAAGTTTCGGGGCGAAAGTCCGTGAAAATTGCCACGAAAACCGTTGCGTCTCACTTCGGGGATAAAACGTTTGTACGGATAGGTGGCAACGGGCGATAGGTGGCAACGGGCGAAATGAGATGTGTCTGCCGTTCTTGACGGATTTCGAGGTCGGACGACCAATTCCAAATATCGCAATAAAACACGCTCATACTTCGCGAACGTGCCATTATTTCGGACTTTCCGCTCGGAGCTATCCAATGTTGAACAACTTCCCGGCATTGCGAACGTGCCGAACTGCCCACTCGACAATATTTTTCCAAAAAGAAATAGCGTAAAACTTGAAAACCACCGTTAACGGTAATCATCCCAAAATACTCTTTTTGTGCAAAACTCTGCTTGCGGGTGTCAATAACTTGCAAATTCTCACCGCAATTAGGGCACGTGCATCCGCAAATGCTTTCGGCTAAAACGTGTCCGCTTTTCCACGAATGTCCGGTTGGTCAAAACAGTTTTGAAATGCCCAATCTTGTTGCTTTTGTGTAATCGGGGCAAGTCGCTTACTTTGTTCGGCGACTTTTTTCTGTAATAAAGTTCTCGGTTTCATTCGTCGAAAAGGCTTTTTTGAACGCACGGTTCGGGTTGTACATTCGGACGTTTCCTTATTCGTGTCATACGTTCGTAAGCATCATTTTCGGCTCGCTTAATGGCGTTCTGACGTGCCTGTTCCTTTTCTTCGGCAGTCAATTCAATAGTATGATTTACAATAATATTGCAGTCAATGGGATTGCCGATTTCAATATTGTCTTCATCATAAAAATGTACAGCCATCGAAAAAATTTCATCATCGGCAAAACCGTTGCATCCACTCTGCTTTACGCAATTGAGAATATAAGTGATGCAGTCGTCAAGGTTTTTTTCCGATTTATTGAACGAAACGGCAAACAGTTTGTCCGTTTCGGCTCTGTTTCTCAGATAGGCTTCTATCGTATTTTTGAAATGTTCGGTTGTTTTCATCTTTTATATGTATTACTTCCTTTCAACCTTTCCGTCAAATGACGGAAAGGTGTTGGGAATATTGATTAAACTAATTGAATGATTTTAACGGTCTGTTGATGATAATTCAGTATGTCTTTAATTGAAAATTCCGAAGTCCAAAACTCCTCTCTGGAATACTTTCCGTGTGCGGAGTAAATTGCCGTTCCGTTTCGGTAAAACGACAAACGATAAGTGTCCAACCGGTTTTCCGGCACAAGAAACGTATCGTGTTCGTTCTCGTCCAATTCCACAAACGTCCAATCATTTTCGCCTAAAAGGACGTTTATATCTTCGTCCGTACGGTAAAAATCGACGGATGTGTCGTAAAAGTTGAGCGATGCAAATCCGATTTCGTTTTCGATAGACTGAACGGTTTTCAGCCGTTGTTTCATTTGTTCTCTCCACTTTTTCGTACAATGGATAAGGGCAAAATGGCACTCATCCCAATCGCTGTTGGTATCGGCTTTTACCAAAATATAATCTGTGATGTTCGTTGCTGTTTTCATTTTTTGTTTGTTTTTAAGGGTTGCTCTTTCACTAAAATGGTTCTCGGATTTTTCGGGTCATAATTTACTTGGTAGCCGTTACTTTGAATAATACCTTCCAAAAGGTTACGTGCTGCACAACTGTCCCAATCGTCTGATTTAGTCATATCCAAATTGGTTAGCTTTTCAAATTGGCGTACCATTGTAGCTATAATTTTTAAAGCTCTGTATTCTGTTTTGTCTGCTAAATTGCTCATAATACTGTATTGTTTACTGTTAAATAATCATTGTCAAAATCAACCCGATTACCCCGATTACGGCAATAATAACTCCCCACTTCAGCATTTTGAAAACGATGTAAATCGTGGCTCGGATTATGAATTTCATCACAGCAAATGTCGCGAAAATCATTGCAAACGCTACCGTTTCTTGGGCGGCGATAACCGAAACGGCGAACACCGTTCCGATTATCAATGCTGTGGCTGTTATCAGCCGTAAGGGGATTGTTTTCATTGAGTTATTTGTCAGGTATTTCCACTATTTGGTCTATTTTCCCGAAAAGGACACTCCGCAAACTCGTTTTATCGGGGGCGTAATACTCCGCCCAATGGTCGTATTGCTTGACCACATACTTTTTCAGTACGTCTGAGAAGTCAAAACGCCAACCCATCAGCGGAACGGCTGTTCTGAAATAAGCGTTACTCCTAACGTTCTCTGTAAGCCAATTCTTTTCGGCTCTGTTCATCGGCTCTCCGTTGTTCAGTTTCACTCTCAACTTGAAAACTTTGCTCTCGTTGTAAGCATCTAAAGGTGGAATTTCGTGCGATACGAATTTTACGGCTATCGGTTTCATACGGCTTGTTCTCGAGGATTAATAGCTAAAAAATGGGTTAATACGACTTCCAAAAAAGTATCGGGATGGATGTAGTTTTCAAAAGACATTTCTACGCTCCGCACCTCTTTCCCGAAACAATCCCAATCCACATAATCTGCCAACTTGAACAGTTTTACCGCTTTTCCTGTAATATAAGCCGTCATAAATTCTGACCGATACCCCACCTGACACATTAGAAACTCACACTTACTCAAAGGCTCACAACCTTCTACCACTGCCATTAACTGCACTTTTGTGCCACCATGATTTATGCGGTAATGAGAGGAGGTGTTATTTTTGTTTCCCAAAATCAATTCGTTATTTGCATTTTCTCGTTTCATAATTTCTGACATTTTTTTTTATGCGTCTAAAGAGCCGGAGTATGTTGATTTTCGTTTCGAGGGCTATCAAAAAGGTAGTGCGGGGGCAAAGGCAAGGTTTTTTGGGAAAATACTACCCGAAAGGTGTGGAGATTTTTTCAAAAACACGTGAGGGCTTGACCTTGCCGACGGTAACGCACGTTTTACCTTTGCCCGCAGATACAAAATCAACAGTAATACACGGCTCGATGCGATAAAAAGCAGACGGGAAGAAATTACAGCGGAGAAAATGCAAGGTTGAGATGAAAACAAGATATTTTGAAATAATATAGGCTGTATCGTAAAAAAGAAAATAGGCAAGTTCAAGGATGCTCCGGTATTCCGGGCGTTCTTGAACTTGCTTTTTTTCGTCTTTTCCCGGTAAATTTCGGCGAGGCTTGCCGGATGATTTTTTGAACCTGACTGAACGGAGCATCGGCGAAGTGATTGAACGGCTTCAAACAAATCGGACGATGTGCCGCAGACGAAAAGAAAAACCACGATTTATCGGATAGAAAGTATGCGGAAAAGAGAAATGCCTTATTTTACATGTTGATTTATTTTTCATTTCCGCATTCTTTCGTCATTTTCCAGAAGAAACTTCCCTACCACCTTTTCTCAAGGAAGGGGCGGAAGGGAAGAAAGGGGAATGGTTATAAAAATTGAAATTCAGATAGTTTTGAAGATAAATTCAGCATGTCATTTTGTATTTTTTCTTTAGTAATCCTTGCATATATTTGTGTCGTTTTTATGTTCGTATGTCCCAACATTTTGCTTACTGTTTCAATCGGAACACCTTTCTCTAATGTAATCGTAGTTGCAAAAGTATGCCGGGCTACGTGAAAGGTCAAATTTTTATTGATACCGCACAGATCTGCTATTTCTTTCAAGTAGCTGTTCATTTTCTGATTACTCAAAACAGGTAAAAGTTTATTGTTTTTTGTTTTACCCTTATATTTTTCAATAATTTGCAATGGAATATCAAGTAGTAATACGTTGGATTGTACATTAGTTTTTTGCCTGTTAATCACAATCCACTTCTGACCATTGGTTTCAAGAATATTGTCATGACTTAAATTATAAACATCAATATAGGAGAGTCCCGTAAAGCACGAAAAAATAAAAATATCCCTAACAATTTCTAATCTTTGAATGCTGATTTTTTTATCTAACAGACGATTGATTTCTTCGCTCGTAAGGTAACCTCTGTCCACTTTTTTCATTGAAATGCTGTAATTTAAAAATGGGTCGTGGTGGATTAATCCTTTTTTCTGCGCATGAATAATTATTGTTTTGATATATTTCAAGTACTTTGCAGTAGTGTTGTGAGAGCATTGCAAATCTGCTTTTAAATATAATTCAAAATCATTGAGAATTGTAAAATTAATGTCATTCAATGAAATGTCATTACGACTGTATTTGTTCTTTAAAAAGTGTACAAAGTATTTTTTTGTACGTTCGTATTTTTCGAGTGTAGCAGGGGACTTTGTTTTGTTGACTAATAGTGAAAAATCGCTATTGAATTTTTCAAACAACTCTATAAAAGTCATCATGGACTGGTTTCCATGAAGGTATAAAGATTTGATTTTTTCGGTTGTAAGAAACTCATCATCTTGTAGTTTGAAAAACAGTTTATTCAAAGAGTTGGTTATACCATCAAGCCGGTTGTTGAGATTTAGAGCTTCAGCCGTTTTGCCTGTCATTCTATTAAACTTTGCATTCCACATTTCGGGCTTGCAAGATAGTCCTGATGAACCAACGTTACACATATTTCCATTAAGAGAAATTCTAATCATAATGGGACATTTCCCGGATTTGTTCTTGTAGTTGCTTCGTAAGTAGTACGAAATTTTAAATACCGCTTTCATAATTTAATTTTTCTGTAGCATTTTGCCACAAAGTTCGACATAATAATTTAATTATGAATTAGATATGAGTAGTCAAATGGTATTCAACCGGTATTCATTGCTACATTTTTTATTTCAGAAAAAGCAGTGTAGCAGAAAATGTAGCAATAAAGTGAACCAAACTTGGATACCAAGTCTTACCAAATGGTATTCAACTGGTTTGATAGATTGTACTTTTTCGTTTTACAACACATTGATTATCAGTAGCATTCAGGAATAAACATAAAAAAAGAGAATACTAAAATAGTACTCTCTTTAATGTTTTAGCGGTATGGACGGGACTCGAACCCGCGACCCCCTGCGTGACAGGCAGGTATTCTAACCAGCTGAACTACCACACCATTTACATGAGTGCTGACTTATTGGACCTGGCACAATTTTCCCGACATTTCGGGATTTACCGGCCAACCAAAAAACACTCGGTTTTCTTTCGCTATTTTGGGCTTGGCTACCACTGTAACTACCACTGTTTCCTATAGCGAGTGCAAAGGTAACGATATTTTCAGAATTACAAAACTTTTAATACTAAATTTTCAGTACTTACAACACAATTTACATCGCTATAGAAAAAAGCCCTATTCCTCTGTTTCAGAATAGGGCTTCTTCAGCCATTTATTGAACCAGCGGAAAAACTCACGCTGAAACATTATTCCGTTCTGAGGCTGCGATATCCAGTGATTCTCGTTTGGAAAGATGAGCATGCGGGATGGTATATTCCGGAGCTGTGCGGCGTTAAATGCCATCATACCCTGCGATGCCAGGATACGGTAATCCAGTTCACCATGCGTTATCATAATGGGAGAGTTCCATTTATCAACAAAGCGGTGAGGTGAGTTTTCAAATGTGCGCTGAGCAACGGCGTTAGACCTGTTCCAGTAGGCACCGCCCATATCCCAGTTGGCAAACCACATCTCCTCAGTCTCCAGATATTGTGCCTCCAGGTTGAATATACCTGCATGAGACAGAAATGCTTTGAAGCGACCGTCGTGATTACCTGCAAGCCAGTAAACCGAAAAGCCGCCGTAGCTTGCACCTGTACAGCCCAGCCTGTTCTCATCAACAAAAGGTTCCTTTGCAAGGGTATCAATCGCGGTAAGATAATCTCTCATGTTCTGTCCCCCATAATCGCCGCTGATCTGCTCCAGCCACTCCTGTCCGAAACCGGGAAGGCCACGGCGGTTGGGAGCCACTACAATATAGCCGTTTGCAGCCATCATCTGCAGATTCCAGCGGTAAGACCAGAACTGGCTCACCATGCTTTGCGGACCTCCCTGGCAGTACAACAGCGCGGGATAGTTCCCGGAAGGATCGAAGCCGGGAGGATAGACCACCCATGTGAGCATCTCTTTGCCGTCTGTGGTGGTGATCCAACGCTCTTCAACCTCTCCCATGCGCAGCTGATCTAATATATCCTTGTTTTCCAAGGATATATCAGTAGCCTGCCCCGAGGCAATATCCACACTGTATATTTCCGTAGGCTGCGACATAGACTGGCGCTTGGTGATCAGCTTCCCGTCACCCACTGCAACCGACTGGTAATCATACTTTCCTTTGGTGATAGGTGAGATCTCGAATGAGAAAATGTCGGCAACGTAGATTTGAGTGGTTCCTTTGACCGGAGCAACAATATATATGGTTTTACTGTCGCTGTTCCATTCGAACGCATCGGTATTATAATCGAAATTTTCCGTTACATATCTCTTTTCCCCGGTCGCCAGTTCCATTACATACAACCTGTTCTTGTCGGATTCATACCCGTCGCGTTCCATACTTTGCCAGGCAATATATTTACCGTCGGGAGAGAAGCGTGGATTCACATCGTAACCCATCATTCCTTCAGTCATATTCTTTGTTTCTCCCGTCTCTACATTGTAGAAAAAGATGTCTGAATTTGTGGAAAGGCTGTACGCTTTCCCTGTTTTTTTACGTGAAGTATAGGCAATGGTTTTACTGTCGGGGCTCCAGTCCAGTTGTTCCATTCCGCCAAAAGGATCCATAGGAGCTTCGTAGGGTTCCCCCTCAAGGAGGTCTTTTATATTTGAAAATTTGTTTTCGGCAAGATCTGCAACAAAAGGGTGAGGCACACTTTCAACCCATTTGTCCCAATGTTTATACATAAGATCGTCTACCACTCTCCCTGATGCTTTTGGGAGGTCGGGATACTTGTCGGCAGCTGTCTCAGTAATTTTCACATCTTTTACAAAGAGCACCTTCTTTCCATCGGGTGAGAATGCAAAGCCATTTATTCCTCCGTCAACGTCAGATATCTGTTTCACTCCACCGCCATCGGGATTGATTATCCATATCTGTGACGAACCCGTTTCATCACTTAGAAAGGCTATCTTTTTGCCGTTGTCGATCCACTGTGGATTGCTCTCCTGATCGCTGGTGAAAGTGAGTTGTTTTTTTTCAGAGCCATCAGATTTCATAATTACTAGCTCCGAGTTGGTTTTATTTTGAGGTATACTAACGTAAGAAACCTGATAGATGATATGCGACTTGTCGGGAGAAACTTCAACACTCCCTACCCTTACAAAACTGTAAAGGACTTCAGGGGTCATAATACCGTCCTTAATTTCAGGTACGGTCCTACCAATTATTTCCGTTATCTCTTTACTGTTTTTTTTACTTTTTTCCTGCGAAGCCTCATTGCATGACAACAGACTTCCTGTGATAACAATAGCCATAAGTATTAATTTGCCCTTCATACGATATGAAATTATATGTGTATGATTGAATTATCTGTTTTCAGGTTCTACAATACGCCCATCTATCATATGGATGGTTCTGTCGGTGATAGAGGCGAGCTGTTCGTCGTGCGTGACGATTACAAAAGTCTGGTCGAGCTTGTCGCGCAGTTCGAAGAACAGATTATGCAGCTCCTCTTTATTGTCCGAGTCAAGACTCCCCGAAGGCTCATCGGCAAAGACTACCAGGGGACTGTTTATCAGAGCCCTTGCCACAGCTACACGCTGTTTTTCTCCTCCCGAGAGCTCAGCCGGCTTATGCTCGGTACGTGCCGATAATCCCATCATATTTAGCAGCTCCTTTGCCCTTCCTTCGGCATCAGAATGCCTTGCATTACCAATAAGGGCCGGTATCATTACATTTTCGAGTGCCGTAAATTCAGGAAGAAGCTGGTGGAACTGGAAAACAAATCCGATATTTCTGTTCCGGAAATCCGACAGTCTCTTTTCGCTCAAAGTGCTCAGTTCGCTATTATTGATATAGATTCTCCCGGAATCGGCTTTTTCCAGCGTACCCATAATCATCAGAAGAGTTGTTTTACCTGCGCCACTAGGCCCCACAATAGATACGATTTCACCTTTTTGAACCTCTAAGTCTATACCCTTCAGTACCTGAAGCGGCCCAAAACTTTTAACTATTTTCTCTACTTTAATCATCTGATATCTATTTCATGCACACTACCAAAATGCGAAGGTAAGAAAAATTTTCGCACCGCAACATTTTACGCATTATTAACCGGCTTAAGGTTGCAAGTTCAGTTTGGTGCTACTTATATTTGTAATTGGACAAGTCCAGATAAATTGATTAGCTTTGTGTCAGTAAAATTATGGAGCCGGCAAACAAAACCATCACTGTGTTAGGAGGGTTACTCCGCTTGCCCCTGTGGGTTTACGGAGAGTAAAGGAGAAAGTAGTAATCAGAAAAATCGTGGTTTATGCAAGATTTAAGTAAAATGCGACAGGAATATGATGCAGAAAGCCTGAACGAGGCCGATATGGCGTCAGACCCTATTAAGGAGTTTATGGAGTGGATGGATGAAGCAATTGCGGCAAAACTGTCTGAACCTAATGCAATGGTTATTGCCACTTCTACTTCCGATGGGAAACCCTCTGCTCGTGTAGTCCTATTGAAAGAAGTGAATGATTGCGGTTTCGTTTTTTTCACCAACTACCTTAGTAGGAAAGGGATGGAATTGCTTAGCAACCCGTTTGCAGCAGTTGTGTTCGACTGGCATGATATGGGGCGGCAGGTGCGAATAGAGGGCCGTGTTGAGAAGCTGTCAGCTGAAGAATCAGATAACTATTTCAATACACGTCCCGAAAACGCAAAAACCGGTGCATGGTCATCTCCCCAAAGCAAAATAATAAAAAGCCGTGATGAGCTTGATGAACTGCAAAAAGAAACTGAACGAATGTTTGCTGGTAATACAATTTACAGGCCTTCTCATTGGGGCGGTTTTCTGATCAGGCCCGAAGTGATTGAGTTCTGGAAAGGGAGGCAAAGCCGTATGCACGACCGTATTGCATATTACAAAACCGAAGATGGCTGGAGCATTAATCGGTTAGCACCGTGAGAGTTCTTTTTCAAACACTACAACCGTCAGCAGCCATTTGTTAAGGCTTGTTTTCACTTTAAACTATGAGTCCCCTCAGATAAGTCTTTTTTGCTGAAAATCCGATAAATAACACCATTGATTTCCAGCGAGTTGCGACCTCCTGAAATCGGTTTTTGGGGTTTTCGGAGCAGACTCAACTATTCATTGTTGAGCTGATTTAAAATGTCCCGTAATAGAACCGCCATACATTTGTCTGCTCCTAAAAACAGAATATCAAAATAATGCGAGTTCAATTAATGCTCCGTTAAATCTTCATTTATATCACTGACAGTCAATAGGTTAAACCGAATCCTCGAAAACGCTATACTCCATTGATATTCAGTGAATTATAAAATTTACTTAAAAAATACCGAAGTATTGATAATGAAAAATTTTTTAAACAACTCTCTCCCCAAATATCTCAATTTTCACGTTTTTGAAAATGAGATTTTAGAATTGGACTCATACATTAAATATCAACATCTATTTTGACCCGATTGCAATAATAGAGACTTTTCAGAGGGTACTAATACGTATAACATGATAATAAACATCAAATAACTTCACTGAAAAATGACTTTTTAAAGGATGCTTATCGCTTCATTTATTTATGTTAATGATTTTATTTTTTGGCACTGTTGCAACAAATTCTTTCAGATAAAAAGGTTCAAAATAGGCCACATCTGCAAAATCTCTTTCCTTGAATGCTTTTTCTGCTAACAACATCATACCTGAAGCTAACGGATGGATATCTCTGATAAATGATGCGTTGCGATGTGTGATAACAGATTCGCATTTTAATGCGCCGTTCCCAAAAAAAACAATCTTTTTCTCTCTAAGAAGATCGGAGTAACTATTGCTATCAACGATATCGGCAGAGGTTTTGCGAATCACATTCAACGTTTTGTCGAAAAAGGTGGTATAGGCCTCCATTCTTCGTGCATCAATCATCGGGCATAGCAAAGCATCATACCCTACCCTGTCTGTGACCATAGAGGCCATGATGAGTGAGGTAGGTATGGCAATGAGCGGGATGCCCAGTCCGTAACTCAACCCTTTTGCTTCCGACACACCTATACGAAGGCCTGTGTAGGAGCCGGGACCGCTGCTTACAGCAATTGCATCAAGCAAGAGATTGTTTTTCCTCGAATACTCCATGATCTCCTGAACAAAAAGGCCCAGTAATGATGCATGAGACTGCCCTTTATAGCTTACTTTACTTAGTAGCATTTTCCCGTCACTGGAAAGTGAACAGGAGCAAACGGGGGTAGATGTTTCAATAGAAAGTATGGTGCACATGAAATATTGATTCTGAAAAAATGAAAGTGTAAAGATGAGTATGTTCCGAAAAAACCGAACATCAAAAATTATTATTTTAATAAATTGAATACCATTATGTACTTAGCTTAGCCTACAAAGATAGAGCCTTTTCGGAAATGACTCAAAGATAAAATTTTTACAACTATAAGCATAAAAAAACTGCATCGCATGAATGCAGTTTTTAACTTAAATAAACCTATAAAGGATTAATACCTGTTTCTTTCGCGGTTTCCGTAACCGCCTCCGCGGTTACTTCTTGGGCGATCGCCTTCGGTACGGGGACGTGCTACAGATACAGACAGTGTACGTCCATCGTATTCAGCATCATTAAGTTCTTCAATGGCACGCTGTCCTTCTGCATCGTCGGACATCTCCACAAAACCGTAGCCTTTTGAGCGACGGGTTTCCCGGTCAGTGATAATTTTTGCTGAGGAAACTTCACCATACTCCTCAAAAAGTTCTTTTAAATCGGCATCAGTAATCTGATAACTTAAGCCGGCTACAAAAATGTTCATGTAAAATAATTAAAATAAAAAAATAAATAACTTGTGCAGAAGTCCTTTCATTGAGAGGAGTTAGGAAATAACTTGACAATGGTGTGAAGTAACTAAATAACGGCCTGCTAAAAAAAATACTTTTGCATGACAAAGATAGATATAAATTAATTGCAGCAAAATAAAATGAGGTAAAAATCACAAAAAAAAATTGTTTGAGAGTGTTTTACATCTCAATTCCATTTCTAATAAGCAGCGCTTCAACTGATGGTTCTTGCCCTCTAAACCGCTTGTAGAGTGACATTGGGTCTTCAGTGTTTCCTTTTTCAAGAATATTGCCCCTGAATGAGGCTGCAGTCTCCTTATTGAAGATCCCATTCTTTTTGAATACCGAAAAAGCATCGGCGTCCATCACTTCTGCCCATTTATAACTATAGTAGCCTGCTGCATATCCCCCTGAAAAAATATGACCGAAGGATGTGGACATGCATGCAGCGGGCACAACCGGCAACAATTGCACATGAGCCATGGCCTCCTTTTCAAATGCACGGACATCTCCCTCAAAGGGTTTTTCAAGAGAGTGCCATGCCATATCAAGATAACCGAACGATAGCTGGCGTAATGTAGCATAACCAGTGTTGTAGTTTGAGGCATCTACTATTTTTTGCAATAAATCATCCGGCATTTTCTCTCCTGTCAGATAATGAGAAGCAAATTTATCGAGATACTCTTTTTGTACTAGCCAGTTCTCCATGATATGGGAAGGCAGCTCCACAAAATCGCGATAAACACTCGTCCCTGATAAAGTCTCATATGTGCTTCGTGCCAGCATTCCGTGCAAGGCATGGCCAAACTCATGCAAAAACGTATTCACTTCATCGAAGGTAAGCAATGCAGGCTTGGTTTCCGTTGGCCTGGTAAAATTCATTACTATGGATACATGAGGCCTGCTGTCTCTTCCGTCCCTTATATACTGTCCCTTGTATGAGGTCATCCATGCACCGGATTGTTTTCCTTCGCGCGGATGGAAATCGGTGTAGAGGACAGAAAGAAAGTTCCCATCCTCATCAAGCACATCAAAAGCCTCAACCTCTGGATGATAGACTGAAATAGCCGGGTTTTTCACAAACTGCAACCCGTAAAGGTCCGTTGCAAGCCCAAAAACACCTTTTTTCACATTTTCGAGCTCAAAATAGGGGCGCGTCATCTCGTCGTTAAGCTTAAAACGTTTATCTTTAAGCTTGTCTGCATAGAAGCTCCAGTCCCATGGTTGCAGGTCAATAGCCTTCTTCTCCATCTGTACGGCAAAATCCTGTATATCCTTCACCTCTTTACTAGCTATAGTTCCGAAAGCATCAGCCAGCTTATTAAGCAAGGCATATACAGCCTCCCCATTTTTAGCCATCCGGTTCCTAAGGATATACTCCGAGTAGTTTTTATATCCCAGCAAATTGGCAATCTGTAAACGGAGATTCACTATTTTCCTTACATTCTCACGGTTATCAAACTCACCTCCTCCAACACCTTTGGTATTGTAAGCCAAATACAACTTCTCCCGCAAATCTCGACGAGTGGAATATTTCATAAAACCTATGTAACTGGGCGCCGAGAGGTCGATCAGCCACCCCGCCTTCCCTTTCATTTTTGCCTTGGCAAAAGCAGCATCAACCAGACTTTCGGGGAGGCCTTCAATATCTGATTTATCAGTAAGCAGCATCTCATAAGCATTGGTCTCTCGCAGGTTGTTTTGTCCAAATTCAAGCGAAACCTTACTTAACTCCATCGACAGTTCGCGATACTTTTTTTTGTCTTCCGGGGTAAGTGTTGCGCCGCTGTTTTCAAAACTTTCGTAATATTTCTCTACCAGACGAATCTGTTCTGGTGTAAGGAGGGTTGAATGACGTGTATCATATACAGACTTTACACGACTGAAAAGAGCTTCATTCAGGTTGATATTATTGGAATGTTCCGACAGCTTCGGACTTAACCGCTGAGAGATTTCCATCATCTCTTCACTGCTCTCAGCACTCAGCAGATTAAAGAATACGTTGCTCACACGGTTCAGCATCTCGCCCGAATATTCCATCGCTTCAATAGTGTTTTGAAAAGACGGGCCCTCTTTATTAGCTATTATTTCATCAATCTCAGACTGATGATCTTTCATTGCCTTATCGAAAGCAGGTTCAAAATGTTCGGTTCTGATCTTGTCGAACGGAGCTGTTCCATGCGGTGTGGCAAAAGGGGAAAAAAAAGGGTTCTCTTGTGCCGGTGCTGTCATCATAATCATTACACAGATAGTTATTAATAAGGTTTTCTTCATAAGAATTTGTTACATTTGCAATAAATAGTAATAATAGCAAAGATACATTTTTTTTGTTTTCCGCACACAGAAAGCCACTGTTGACAAAACATTTTTTACTAAATTGCGTTTTTAATACATGCAAGATAACAAGTGCGTTCTTACATTTGTTCGGATTCTTATATTTTGACAAAAAAAGGGCTTTAAACAGTACTTGAAAAGGTGTGAGAAAGTAGTATAAACAAATTGCATGGAAAATTCTGAAAGAAACAGTGATGGAAAGATGAATTGACATGCAGACAGGGAGGGAGGGGGATAACGAAGATAGACACAAGGAGAAGAAGGAATTGAATATTTAAGTTCGAGGAAAAGGAAGAAACTAAAAATGACATTAAATATTAAAGCAGATAAAACATGGCAACAACTGAAAGTAAAACCAAGGAAAAAGCAAAGACAACCCGCACAAAGAGTAAAACCAAAACCACAGCTCCCGGAGCAAAAAAAAACTTTATCCTCGACACGAATGTGATTTTGCACGATTTCAAATGTCTCGACAATTTTGAGGAGAACGACATCTACATTCCGTTTGTGGTCCTAGAAGAGTTGGATAAATTCAAAAAAGGAAACGAACAGATCAATTTCAATGCACGTGCATTTGTGCGCGAATTGGATCTTATAACCGATGACGATTTGTTCACTAACGGTGCCGATCTAGGTGTTGGTAGAGGTAAGTTGTACATAGTGAATGTATCAGGTGAGAACAAAAAGATAACTGATGCATTCCCCGAACGTACTCCCGACAACCGTATTCTTTCCGTGGTAGACGATATTGCCTGCAAGCTCCCGGAAATGAAGACCATCCTTGTCTCCAAAGATATCAATCTGAGAATGAAGGCACGTTCTCTTGGAATTATGGCGGAAGATTATATTAACGACAAGGTTACAAATGTCGATATTTTCGCAAAGGGGGAAACGGTTATCGAGGGTATTAGCCCCGATCTGATCGATAGACTGTATTCTCAACCTACCGGAGTGGATATGGATGAGTTCGATTTTGAGATCCAACTCGATCCCAACCAGTGCTTTGTCCTTAAAAGTGATAGAAATAGCGTCCTGTCAAGATACAATCCGTTCACACAGAAAATAAACAAGATAGAAAAAGAGCCCAATTTCGGTATCCAGCCACGCAATGCAGAACAGGCTTTTGCTTTAGAGATTTTGAACGACCAGGAGATAAAACTGGTAGGCCTTACCGGGAAAGCAGGTACTGGCAAAACGCTTCTTGCACTGGCTTCAGCCCTAAAACAAAACAAGATTTATAATCACATACTGCTGGCACGCCCTATTGTTTCACTGTCTAACAAGGATCTTGGATATTTACCTGGCGACGAAAAACAGAAGATTGCCCCCTATATGCAACCTCTGTTCGATAATCTTAACGTTATAAAATCACAACTGGGACAAAACAGTTCAGAACTCAGACTGATTGACGAACTGCAGAAATCAGGACAGCTAGAGATTGAAGCCCTGGCATTTATCCGCGGACGGAGCCTCACTGGAACATTCTGTATTATTGATGAGGCGCAGAATCTTACTCCGCATGAAGTGAAGACTATTATAACACGAGCAGGTGAAGGAACCAAAATGGTGTTTACAGGAGACCTTCAACAGATCGACTCACCTTATCTGGATATGCAGTCCAACGGATTGGCATATATGATTGATAAGATGCGCGGACAAAATCTGTTCGGACATGTAAACTTGGTAAAAGGTGAACGGAGTGAGCTATCGGAAATGGCCAGCAATCTTTTGTAGAGTTCAAAACTGAAAATGAAAAGTGAAAAAATATCTTCCGTTTTTTACTATTAGTTTTTTGTTTTTAGTTTTTCATTTTTAGATTTCCTATCTTTGCATCCCAAAACATGTAAGAAAGATGCAAAAGCCCTCAATACCCAAAGGTACACGTGATTTTTCGCCAGAAGAGATGGCGAAACGGAACTATATTTTCAATATTATCAGTGAAGTTTATCGCCTCTACGGCTTTCGCCAGATTGAGACGCCCGCGATGGAGAACCTCGACACGCTGATGGGAAAATACGGAGAGGAGGGCGATAAGCTGCTGTTCAAAATTCTCAACTCAGGTGATTTCCTGTCGGCTATGAGCACCGATGATATTACCGAAGGTAATCCGGCGAGGACGGCTAACAAGATCTCTGAAAAAGGGCTTCGCTACGACCTCACCGTTCCTTTCGCGCGGTATGTGGTAATGCACCGTAACGAGATCTCATTCCCTTTTAAAAGGTATCAGATACAGCCTGTATGGCGGGCCGACCGTCCCCAGAAAGGTCGTTACCGAGAGTTTTTCCAGTGCGATGCCGATATTGTTGGTTCCGACTCTCTCCTTAACGAGGTGGAACTGGTGCAAATTATTGATGAGGTCTTTTCACGTCTGAAAGTTCGTGTATGTGTAAAGATCAACAACCGCAAGATCCTTTCCGGTATTGCTGAAATAATTGGCGAAGCTGATAAAATCACAGATATCACTGTGGCTATAGATAAGCTCGATAAAATAGGATTGGACAAGGTTAATGAAGAGCTGGCCTCAAAAGGTATAGCACCCGGGTCAATAGAAAAGCTGCAGCCTATTATAATGTTAAGCGGCGACACCAGTGTAAAGCTTAACACGCTGAGGCTTGAACTCGCATCGTCTGAGATCGGCATGAAAGGGATTGAAGAAATGGAGTTTATCTTCAATAAGATCAGACTCCTGGAATTAAAAAATGAAGTGGAGCTAGACCTTACTCTTGCACGCGGGCTCAACTATTACACGGGCAGCATCATCGAAGTAAAAGCTTTAGATGTGGAAATAGGCAGTATAACGGGTGGAGGGCGTTACGACAACCTCACCGGTATTTTTGGCCTTCCAGGCGTGTCGGGTGTAGGCATCTCATTCGGTGCCGACCGTATTTTCGACGTGCTCACTCAGCTTAACCTCTTTCCCGATAATTCAACGCATATCACTGATGTCCTGTTCGTTAATTTCGGAGAAAAGGAGCATGATTTTATACTGCCCTTTATAATGGACTTGCGACGTGCCGGTATAAGTTGTGAGCTCTATCCCGAAGCAACAAAAATAAAAAAACAGATGTCCTATGCCCATAACAACCGAATCCCGTTTGTTGCAATCGTGGGTGAAAACGAAATGAAAGAAGGTAAAATCACGCTAAAAAATATGGAATCGGGAAAGCAGGAACTAGTAACTCCCGAAGAATTTATTAAACTGATAAAATAAATGTTTATTGTTCAATGCTTAAGGTATAGTACCCGGCTCCAAAAACAGAGGGTACTGTATGATATGCTTGCGAACTTATATTTAAATGCTTTCGATAGAAAACCTTACCGTTGAATTTGGCGGCTTCACTTTGCTAGATCAGATATCGTTCGTACTCAATAAGAACGAACGCGTGGCTCTTGTGGGTAAAAACGGTGCAGGCAAATCTACGCTGCTGAAAATTATTGCCGGCATCCAAAACCCTTCACACGGTATCATTTCATATCCAAAAGAGGCCACTATCGGCTACCTGCCACAGCAGATGACTCTCAACGACACACGAACTGTAAGAGATGAAACTTCATTGGCGTTCGCTCACCTTAAAAAGATGGAGAAGGAATTGAAGCACCTGCATGCCGAACTTGCCGAACGTACCGATTATGAATCGGAAACATATCATACAATAATCGAGCGCGCAACGGACCTGCAGGAGCTGCTGCAAATGTCGGGCATACATAATTTCGAGGCAGAGGTGGAGAAGACATTGATGGGACTGGGATTCAAGCGAGATGATTTAGACCGCCTTACCCGGGAATTCAGCGGTGGCTGGCGTATGCGCATCGAACTGGCAAAGATTCTTCTGCAGGCACCTGATGTTTTATTGCTTGACGAGCCTACCAATCACCTCGACATAGAATCTATCCAGTGGTTGGAGAACTTTCTTGCCACACATGCCAATGCCGTCATACTTGTCTCTCACGACCGCGCTTTTCTGGATACAGTAACTAACCGTACCATTGAAATTGTGTTGGGCGAAATTCACGACTACAAGGTTAGCTATAGCAAGTATGTTGATTTGAGGCGTGAACGGCGTGAGCAGCAGCTGCGAGCATACGAAAACCAGCAGAAACAGATTAAAGACACAGAAGAGTTCATTGAACGATTTAGATACAAGGCAACCAAATCGAATCAGGTTCAATCGCGTATTAAGCAGTTAGAGAAGATTGAACGTATAGAAATAGATGAAGTGGATAACTCTCGCCTCAACCTGAAATTTCCCCCTGCACCACGGTCGGGATCCTATCCCATCATTATGGAAGATGTATCTAAGAGCTATGGCAATCATATTGTATTCAAGGATGTTACCATAACCATTGAGCGTGGCGAGAAGGTGGCGTTCGTGGGGAAGAACGGCGAAGGGAAATCAACACTGGTAAAGTGTATAATGAACGAAATCGATCACGGGGGAAGGCTTGTACTGGGACATAATGTGAAGATTGGATATTTTGCCCAGAACCAGGCACAGCTACTCGATGAAAACCTGACGGTCTTCGAAACTATCGACTATGTTGCCGTAGGAGATATCCGTACCAGGATACGCGATATTCTGGGTGCTTTTATGTTTGGAGGTGAGACTTCGGAAAAAAAAGTACAGGTATTGTCGGGTGGTGAACGCAGCCGCCTGGCAATGATTCGCCTGTTGCTGGAGCCCGTGAATCTGCTTATTCTGGATGAGCCTACCAACCACCTGGATATGGCATCGAAAGATGTGTTGAAAAAATCCATCGGGGAGTTCGACGGAACGGCGATAATTGTTTCGCACGACCGAGATTTTCTGGATGGGCTGGTCACAAAAGTGTATGAGTTTGGCAATGGTAGGGTATTGGAACACCTTGGCGGAATCTACGATTTCCTGTCGAAAAAAAGACTTGAGAGCCTGAAACAGCTGGAAGTAAACCATGCCAACACTCCTAAACCGGAGGAGAAGCAGGCACAGCCATCGGAGAGCAAGCTATCCTATCAGGAACAGAAGGAGCAGAACCGCAAGCAGCGAAAACTGGAGAGGCAGATTGAAGAAGCAGAAAGCAGGATAGAGCTTCTTGAGAAAAAAATTTATACGATGGAAACAGAGTTGGCAACACCGGAAGGTGCATCGAACGTAGAAATGCTACAGGCTTATCTCGACACTAAAACCAACCTTGACCGTATAATGAATAATTGGGAGCGCCTGACACTGGAACTTGAAAGTTTTTAGTTCCAGAAAATCATAAAATGTAAAATTGCAACAACTATCAAATGTTTTGACCGTTTCAAGATATGGGAAAACAGATAAGTAAATTCATTTTTAACAAAATACTCGGATGGCAAATATCCGGTAAATATCCGGTTATCTCCAGATGTGTGATTGCAGTGGCACCCCACACGAGCAACTGGGATTTTGTTGTTGCCAAACTTGGTTACTCTTCCATTGGGCGAACAGCTAATTTTCTGATGAAGAGGGAATGGTTTGTATTTCCTTTCAATCTGCTGTTTAAAAATATCGGTGGAATACCGGTTGACAGAGGCAAAAGTTCTTCACTTACAAATACTTTGGCTGAGGAATTTGAAAAAAGGGAACATATGCAGCTTGCCATCACCCCCGAAGGAACCCGCAAACCGGTAAAAGAGTGGAAAAAGGGGTTCTATTTTATAGCTCTTAAGGCTGGTGTTCCCATCGTGCTTATAGGGTTGGATTATGGAAAGAAAGAGGCTTTGTTCCTCGGACTTTTTCATCCAACAGGTGATTATGAGAGTGATATCGTGAAAATTAAATCATATTTTAAAAATATTCAACCCAAGAAACCTGAAAACTTCATTATTCCTATATAATAACCCGGGAAATTGTGCCTGCTTTAATATTGCCGATACCCAAGTTAAACAATACACTCAATCTTTGAAGTCGAAAGATAACTGGATACCATCCAACTGTAGAAATTCCTGACCGGCATGAGCGTTTTTCAAGGTAAGCCCCATAAGACGTATTTTCCTCTCCTGAATATCTTCGACCTGTAGTAGCAGCTCTTTTCCCAACTCAAAAATCTCTTCATAAGTTTTAATAAAATAGTTCACGGTTTTGCTTCTTGTTATCACGGTAAAATCGGCATATTTAATTTTCAGCGTAAGTGTTTTAGCGAGAAATTTTCGTTTCTTGGCTCTCCTGCATACTTCAAGAGCAATCTGATCAAGTGCTCCCAGAATATCTACAATCTCATCCAGGTCTTCCAAAAATGTCTCTTCAGCACCAAGCGATTTACGAACCCTCTCCGACTCCACCTCCCTATCGTCAATCCCTCTGGCAAAAAGGAAATAGGTAATTCCTGCCTTTCCGAACTCACGCACCAGATCAATCTCTGCCCACTGTTTCAAATCGAATCCGGTTCTTATACCCAGCTCTTCCATCCTTTTAGCCGTAACCTTTCCTACGCCAAAGAACTTGTTAACAGGTAATTTTTCAACAAAAGTCTCAGCTTCTTCCGGTCCAATTATGAACAACCCGTCCGGCTTTTTGAAGTCAGAAGCTATCTTTGCTAAAAATTTATTATATGACACGCCCGCTGATGCAGTAAGACGTGTCCGGTTAAATATTTTCTGCTTAATCTCTTTGGCAATGAGCGTAGCGGAACCGATACCTTTATGGTTAACCGTCACATCAAGGAAGGCCTCATCGAGAGATAACGGCTCAACCTTATCAGTATATTCAAGAAAGATCTGCATTATCTGGTTTGATACCGACCTGTAAACATCGAACCGAGGCATCACAAAGATAATATGCGGGCATTTCCGTAACGCTGTTAAAGAGGGCATTGCAGAATGAACTCCATACCGGCGTGCTTCGTAGCTTGCTGCAGCAACAACGCCCCTCCTTTCACCATAACCCACAGCAACGGGCCTACCACGATACTCAGGATTGTCGCGCTGTTCAATGGAAGCATAGAATGCATCCATATCAATATGGATAATCTTACGGTTCATGGTAACAAATATAGTGGTAATTTATTAGTAAATAGTTGTTAGCTTTCTGTTTTTTAATATTTACCATTTCTTTTTATTGATAGAGCAAAGTTACTCCGGTGCAAACTGCGAATTTCCATCGGTTTTCGGCGAGCCTGTCTAAAACTATTCAGCGGTAGCACTACCCAACGTTCAGATCTGCACGGTGGATAAAGAGAGCAGGGCAGTTCCTCAGCATTATTTACAATATCACCTATCGCCAGATGCGCGGGAAACTGGCTTAAGCTCTTCTCTACCTAAGCAGTGATGATTTTGCGGAACTGAATGTTTTTTTCTATCTCGGCAGGCAGGATATTGCCAATTTCGTCTCCATTGCAACAGGGTGTGCTATCAAGATCATCAAGGAGTTCGAAAAAGAGAGGATTATTACCCTGAACGGAAAAGATATCTAAATCGCGGATAGAAAAAAACTATATACTTTTACTTCTTCAAAAGCTTTGCTATCATGGGATACAAAGATCAGGTCAGCAGGAACTTGAAAGCCTCATAGACCAGAAATGCCGGCCATACAATTGCTTTCAGAAATCCCAACACACCCATCCAGAATGTTGTAGCGGTAGAGATAAAATAAATTGCCGCGCCAATCAGTCCCATTCCATAAACAGCATCACACGCCGAGCCTCTTTTCTGCATTTTTTCACCCATACTCTTCTGTTTAAAATAATGATAATCAATTCTGGCTATACGAATTAAACACATTAAATACTTTTCACAAAAGTAATAAAAACCCAACAAAAGAATATGAAAGATGGAGAATTTTTCAGGTCAACTTATTTTATTTATTTTTAATTGCCAGGTTCAAGACTCTGACTCTTATCTGCAAAACTGATTCTCACGGCATTCATGCCTTTCTGACCACGTTCCAGTTCGAATGATACCACATCTCTTTCTGAAATGGAGGAAGGTGCGTTACTGATATGAAAAAAATATTTATCCATACTTCCTGCATTCTTAATAAAGCCATATCCTTTATCATGGTTAAAATATTCAACACGACCCTTTAATATAGGATCTTCAATATCTTCTTTCTTCGGAGTAGATATTTCAATGTCTTCCATCTTTACTTTTGGCTTCATTACAGGATTGGGTGGTGTATCTGTAATAACACCGTTCTCATCAACATAAGCTATCATATCCTCAAATGAGCTGGGTGGAGTGTTTTTCCTTTCTTCTCTTTTCTGTTGTTTTTCTTTTCTCTTTTGTCTTTTATTTTTCTCTATTTCTCTTTTACTAAATGAATTTGATTTAGCCATATTTATATTTAAAATATTTTATTTTTTATTAAGAATATCCTCTGAAAAGACTCTTTCATAGCAATGGAGCCAAAACAGATATTGATATTCAAAGCATTTTTAGTATTTTTTGATTTTCTGGGTTTTAAAAGTAGACTCATATATGCGAAAGCAAAATATTTAATGTCTGCAGTTTTTATATGAAATATGCTATCTCACAATCAGTGAGTCAGCGTTAAGTTCATAACCGGTTAATACTGTGGAACAAGAAAGTTGAATTTGTTGTCAATATAAACGATGGGAAAAACCGAAAATCGATGTCAGAGCAAAACATTGCAAAGAATAAATACAATAAAAACTTGTTCGCTCACCCTACAAAGGTACAAAAATAAATTGGCATATCCTATTTAACACAGTGTAGAGTCAACCTGTAGAGTCAACCAGCAATATGATAGTTAATTTTAGGGAGACTCCGGTCTTCTTTGTTATTAAATTATGTTGCCGGTTGACACTCTTTGGGGGTTTCGCACCCACAACCGCTTGGCACCCCCTGCGGTGCTTTTCATAGTTTTGTTTAAAAAACCTATATAAAACTTACCGGGAAAGTTGCACTTCTAAATTGAACTTAGCAACTCCCAAATAAACTGATGGTTCACTTTGCAAATGAGTATGTCGTCTAAAAAATGTTTTTCTTTAAATATCCTTTGAGTCTGCTCCGAAAACCCCAAAACCCAATTTCAGAATGAGGGTTATATTTGCACTTGCGACTATCCCTTCGAGCATTTTGATCTTGGCGGTTCGGGATCTACCGTTGAAGAGGCAAAAAAAGATTGTTTTGCTTTTTATGATGCAATGAAAGAAGCATCTCCGGAGGAATTATTTCCATAACTATTGGTAGATTGGGTATACGACTTCCCAAGCTTTTTCAACAACTTTGATTTTTTAAATCAAAGTAAAGCTGCAAAATACATGGGTATGAGCCCATCTAACTTTAGGCATTATGCTGCAGGTTCAAAAAGAATGTCTCAAAAGCAATTCATTAAAGTAAGAGAAGGATTTAAAAAAATGGCAAATGAATTGAAAGAATCTACCTTAACTATGTAACATTGCCTTTACATTTAATTAATCAACATTAGACCCTCGGATAACCGGGGTTTTTTTTTGTCCTTTCTGAAACGTTGTTACCGGAAATTAGAAATGCAGTAAAAATGGAAATCTCAGTACAGTGAAAACGGTAACAAGACTACAGCAAAAACGGTAACAATAGTGCAGTAAAAATGGTAACAATAGTGCAGTGTTTTTGAGAATAATTTTCACCTTTGAGTCATAATTTTAAAGCAAAGGCATTATGACAGAAAAGGAATACAAAACACTAAATCGTTACATTATGTATGACACTATTCACCGGCTCCGTCATGAGGAACATAAATCGATTCAATGGATAGCCGATTATCTGGGGATCAATTTTAGAACAGTAAAGAAGTACCTTGAGATGGATCCCAAGGAGTTCGAGCAATACTCAAATAGCTTGAACGAACGTGACTGCATTTTGGGGCCATACAGGGGCTTCATCGTTGAACGGCTTGGACTGTTTCAGGATACATCGGCAGCACAGATGCATGATTGGCTAAAAGAGCATTATCCTACTTTTCCTCGTGTAACATCCAAAACGGTTTACAATTTTGTGATGAAGATCCGCCAGGAACATAACCTTCCCAAGTTAAAAGTAAGTAAGCGCGAGTATGGCCCTCTACCCGATACGCCGCCGGGTAAATATGCCCAGGTTGACTTCGGTGAACATAAGCTGCGAAAAGGTGATGGTTCAAGGGTCAAAGTTTACTTTTTTGCTATGATTCTGGAATATAGCCGCTACAAGTTCATTTGGTTTCAGGATAAACCCTTCACCAGCGAGAATGCTGTTTACGCTCATGAGCTTGCTTTTCGTTTCTTCCACGGAATACCCAAGTTTGTTATTTATGACCAGGATTCTGTTTTTCTTTATGATGAGAACATTGGGGATTATCTCATGACAGAGGTGTTCAACAGTTATATTAAGAGCCGCCCGTTCAAGCCCGTTTTCTGCCGGAAAGCAGACCCCGAAAGCAAGGGGAAAATAGAGAACGTGGTCAAATATGTCAAACAGAACTTTCTATTAAACAGGTCATACAGCAATCTGGATAATCTTAACAGGGAAGCTGAATACTGGCTGAGCAGGACAGGCAATGCCATGGTTCACAATATTACCTGCAAGGTACCCTATCAGGCATGGTGTTCTGAATGTAAGGATTTACAACCTTGCATACCCGTAACTTCCTCCCCGTTGGAGTCAGGGCATAAAGTTCAAAGAACAAATACCCTACGTTATAAAGGGAACACCTATTCGCTTCCTTTCGGTACATACCGTGGTGAAGAGACCAGGGTTCTGGTCGAAGAAGAAAATGACACCCTGGTGATCAAGACCATGGATGGAGAGCTTCTGGCAAAGCACTCTATACCAGCCGGGCGCGGTAATAAAGTCATCAACTATAATCATCAGCGTGATAAATCAACGAGCATTCAAAAACTCTGTGATCAGGTAAAGGTTCAGTTCACGAACCAATCAGGGGCTGAAATCTTCCTGTCAAAATTAAAAGAACGCTATCCTCGCTATATGAGGGACCGGATATCGGTCATGTTGAACTGCATGACAAAGTATGCGCAGGAAGACACCGACAAAGCACTGGATATGTGCCTTGTGAAATCCCTTTTCAGCGCGAATGACTTTAAGTCAATACCTTCATCGGGTGCGGTAATCAAGGAGAATAATAATGAGGTGGAGATCAAATCTCTTGGCACACCTGAAACGCAATTGATGGTAAATATCAAGCCAAACAAGTCCACTATAGATGTCTATCAAAACCTCTTTAAAAGCAAGTGATATGACGCCGGATAAGTTAACAACCATACGAGGGTATGCAAAACGACTCAGGCTCTCGGGACTAACGATCAATGCTCAGGATATCCTGCTCAAAGCACAGAAAGAATCTCCCAGTTATGATGATTTTTTGACGCTGGTGCTGGAGTCAGAAGTGAAGGCGCGTGAAGAGAAACAGAGACTTTTACGCTTAAAAGCTGCCAAACTTCCCTTGGCACATAATCTCGACATGTATGACCACTCCATCTCAAATGGTTTGAGCGCAACTCAACTAAACCAGCTTAGGGAACTGCATTGGGTGGAAGAAAGCTTCAACCTTTTGCTCGCAGGTCCTTGTGGTGTTGGCAAAACATTTATTGCCGCCGGTCTTTGTGCCGATGCCATTGATAAGGGGTATAAAGCCTATTTCAGAAATATGGATGAACTTCTCACCACCCTTAAGTTGAAAAATATAGTTGCCAGTGCAAAAAGAGAATATAAGAACCTGATTGCAGCGGACGTGATTGTCATAGACGATCTGATGAATATATCTGTAACTCGTGAAGGAGGCAATCTTCTCTTTTCCTTTATAAACAGCATATATGAATCCACTTCGTTTATAATCACCACCAACAAATCTCCTGCAGAGTGGGCTCGTTCGCTTGACGACGAAGTGCTGGCCACGGCTCTTCTAGATAGATTGCTCTATAAAAGTCAACTCCTGCAACTCGATGGCAAAAGTTACAGAATGATTAACAGGAAAACTATTTTTTACTGAAAACTAAAAAATGAATGAATAAATGGAAATAAAGAATGAAAAAATGAATGAATAAATTACCTTTGCAAAAGATGCACAGTTGTTACCGAAATTACTGCATCATTGTTACCGAAAGTGCTGCATTGCTGTTACCGAAAGTGCTGCATTGCTGTTACCGAAAACACTGCACTTCCATTTACCGAAATTACTGCATTCTCAGTTACCGTTACCACCTTCACTCCTGGAAATATACATTCCCAGCAGATCCTTATGCCCGTTGCGGTCAACTCCGAGCACATTGTAAATGGCGCGGGTAACCGGTCGGTTTTTATCATCCATAACCTTGTAGTGGATGGCATCCATCCATACTATGGGATAGACTGAATCAAGGGGACGGGTACGCCAGGATTGAAGTTCAGGCAGCACCCTGTCGGTAATGGCGCTGATGGTATCGGCTGAAACCCGATTACCCAGGTTCTCCTCCTTCCAGTCGCTGATCTCCCGCGTACTGTTTCCTAACGCGTATAAGCCAATGATACGGTCAGCCACACCTTCGGCCAATATACGCTCCCGCTTTTTGATAAACTCCGGTTCAAACCGGGAATCCCTGTCTCGTGGCGTGTGAACTGTAACCTCACCCGGGGAAGTCTGAACCTGCTTGCGGTTATAGCCATTACGCCGATTACCCGATAAGCGCTCCTCTTCATCCATGTGAACATCCATCTCACCCTCCAATGCTGCATTCAGAAGGTTCTCCAGTAATGGCGCAAATGCACCGTCTTTTCCTAAAAGAGGCTTGCCTGCTTTTAGCTGCTCCAGCGCCTTGGCTTGAAGGGACTTGTAATCAAAATCTTCCATAATGTAAACTGTTGTGTAAAAGTAATAAAAAAATGATTTATTCTTTGACACAGTTTACTTTACAGTCTCTTAACAAATCGTACTCATTAATCAATTATCCTGTTCCATACACCATTGCATCATTGCCCAGGCCAGACCACCGACATTACTTCCCAGCCCGGCATAATATGGATTCAGTTGCTCCAATAACCCATTAATTCGTTCCTGGTCTTCTGCAATAGACAATATCGATTTATTCACTACTTCCGGTATTGGTATTTTTCTATCCAGAATCAATTGGGTCAGGTAAAAATTATTAACTTCCGTCAATGTCGTCAATTGTGGGATATCGCAAATAGATACGCATCCTTCAAACATCGGAACTTCATCAAGCAACGTGGCCAATATATGTTTTTCAGAAATACTTTTCTCTTCTTTATAAGAAACTTTCACGATTTCAGGTATTTCTTCATACAACAGACCTATTTCATGTCGAAACAGACCACATTCCCAAACTGTTTGGCAGACGTGAAAAAACCGAATCAAATATATACAGGGAAACACGGGTAATACTAAACTTGTATATTTTGAAATCAATATTTTATAAAACTGATTCACACAGTTTTCGATATGTTGGCACCATTTATTTTCCGTAGAGGAAATGTCCGAAATGAACCTGCCCAATATATATAACCCTTTCTCCGCTTCAATGCCAAAAGCTTGCAAAACAGATGCACTGTAACCTTTATCTAAAAGAACGGTATCTATTTCATCGAATATGTCTTCATCAGCCTGTAGAAATCCCTGTTTGATCAGATAATTCATTCCCCATACAATACCATACACTCCATTGTCAAAACCTTTTTCATTGATCTGTCCTATTTTCTGGAAAACCAGTTCAATCAATCTGTCAGCATACTCCTCCATTTCTGGATCATTCCTATATCGTCCATATCGATATAAAAGAATGGCAACTCCCATTTTTCCTGTCATTAGCCCGTTTTGAGGAATTAAATAGCTTGTTTTTGCAATTTGACGTACAAAAACGTCAAGCGTATCGGATATCATTTTATATGGATTCATAGTTGCTTTGTTTGAAAAACACATCGATAGCGGTGTGCCTGTAAAAAATTCTCCAGTTTTTGTTGTGAATAATATCGCCTTCCCTGGTTAGCTTCCAATAATCTGTCTATCCACCGGTCGACCATTTCTTTTTCAAAACGATGATCGATAACACCTCTGATAAAAGAGCGATGTAATTCTTTTTCGTCTTCGGTCGGGTCAATCCCGAAAAATGAAAGCTGTTTGATACGGATTTGTTCAATAAAGAAAAACTGTTCCTTGCTTTTACTGGTAGTGATTTGGCGTGCATGTCTCCGGATTTCATACAGCACTTCGTTGGTATTTGTACCCGGAGATAGGGACAGTGCCCGAGCCAGCCAGTCATAATCGGAAGCATAGGTATATTTTTCATTGTAGTATAAGTCGTGTTTCTTGACAAGGGAGGTCCTTATCATGGTTGTACCGTGGCACAAATAACAGATACGCAAGAAGAGGACCTTGATAGTTTCGTAATCGGTTTCCCTGTAATGAGGATTATTACCATTGAGTATTCGGGATGCGCTTCCGACCACTCCGACTTCCCTGTTTTCTTCCAGAAAACGGGATTGTACATCCAAACGTTCGGGCATATTTATATCATCGGCACCCACCACGCAAATATACTCACCTTTTGCCACTCTCATGCCGGTATTCATTGCCGGATAACACCCCTTGTTTTCAAGAAAATCAATGACTTTGATACGTTTATCGAGATAGGAATGAGCTATCTCGCTGCTGTTATCTGTTGAACCGTCATTGACGATGATCAGTTCGAAATCGGGCATGGTTTGAGCGAGCACACTATCAATACTTTCCTTAATTAAATGTCCATAATTATATACAGGCATAATTACCGAGACGAGAGGATTATACTTCATTACTTTCCAAGCTTTTAAAGAGTTTACAATCACTCAAAATATTATCGATAAAATCCGGATAGTTCCTTTCAGCGTTGAAATTCTCTTTCCAGAATTCATATACGCCATTCCGGAAAAGAGAATTTCTTGATTTGGTTAAAAGCATTTCCAAAATGGCATTTTTGACGTCTTCAATCTCAAAATCGGCCTGTAGCAATATTCCAACTTTATTTGTAACTATTTCACAACTTCCTCCAACATTGGTAGCCACAACCGGAATACCAAAACTGATTGCCTCCATTATCGAGACAGGCAAACCTTCCGTGGAAGATAGATTGATAAAACAGTCAATCTTTTCAGTAAGATAGAAATTATATATATCCTTATTGTCTACATGGCCATAGAACACGGCCTCAATATTGCCGGAAAGAAGTTGGCCTGCCAATTTCTTTATTTCTTCAAATAAAGGTCCATCTCCAAAGTGAACCCATTTTACAGGAATATCCTTTATCAAGGCCAACGATTCTACAATTTTATCAACCCTCTTTATGTCAACTATCCTGGAACAACTCACGACTAAGTATTGAGGTGTTTGTCTCCCTTCTGTTGAAGCAATATCATTATTTATGCCCAAATAGGAAAGTTTGTATTTTGCCTTGTATTCGGGATACTTTTCCGTTATATAATTCAAACCATTTTTTGAGACCAGATATAGCTTTGTAGCATATTGTAATTGCAACTTTCGAAAGGGAATATAACTCTCTTCTCTTCTTTCATTGTATAAATCATAGCCATGAGCGCGCGATATGAAATATTGTATCTTGTTTTTCGATTTTAAAATAGACAATAATGTAGCGTGATGGTCAAACCAGTAGGTGTAATGAACGGCGTTTGTTATCCTGTTCCTGTCAAGATAGTCATATAAAACTCCAGCATAATACGACAATTTAGAAAGTAAATGCAACATATTTTTTTTATTTTTGCTGCGTATAATATCATTCAAGCAATAGATAAACCATTTACCGGTATTTCCAAATTCTTTAGATTTCGGAGGCGTTCCGAAATGGATCTTCATCACCTCGACATTTTCGGGTACATAGCGTTTTTTTCCGGTTATTTGCAATGGAATAATAAAAATTTGATCGAATGATTCTGAAAGGTACTTTATTTCTGTTTCAAGGAACTGTTCTCCTGATCCGTAGGGATAATTAAAAGTATACAGACAAAGTGTGTTCATCGTTGTATTTTCATACAAACTCTTTTCATCTTTTTTCCGGCATAGACGCGCCAGATGAAATCCGTTTTGTATTTCATCCAGGGAGTAATCCTTCAACACATCGAATATATCGATGATTTCCGGATTATTGATCCACTGATATTTTAGGTCTGATTTCAAAAACCAGCCAACCCATATCTGATTTTCCGACTTCTCCAAATCATTGTCCATTTCTTGCAACAGACCTGGAAGATAAAATACGACCATGTCTGCCTGCTGAAAACATTGCCGATCGGTGGTAATGAGCCAATCTGGTGGAACATCAACGATTTTTAAGGATAATTCCTCGCTCGAGAAGGTATTGTATACCAACATCATTTTTTTTGGCGATGAAATTTTATCCTGCGAGATTTTCCTTTGTTTAAGCTTATTCTTCATTTTACTTTACTGGCCAGTGTTTCTGTTCTGTGTATCATCTTTATCAGGTTGTTGGAATTCTCTAAAACATAGGAAAACAGCTAATCCAATTTTTAATTGAATTGAAAATCAACAGATCGGCTTACAATGAATTTAATTCCTAAATAGGGAAAATACGACCTGAGTTATTTCGAATAAATGTGAAAAAATTTTATTTTATTGTTTATCAATAGAATGTATGTATTTTAAAAATAATAACAAGCATAAAAGGACATTTCTGTTGACGAAAATAGAACAAAACAATTAGAAAACCTATTTGTTTTCAGAATTATTTTTCCCTACACATAGCCGATGCAAAAAACAACTGCTACAGATAAACAAAAAATGATGAATAATTTAGGCAAACATGGTAGTACTATATTCAAAGATACTTTTACTGATAAAAACGATATAAATACTATCTTATTTGGCATATTTGAATTATTTAACGTATTAGGTATTGTTTTTTTGATAAAAACACGTATTCTTGCATTGTAATATCTTTACCAATGTATAAAATTTAAAAAGAAAGACATGAAAAATTAACAAAAAAGCTTTTACACGAATTGGCTATAAATATGCCAATTATCGATGAAATTGAACAGCAAAATTATGTAGGAGGGACTTTCTATTTTGATTCTTATGACAATTATTTAACGCAACAAGGTCCAAGTAATGATATCAAGATAGCAAGTGATATAAATAATTTAGACTCAACCACTGCTTTAAATGATAATCCAGACGAAGTACTTGAAGCTGTTTTTCAATCTATGGCTGGGGGTATAGGCTTTTCTGGAGATGTAGAAGTAGAGGACCTAGGGCATGCAAAGTATGGAGAAGCAAGAAATGGGAAAATAATAATGAATGTATTAAGTCCATCTTTTGGACCAAATGGTCAAAATAATTTTTTTGATTTTATGTGTACATTAATACATGAAAAACATCACTTAGATAGCCCTCATGATGCTGACAGTGATGAATCAGAGTATTATGCATATAGAGCGGTGTTGCAATCACCTGCTTTTTCTAATGCATCTGATGAGTACAAGACACACGCAATAAATGCATTTAATCATTATAGAGATAAATTGGGCTATTAAAACTAATTCTTCGCAATATGAGAAAATTAAAAATATTATTTTCTGTATTCCTCCTCTTTTGCCTTACACTGAATTGTCAAAACAGCAAAAATAGTAGTAAAGAGGGACAAGAAAAAAAGGTGACTGAAAAGGTATCAGACATGAAAGAAAGGACTTCTTCTAAGTTTCTGATATCGGCTGAAACGTCGGATGTGCTGTATCTGAATGATTCAACTCCATTTTATTTAATGGAGAAATCGCCCTTAAAGGCATTTCAAAATTATCGGGACATTTATGATAGCTATCATGAATTCGCTATCGTGGAAATGGATATGATATTAGGCAGTTTTATTCCTCCACGGGGTAACAAGTATTATGTACGCTGGTTATTATTAGACAGCACCTTGTACCTTGGCGATATACGCTTTTTCGACAATGTTCCGGATTCTGTTTTTCCGAATAATAAGCAATACAGAATAATGGAAGAGTTGACCCAGGTCAAATTTGATAAGGAATTAGCCCGAAAATATGAGCTACCCGATTCAATGCAGCCTGAGGAAGGCTTGATGCCTGCCGTTTGGGTAAGTGATGTCTTTCTAATTAAACAAGTACGGTTTGCAAAACCGCGGCAATATCCGGAAGAAAGCTATGAATCATGGACGAAGAAGCCCTGTATAGAACTTGTTTTTCAAAAAGGGAAATTAGTTTCCATGAGAGAAAGAGAAGATATGTATTAAGTTTAAAACACATAAAATTGATTATAAAGACCAATGATACCCTTTGTCCTGTTAATATGGAGCACCGTGGCTTTGTAGGGTCAAACCGCCTTGGAGAAAGGGATGGAAAGGATCAAGGTGAGTGTGAATATGCCAGAATATTTTCATCCGTCACAAAATGAAAAGCATATTCATATTGTTGAACCTACAGAAGAGTATCCATAGCCTCCTCTGGATCAGCCATATGGCGATAAGCCGGCATATGAGAAGTGGAAACTGTTGAAAATTTAAAGATAAAGTCATGAAAAAATTAACAAAGAAACTTTTACACGAATTGGCTATAAGTATGCCAATTATTGATGAAATGGAGCAACAAAATTTTATGGGGGGTACTTTCTATTATGATTATTCCGGTAATTATTTAGGGTCGTCAGGACCAGGAAGTGATATTCGCGTAGCAACTAACTGGGGAATTATAGGTGAATCCATTGCTTTTTCTGAAGCTGCGCCCTCAGTAGTAGGCGGAGTTTTAACGAGTATGGCTAACTCCATAGGCTATTCAGGGACCGTAGGGGTATCTTATTATGATGATCCTGGAAAGTATGCACAAGCACAAGGAGGTCAAATAACATATAATTTAGGAAGTCCAAGTTTTGGTCAAGATAATTATTATGATTTTTTATGCACATTATTGCATGAAAATCATCATGTAATGACTCCTGAGGATGCCGGAAATCCTGAGTCTGAGTATTATGCATATCAATATGAAATGACTACATTTGCTTATTCTCAAGCATCCGATGAGTATAAAGCAGCAACACAAAGAGAATATGATCGTCTTAAAAATTTACTGGGATATTGAATGTAATTTTCTACAAAAATGAAAAAAGTCAAAATATTTTTTTCCATATTGCTCTTACTTTGTTTTACAATAGACTGTCAAAACAACAAAAACAATGGTAACGAGAGTGAAGCGAAAAGAATGCCTGAGAATGAACTTATAGCAAAAAATAAGGTTGTTTCTTACTTTATGAAGTTAGCGGAAACATCAGATATGCTATATCTGAATGATTCAATATCATTTTATTTAATGGATCAATCCCCTTTAAAGGTATTTTATAATTACCAGGACATTTATGATACATATCATGAATTTGTTCCGGTGGAAGATTATATGGGAATAGGCATGTTTATTCTTTCAGGCCCAAATACTTCGTATTATGCACATTGGTTGCTAATAGATAGTACTTTATATCTTAACGATATAAAGTTCTTCGAGGACCCAAGCACTATTTTCCCGAATAATGAGCAATATAGGTTAATGGAAGAGCTAACGCAAGTCAAATTTAATAAAAATGTAAGCAGAAAATATCATTTACCTAATTCAATACTAAGTGAGGAGGGTTTAATGCCTGCCATCTGGGTAAGTAATGTATTTTTAATTAAAAAAGCACGGAAATATGAAGAGAATTTTGAATCATGGATGGAAACACCCTGTATAGAACTTGTTTTTCAAAAAGGGAAATTAGTTTCCATGAAAGTAAAAGAAGACATGTATTAAGTCTTAAACACATAAAATTGATTGTTATGAGCAAAGGCCAATGATTCCCTTTGTCCTGTTAATATGGGGATTCGTAGTTTTGCAGGGAGAAACCGCCTTGGAGAAAGGGATGGAAAGGATCAACATGAGTATGAATATACCAGAAAATGCTTATAGGGATAAGTCCAGATATAGAGCTGTTACTATTGGAAAAGACCGATTAGAATTTAGAATCAGGTTTATGATTGTAAGCTACCCCTTTTTAGGACAGTCTTTGATTAGACTGCTAAATTAGTTATTTATGTATACAATGTTATGATGTCGGACAGATTTTTGATAAGCCACTCCCAATACTAGACGATACAGCGGGCAAGACTGCCCGCCAGGGCACTCGTCTTGGCCTTGACCGCTGTAGTGGCTAGTGTTACCTTTGCTTGTCAAAACATCTGTCATACTGCTTCCTTTCGTTTTATCAGTTCTTCCCTATACTCAAAGGGTGTCATGTTGTCCAACGCCTCATGGGGCCGTTCTTCGTTGTAGTCATTCCGCCAGGCTTCTGTCAGTTCCCTGACTTCAGACAAGTTTCGGAAAATGTATCTGTCAAGTACAGCCCTTCTGTAGCTTCCGTTGAAGCGTTCAATGTAGCCGTTCTGGGTGGGTTTACCAGGCTGAGTATACATAATGTTTATCTCATTGCCTTTACACCAATCTTTGAACACCTGGGCGATAAACTCAGGACCATTGTCGCAGCGTATGTTCTTTGGTTTGCCATTAAGCCATATGACCTTTTCCAGAACTTTGATGACACGCTTTGCCGGCATGGACATCGATATCTCCTGTGTCACGGCAATCTTGCAGGCATCATCTATGATATTAAGAACACGGAACTGTCTTCCGCACTCAATCCTGTCACTGACAAAGTCAATGGACCAGGTAACATTGGGCTCTTTAGGCATAACCAGAGGATTCTTCACTCTTGCAGGCAGACGTTTCTTCAAACGGCTTCGCTTCTCATAGTGCATTGCCTTGTAAACCCTGTAAACCTTCTTGTGGTTCCATGTCTTACCCTCACGTCTCAGCCTTGAATAAATCTTCCAGAAGCCATCACCGAAGTTGGCGGCAGCACGGATTGCGTCTTCAACTTCAGTGTCATCTTTCTTGTCAGTATAATAGAAGTAGGAGCGATGGATGTCCATCAGCTTGCACGCCCGAGAGATGCTTACACCATATTCTTCCACTATATCTCCTGCCAATTCCTTCTTTACCTCGGGCTCTAGAGTTTTTTTTCGATGACCTCCTTCAGTATCTTGTTGTCAAGTGCAAGGTCAGCATACATCTGTTTCAACGTGCGGTTCTCATCTTCAAGCTCTTTGAGACGTTTAACCTGACTGATCTCCATTCCACTATACTTGGACTTCCAATTATAAAGGGTAGCCCTGGATATATTGTAGTCACGAGCTACAACTGCGGCATCCACCCCACTTTCAAGTTGATGGACTGCCTTTACCTTCTCTGACTCACTGTGTACTTTTTTTTTCATTTTATTTCCTATGCCAAACAAAGTTAATAATTTTGTCTAACTCGGAACTGTCCTACAAATAGGGAAGGTTACATGATGACCGATGAAAGCATGAAAAACTTCCACAAGTATTTAAAGGATCTCAAACAAGGTTTTCTGGTTTAATGATTGAAAGTAAGATCGATTAGTTTTTTATTCTTGATTATCAATCTATTATTGATTCAATATAATGAATATTCTGTTTCTTACCAGATTTGATCCTGAAAATATAAATAATTGGTCAGGTACATTGTATTATATGTATAATAAATTAGGAGAAAAACATAACTTGAAAATTATTGGTCCAGAAATAGTAGAACAACTTACATTTTTTATAAGTAATAATAGTTCCAAATATAAAAACATTCAAATTGACAAGTACATTCACAGATTGAATGAATTGCTTTCAGAACGGATAAAAAGACTAAATTTTAATTTAATCTTTTTTGGAGATCTACTGTTTATCCCTTTTCTAGAAGTTAATCTGCCGATTATCTATTTAAGTGATATGACTTATGAACAAATGAGAATACATTATAAAAAGTCAGATGAAAATCAAGATAAAAACTCACCCACAAAAGTATTGGATAGTAAATCCCTTATTAATTTCGAAAGATTGATACTCGAAAAAGCCAGCAAGATTATCTACTCTTCCGAATGGATCAAGCAAAAAGCAGTGGATTTTTATAATATTGATCCGAATAAAATCGAGATTATCGAATTCGGAGCAAATATTTTTGCTCCCGAGCATTATTCAATTGATATAAACATGGATATATGTAAACTAGTATTTATAGGAAGAGATTGGGAAAGAAAAGGAGGGGACAAAATCATGCAAATATATAATAAATTGAAAGAAGATAAATTTCCATGTACCCTTACCATCATAGGTTCTTCACCGAAACAATCCTTGCATGACAGTGGTGATGATTTAGTTATAATTCCTTCTATTGACAAGAGTAAACAAAAACAGGCTGAACAACTAAATAAGATTTTAGCGGAATCCCATTTTCTCGTTTTACCTACCCGATTCGACGCTTATGGCATTGTATTTTGTGAAGCCTCAGCCTATGCCCTTCCTTCTATAACTGCAAATGTAGGTGGGGTGGGGCAACCCGTAAAAGATTCAAAAAATGGTTTTTTACTTTCGGCTGAAGCTGCAGCGGAAGATTATGCAGAAAAGATAAAAACAGTATTTTCAGATAAGGAAAATTATTTGAAGCTTCGAGCTTCTTCCCGACATGAGTACGAAACCCGGTTAAATTGGGATGTTTGGGGTGATAAGATCAATAATGTATTTGAAGAGGTCATTTCAGAATGGGAACTCAATCATCAATAAGTCTATAAGATATAAAAAATGAAAACCATATCAGTTGTAATGTGTGCATCCAATGCGGAAGATACTATAGCAGGGTCAATTGAAAGTGTACTGAAACAATCATATCCGGATTTTGAACTGATTATTGTAAATAACGGTTCAACGGATAACACAAAAGCTATCATAAATTCTTATGATGACGAGCGTATCCGTATTATTGACAATATCGATAATTATATTCAATCTCTGAATATAGGCATAAAAGCTTCAACGGGAAAATATATCGCACGTATGGATTCAGGCGATATTATGCATGTCGACCGACTCAAATTACAACATTCGGTTATGGAGGACTTTCCTAATATTATAGTATGTAGCTGTTGGGAAATTATTTTTGGAAAAAACATTGCCAGAAGGATGCATGAACAAAAATTCTGCGGCTTGATTGAACAACCTTTGGTACAACTATTAAACGATAATGTAAGGATTAGCCCCATATACATGATGCGCAAATCATTTATCGACGAAAAGAAAATACAATATGAAGATTACAACTATGCGGAGGATTACAAGTTATGGTCAGAAATAGCCAAGTCCAAAGGCGTTTTATACATGGACAGCCAGCCTCTTATTTATTCCAGAATTTGTGATATGAAAATTTCCAGAAAAAGGAGAGAGATACAAATACAAAACATTTCCAAAATTAAAAAAGAGATTGTGTTTTCCCTTTGCTATAAATTGAGTGAAGTTTATCCCATGCTAATTCCTTTATACCATACAAATATTGATTTGCTAAAAGAAGAACTAATATCAGAAAAGGATTTTTTCAGTCTATTTTATTCTCTCTTCATAAAAAATAAAAACAGGTTTAAAGATATAGAAAATAAATTGAAATAAGAACAATCAATATGACGCAAAAGGACAATATTCGAACCTTGGTTGAGTTTATCTTACAAAATATCGAAGCGGTAAATTCTACGGGATTATATAATGGCAAAGCCGGTTTATCATTATCTCTTTTCCAAGCCTCCAGACATCTACAGGATGAAGAACTTGAAGATATTGGATTTAGACTACTACAGGAATCATTGATAACTAAAAACAATGATATTAGCTTTGAAAACGGTTTAGCCGGAATTGGATATACACTTCTATATTTGATTGAAAATAAATATTTAGAAGCAAATTTCAAAGAAATATTCGAGGAACAATATGAAATTTTACTCAAAAGTCTAAAGTATATTGAAAAAGAACCTTTCAAACTGGTGTATTCAATGCCAGTAATCTATTTTTTATCGAAGGTCAGCCGTTTCGAAGATGAGAGGGTAAGAGTAATCATAAAAAAAAATTTTGAGGGATCCGAGCTATTTTTAGCTGTTCAATTCCAGGATTTTGACAATATTTACTATATCAATAAAAAAATTGGTGTCTTGCATATTTACAAGGCCTATCTTAAATTAATTAATTATACTGGTTATACTTCTTTTTCTCATTCATTATTAAGAGACTATGCTGATTTATATAAAAAAGGGAAGATTTTAAGTTCGCTTGAAATCGGCTTTTACTTAAAAGAAATCACTACCCTGTGTAATATTAAAGGTTATGAATATGTCGTAAGTGAGAATATTAACAATGGGATTAAAAATCTATATTTAGACACGCTTTCTCTTAAAGAAAAAATTGATTTGGCACAAATTGCAAATAAAATTGTAGACAAAAATATAAGCGAGTACAACTTACTTCCGGAAATAGAAAATATTCATTCAAAGAAAGTAATGCAGACCTTATTGCTGACTGTTGAAGGAAAAGCGTTACCTCAATGTTATGGCGCAGGTCTAGCACGCCTTCTTATATATTGTATTAATAATCAAACTGAGTTATTATAAAGCTCCTTGATAGTCTATCTGATATGGAAGAAATCCCCAAAATAATTCATCAAATCTGGTGTGATATTGGTACACCATTACCTAAACATTTCCGGTTATTTGGTGAAATATAATTACCCCCGAATCTTAGACAACAAGAATCATTAAAAAATAATATTAATTTTGTTGTCATGAAGAAAAGGAAAACTTACAGTGCCGGCTTTAAAACAAAGATTGTTTTAGAAGCACTTCAAGAAAGAGAAACAGTCCAGGAGATCGCCAGGAAGTATGAACTTCACCCGGGTCAGATCTCGACGTGGAAGACTCAATTTTTATCTCAGGCGGACCAGGTGTTCGAGAGAGGCGGCTCTAAAACAGAGGATGACAAGGAGAAAGACGCCCTGTTCAAGAAGGTCGGACAGCTTCAGCTGGAGGTTGATTTCTTAAAAAAAGTATTGGGGAAATAGCCAAAAATGAACGGATGAGCAAAATCGACAAGACCCACTCTTTAAGCGTTTCACGCCAGTGTGATTTGTTGGATGTGCCCCGTAGCAGCTTCTACTATTCGCCCCGTGAAGATGGTTCCTATAATGAGGAACTGATGAAGCAGATAGACAAACAGTACATGATTACCCCGTTCTACGGTGTACCCCGGATGACACATCACCTTCGTGGCATTGGCTACGAGGTCAATCCCAAGCGTGTGCGCCGTTTATATCGGAAAATGGATTTATATGCGACCGGCCCCCGTCCGAACACGAGCAAGCCCCATAAGGGAGCAAGCCATGTGATTTATCCCTACCTGCTGCGTGGGTTAAAGGTAACGCGCCCCAATCAGGTCTGGGCGATGGATATCACCTATATCCCGTTAGCTGGCAGCCATCTGTACCTGGTTGGCATCATTGACGTTTACAGCCGCTATATCGTTGGCTGGTCACTGTCCAACACGATGACCGCCCATTGGTGCCGCGAGTGCCTTGAAGAGGCTATAAAGCACCATGGTGCTCCGGAGATAATCAATACGGATCAGGGGAGTCAGTTCTCCAGCCCGGAGTTTTCAGCTTATTTTTCTTCATACGAGGGTTTAAAGTTCAGCATGGACGGGAAGGGACGGGCTATTGACAATATCTTCATTGAAAGATTTTGGCGGAACATCAAATACGAGAAGCTTTATCTCGAACCATCAGACAATGGTTTGGAGTTATATCACAAAATAAAGGATTATATGAAGTATTATAACCAGGAAAGGCCCCATCAGGGATTGGAATATAAAAGGCCGATGGATGTGTACCGGGAGGCCGCTTAGTTTCCTGGGATCGCCCTGCAGGGCGATCCCAGGAAACTAACTTATCTGTGAATAGAAACTGTCTAAGGAAGGGGAGAAGTTTAGCCGTCTTTTAAATAATTCTTCATTCGTGGCCATAAAGAGTAGGAGTAACTTATAGCCTCGCCCATGCGGTTTTTGGGTAGTACTGTAGGATATGTTTCCTCCATCCACTTTTCAAAAGATAACATTATGGGACGTGCAAGCTCATTCCTTTTTTTGTAGCGTTGCTCATACGACAGATTCTGTTCATCTGCCATTCTTTCTATTTGGTAAAGATGCTGTATCTGCTTTAATGCATACTCTGCAAGGGATTTGTTCTCGTCCAAAGCTATTTCATAGCGACGTCGTTTATCAAAAGATTTTGATAAACGACGTTATCACAACTTTAATTAAATCAAAAGTAGCCTAAGGAAGTAAATTAACAATCAGTATTATCCAATCGCTACTTTCTAAAACTACTTCTGATAATATTTCAAGCCAAACTTTTTAAAAAAGCTTTAAGCTTGGGATCTTTTTCCCAACTTTTCACATCCGGTTCAGTAATTCCAAGATCACTAAAAGCATTTTCTAAGGCTTCTCTCTTCAACTTCGAGTCCGCCCTTGCATAAATCTCGGTCGTCTGTATTGACACATGCCCCAAAAGATCCCTGATATATACCAGATTTACACCGGCCTGTAGCAGGTGCATTGCCCTTGAGTGCCTCAGCGTATGCGGAGTTGGTGTTGACGGGACCAGATCGGGATATGCAATATGTGCCAATGAAGCATATTTTTGCAAAATATAGGTAATCCCGGGATTGGTAAGCTTTAGCCCTCCGGCTATTGAAGAAGAGGGGATGATGACCCATCCCGGGTCTGTCCAAGCCGTATTCCTTCAAGTAATTTCCAAGTAAATTCATCATATTGTCATCAATCGGCACCAATCGTTTTTTGGCTCCTTTACCAAACAACTCGATGACATAGGGCTTGCTTGTTCTTATCGATAGCGGTGTGAGATCTATAATTTCCTGTACCCTGGCTCCAAGATTATACATCAAGGACAATAGGGTCAGGTTTCTTCTTCCTTCACGGGTATTTGTATCTATCTGTTCGAAAACGGCTTTTACCCCGTCAACAGTCAGATATTTGACACTATTTCGCACCTCTCGTTTTATACGTATTGAGCATATTGATTTCCAGTGTGATAAATGGACGGGATCTTCATACATCATGTATTCATAGAAAGATCTTATTGTAGCGTATCTCTGGTTCCGCGTGGAAACGGCGTTGCGCTTGACATCCTGAAGCCAGTCCAGGAAGGAAAGTACCACACTCCTGTCTATGTCATCCAGTCCTAACTTGTCCGCCGGGATCTTCTTCTCTTTATTCATATATTCAAGAAGCAGAATGAAAGTGTCTCGGTATGAACGCACTGTATGGGCGCTGACGCCGCGCTCTTTTACCAGGTAATCGGTAAAATACTTTTCAATACACCCTGCAATATCTTTATATGTTCCCATGATCATCAACTTTAAGGAGTGATTTTGCAATAAGATTTCCAAGTCCGGCAGTTACGGATGCATCCATTTGGATAATTTCCGGATACATGTTTTGTGTAAGACGGAGATAATGCTCGGTGTCCATGACTTTTACATGTCCCATAAATGTAGAGAGTATAGGAAGGCAACAGTATATATCCCTGCCTTGCCTATGCATGCGGACGAGAGAGTGCACACAAGCGGTATGTCTTAGATTATGAAGGGTTGGGCCTTCTTCGTGTCCCTTATACGGGATGTTTGCCTCCTGCAGTAGTTTCCTAAAATATCTGCCTATACCCCCTTTTTTGACAGTTTATGCCCCAGCCCATTGACAAAAAAGGTGACTCTCAGGAGCCATTACACCTTCGACGGGTAACATGTTTCTATAACGGATGTATTGCCTCAAAACTTTTTCTAAAGATTCATTTAAAGGGGCAAGTCTTTGACGGCCATTCTTTGTGTTATCCAAAACAATGACATGTTTTTCAAAATCTATGTCCTTGTTCCGAAGATTTATTGCTTCACCAATTCGTATTGCAGTGCTATACAAAGTCCTTAGCAAAACAGGTACAACCATCATTAATGAATTGGCATGATGCTCCTTTACCCTGAGATTATCGGCTGCGGCAAACAAGCCTTTGATTTCGTTTTCAGTAAAAATGTATGGCACATATTCAGATTTATGCTTCCTTGGCAATCTAGGGACATAACATTCAAGCCCCATATTGCCCATATATATCAAAAAACGTCTCATTACGGATACTTTTTGATATACGGTTGATACTTGTTTGTTGCCACAAGTTGCATGATACCAACTATCATAGGATATCCTGTCAATATAACAAGCCTGATGCCCCTTTTCTGCCAGATGTCGATCCAACTCGTAAAGGATCCACTTTATATCTTCTCCTTTTATCCCTTTTCTGGTTTTTGATTCTACGAAAGAGCTTATGTAGGGAGCCATGACACTTCTATAATTAAGATAATTAGGCATACAGCATGCCTCCTTTCTGCGAATAAAAATCCTCGGGGACATCCGGCACATTCTGGGAACATTCCAGTAGTGATTTGATATTAACACCAAGATAATACATGGTCGACCCTGTCGAACCATGCCCAAGCACTTCAGATATAACAGGCAAAGCCGTGCCATTTTCCAAAAGATTAGTCGCCAGGCTATGCCGTAAAGAGTGGGTGCCATGATGTCTTCCTTTGGGTGATACTCCTGCCGCATAAATATAATTAGTAACAATAGTACACAATGTCGATACTCTTATAGGTCTATAAGGTTGAATAAGTGACAAAAAACAGATTCTTGGAATCATTATCTGGCCTGCCATTTTTTATATAATCAATAATGGCGTCTCCTATATCGGAAAGAAGCGGCAGTATAATCTCTCTTTTGGTCTTGTGCTGTTTGAGGATAATGACATTGTTATCCCAATTCAAACTAGCAAACTGGAGTCTTGTAATATCAGAAGCACGTAGCCCGAGTCTGGATGCAAGCAGTATCATCGCATAATCCCTTTTGCCTTTCCCCCCCCGGTTCTTATCTATCACCCCTTCTATTTTCATTACTTCATCCCTGGTATAAAAGGAGGGTAATTTCTCACCCCGACGACACTTAAACCCCTCGAGTTCTTTACTCAGGTCTTCTTTTGTAAAGCCGGATTCGAAGAGATATTTTAAGAATATTCTGACAGGACCGCATTTGTATGGTGATTGATTTTGGGATGAAGCGAGAAAATAATTAATATCTTCTCTTTTAAGAGTTTCCAATGTAGCACCATGTAGCTTCATGGCTGTAGTAAAGATGTCCAAAGAACTTTGATATGTTCGTACTGTTGAACTGCTTAACCTATATTCCTTGTTGCGAAGAGATATGAAACTTTTAGCCTCCATTCCTAGTTTGCCGGGAAAAGTGTATACATCCCCTTCAATATATTTTGGACGGTATGGTAACCCCTTAAGGAAATTATTCAATAAGAAGACCGCTCCCCTTGATGTTGTATATTTGTGTTTAGAATCTGTCAATTCCAAACTTTTGAGAAAAGACATACCCACATCTTCTGTATAAATATCACAATCATGCTCTTGCATGAAAACCACAAGTTCACGGATACGGCAAATATGCCTTGCACCTGTCTGTTGGGTCAACTTGTATTGTTCTACAAGCAATTTTTCCTGAGACAACAAATCGTCTCTCATAATTTTTATTTCTAACATCCTTGATAAATTTAGATTGATGAATGTATTTTCATCAATTACAAAGATATATTGGAAAGAAGAATTTAATCAGAGAAATATTATCAAAACAATTATTGTTTGTCAACCAGTTACCGGTATAGAATCAATGGTGCTTTTGATTTAATTAAAGTTGTGATAACGTCGTTTATCAAAAGATTTTGATAAACGACGAAAGTTTAAAGAGTCGCTTAAAAATGACAGATCCAGGGCAGAATATGCTCTTGAACAGATAGGTCTCCTCTACGAGGTGGAAAGGGAAGCTGATGATAAAAACCTTTCTTGTGAAGAAAGGGCCAAACTTCGTGAAAGTCATGCTTACCCCATCATGGTTGCCTTTGAAAAGTGGCTGGCTATAGAATATCGCAAAGTATTACCAAAAAGTCCGATAGGCAAGGCAATAAAATATTGTTATGACATCTATCACCGGCTAAGCCGGTATCATCTGGATGGCCGGTACCGCATAGACAACAATCTTGCGGAGAATAGCCTGAGAGGTTTGGCACTGGGAAGAAAAAACTACCTTTTTTGTGGTAACCATGACGCTGCGGAAGATGCTGCAGTTATTTACTCCTTGCTTGGTTGCTGTAAGGCTGCGGATGTCAACTTCCGGGACTGGATGGTTTACGTTCTTGGTCATATACACGATTACGACGAAGATTATACGTTGGATCTGGCTGAACTGCTACCTTCAAACTGGCTGCTAAAAAAATCCTGGAAACTCCAAATCGACTCTGAATGTTTTGCAAGTTTTTGAAAGAAAATATTCAAAAACTATAAAACCTTGCAATAAAACACGGACTTTACCGAATGCTTACGTTGCTCCTTAAATAGAAGACTGTTCTGAAAATTGTTTTCATATTACTGTTTTTTTAGTTGCATCTTAGGTCTTGAATAAAAAAATACACACTTTTTTGTAGCCAAAACGTCATTAAAAAAGCTGATTTTTTATCTCTTTTTTTCTAAACTTACCGATGCAAAGTTCAATGTAATTATCTGATTAACAGTAATTTGATAGTCATTTATACGCACTCTCAAAGTGCTCTTGGCTACAATTTTACTTTTGTTTCTTTTTCTGTAGCCAAATTGTAGCCAATTGTGAGCTTTTTGGGGTATTTTCGATGCTCTGTTACTACTCTAAGTAACCAGTGTCGTAAAAAGAAAAAGTGCCGTAACTCATTAAGAATTACGACACTTATCTATTCGCTATTGTTTCTTTTTTTGCTCTTCACAGAGCACTTCAAAACATTTTTCGCGGAGAGAGAGGGATTCGAACCCCCGGAACCTCTCAGTTCAACGGTTTTCAAGACCGCCGCGATCGACCACTCTGCCATCTCTCCCTGCATTTTGTTTGAAAATGCGAGTGCAAAGGTAAAACTATTTTCGAAAAGAAAAAAGTCTCAGAAGAAATTTATTTTACCTAACTTGCGACAGCAGGCTTAAATACAAAAAATAAGCATTATCTTTGTTGAAATATTAGAAATCCAACTTTTGCATGTTCTGATTACAGCTAAATCTTTCAACAAACATTATTTAGCTATAAATACATCACATTGATACATGCGAAAGTACAGCTAGAAAATAAAATGTTATTTACTGAACTTCCACTCTGCAATACGTTATTAGATGGTTTGCAAGCCATGAATTTTAAAGAAACCACTCCAGTACAAGAACAAGCTATCCCTGTAATACTCGATAAAAAGGATGTGATTGCCTGTGCACAAACAGGTACGGGGAAAACTGCCGCTTTTTTACTTCCACTACTGAACAACTTGCAGACAGATGCTCACGATGAAAATAAGATAAACGCCATAATTATGGCTCCTACACGTGAACTGGCACAACAGATAGACCAACATATGGAAGGTTTCTCCTATTTCACACCTTTCTCATCAGTTGCCGTATATGGAGGTAATGACGGTGATGCCTGGGATGTGCAGAAGCGCGGGTTATTAAGTGGTGCTGATGTGGTTATTGCCACACCCGGAAGGCTTTTGTCACACATCAATCTTTACAAAATTGACTTTTCAGGTGTGAAATATTTTATTCTTGACGAAGCTGACAGGATGCTGGATATGGGATTCCAGGATGATATCATGAAGATTGAGAAACTGCTCCCCAAAAAGCGCCAGACCATTATGTTTTCAGCTACTATGCCACCAAAGATACAGCAACTGGCTAAAACCATACTGGATGATCCTAAAGAGATAACTATTGCAATTGCACGCCCGCCAGAGACCATTCTGCAGTCTGCTTACATTTGTTATGAAGGACAAAAGATCAACATCGTAAAGAATCTCTTCAAGGAGAAAAAGCCCAATAAGGTGATACTTTTTTCCGGATCTAAACAGAAAGTGAAGGAGATTGCGAACACATTAAAGAGAATGGGATTGTCTTCTGGTGAGATGCATTCCGACCTTGATCAGTCGCAGCGCGACCATGTGATGCATGAATTCAAAAACGAACGGGTGGATATACTTGTTGCAACCGATATTGTGGCACGTGGAATTGATATAGATGATATTTCCCTGGTGATTAACTTCGATGTTCCTTATGATGCTGAAGATTATGTTCACCGGATAGGACGTACTGCACGTGCAGGCGATTCGGGTATGGCAATAACTTTTGTATCACCTGCCGAACAGTACCGTTTTTCACAAATAGAAAAGTTTCTTCAAAAAGAGATATACAGGATTCCAGTTCCATCTGAATTTGGCGATACTCCTGAATATAACCCCGTAAAAGAAAGCAAAAAAAGATATTCCCCAAAAAATACATCAGGACGATCAAAAAAGAAAAACAGAAGTACTCCCTCAACAAAAGAGGTGGACAAGGTCTCAAATCTCACCAGGAAAAAGGACAGAAGAGGAGTCGGAAACAACATATCAACAAGAGCAACGGGTGAAACGGGGAAAGCTACAAACCTCTCCAGAAACAAAAAACGTAAAGGAGTCGATAGTATGAATTCGACCGGTGCTTCCCAAAGCTCCGGATCTTCTCCCGAAATATCATTCGAAAAGGGAAAAAGCGGTTCTGCGCAAGACGGGAGACCCGAAAAAAATTTATCTGTTGCCGGAAGGGCTTCAGGGAAGAGGAGAAGCGGTTCGGGACAAGGTAGAACAACTGAAAACAATGCTTCGCCGAACGGGAGGGCATCAGGTAAAAAGATAAACAGAAAAAGCTCTGTTACGTCTGTTACGAATGTATCTTCTGAAAGAATAACAGATTCAGGGAAAAAAACAATTCAGAAAAAGAGAGGTTCAACTTCAATCAGGACAGACAAAACTGATTTAAGAATTGAAAGGCCAAATAAAAGGACAGACAGGCCTGACTTGAAAACGCCCCTGGAAAAAGAAATAAAAAATGAGACTTCGTCAGGAACACCTGCTAAACTAGCAACTATTATAAAGGGTTGGTTTCGTAAAAAAAAGAAGTAACTTTTTAAATCAATACTTCGGTATTTTTTCAAAAACAGTTCTTATAATTCACTGAATACTAATAGAGTATGGCGCTTTTTTGAGGACCTAGCATAAATTATTGACTGTCAGTATTATAAATGATGTTATAACGAAGCATTATAAATAGCAGTCCCGTAAAAAAATTATATTTGACTGGTAATTCATCAATTGTTATTTCACTAAGCCTTATAAAAAGTTTCCGTCCTTTCTTTCATATTGTCAGGTGTTTAAATAAATATTCATAGAGGTATTACTAAAAAGGGAACCCTCTTGTTATTATTAATAATGCTTTTATTATTGCCGTGATGGTTTCTTCTGATTACTTTGATGCCTATACAGTAAGTGTATTTATAATGTAACATCTAAGTTCAGCAATGATGTAATAGAATGTTGCGCAGGAACTGGTATTATTTGTACAACTCTGGAGATAAAGGTGTAAGTTATAGATTCAGATAAATTAAAATCGCGAAGCCGGTCTGACAGGGATCAGTCCGGCTCCTAATCGGAATAATCATTTGTTGCTCTGATTACTCCGCTTTTTGCTCCAATTGAACTAACTCCATTCCCCTTATAATGGCTTCTTCGTTCATTGGTAAAAGCTTATGGTGCCGCTCCGGGAGCGACTCTTTAAGTCCTTTCATCACATTTTCAAGCTCCACCATGGGTGATATCTTGAGCAGCCCACCCAGCACAATCATGTTGAATACCTTTGTATTGTCCATTTTCATAGACTCATCCATGGCGTTAATGCGGTACACATTGATATCTTTCCGTCCAACCTTTTTATGAATTCCATACCCATCGTATATTATCACTCCTCCGGGTTTTACTTTCTCCTCAAATTTATCGAGGGAAGGCTGATTCAATACAATAGCAATGTCATATCTATTAACAACAGGCGAGCTAATTGGTTCATCTGAAATGATCACTGTAACATTAGCAGTACCACCACGCTGTTCGGGTCCGTAAGCCGGGAACCACGATACCTCCTTGTTTTCCATAATACCGGAATAAGCAAGAATTTTACCCATGGAGAGCACTCCCTGGCCTCCAAAACCTGAAATTACTATCTCTTGTAACATTTATATATATTTAATGCGTTTTATATATTTTTCAGATCCCCGATCGGATATACCGGAAACATATTTTCCACCATCCAGTTATTTGCAGCTTCGGGTGTCATTTTCCATCCGGCATTGCAAGTTGATACAACTTCCACTATGGAGGTACCTTTTCCTGCCATGGAATTTTCAAAAGCCAGTTTAACCATACGCCTGGTCTTTTTTACAGCAGCAGCCGTATGTACACTTACACGGGTAGCGAGGCAGACACCGTCAAGCAGAGCAAGCATATCAAGAATCTTAAGCGGGCCACCCATAGTCTCTACATTACGTCCTTCGGGACTGGTTGATGTAACCATATTGTTTAACGTTGTGGGAGCCATTTGTCCGCCGGTCATACCATATATACCGTTATTGATAAAAATAATAGCGATATTCTCGCCGCGGTTGGCTGCATGAATGGTCTCTGCCGTACCAATAGCAGCCAGATCGCCATCGCCCTGATAGGTGAAAACCATCTTGTCTGGGAGCAACCGCTTTACAGCAGTGGCAAGTGCAGGAGCTCGTCCGTGAGCAGCCTCCTGCCAGTCGATATCAAGGTATTTATATGCAAAAACGCCACATCCTACCGGTGCAATTCCGATAGTTTTTTCCTGTAGCCCCAGTTCACTTATAACTTCACCTATGACTTTATGAACCACCCCGTGTGAACATCCCGGGCAATAATGCATGTGATTGTTGTTCATAAGTTCCGGTTTAGCATAAACCAGATTTTCGGGACTTACAATATTATTTATATCCATATTGTTTATTTTTTAGCAGAGAATCTGTATATCAAATAAAAAACCGCAGCAGCTCCTGCAAAATACCACGTTAGTTTAATATCCTGGTTAGAAGTAAAATAGACCACTAATGTACCCAGGAATGAAAGGAGAAACAGCAGCAGGAATATATTTCTTATTTTGGGATCCATACTAATTAGTTATTTATTTACCACTTTCTCTTTCAAGGCATCAAGCACACCTTCAGGAGTAGGCACAATGCCCCCGAGACGGCCGTAGTGTTCAACGGGTGTTTTCCCGTTCACGGAAAGGCGGACATCTTCTACCATCTGACCGGCATTTAATTCCACCGTGAGCATACCCTTCACCTTTCCGGCATAATCATTCAGTACCTTACCTGGAAAAGGCCACAGGGTAATGGGACGTACCAGCCCAACCTTAATCCCCTCTTCCCTTGCCATCTCAATTGTTTTCAAGCATATGCGAGCGGCTGAACCGAAAGCGACCAACAGATAGTCGGCATCTTCACATTTAACCTCCTCATAGCGTACCTCATTTTTCTCAAGTACACGATATTTTGCCTGAAAGCGTTCGTTATTCTTCTCCATAACTGCCGATTCAAGTTCAAGAGAAGTTATGATATTAGGCTCTCTATCGGGTGTTTTACCAAGAGTTGCCCAGGGACACTGCTCTCTGATTTCCTGTTCGGTCCTTCTGCGGCGATATCCGGGAAGTTTTACTTTCTCCATCATTTGTCCTATAACACCATCTGTGAGTATCATTGCCGGATTGCGATATTTGAACGCAAGCTCAAAGCCAAGCGACACAAAATCGGCCATCTCCTGAACTGAATTGGGTGCAAGTGTGATTAATTTGTAGTCACCATGGCCTCCCCCTTTCACAGTCTGGAAATAATCGGCCTGAGAAGGCTGAATAGTACCCAAACCTGGGCCACCACGCTGAACATTCACAATAAGACATGGCAGTTCAGCTCCTGCCAGATAGGATATCCCTTCCTGTTTTAGACTGATGCCGGGACTTGATGAAGAGGTCATGGAATATTTACCGCATGAAGCACCGCCATAAACCATATTTATTGCCGCAACCTCGCTTTCAGCCTGCAAGACCACCATCCCGGTCGTTTTCCATGGTGCAGCCTCCATAAGAGTCTCAATTATTTCGGACTGGGGCGTGATGGGATAACCGAAATAGCCATCCACTCCGAAGCGAATAGCCGCATGAGCGATGGCTTCGTTACCTTTCATCAATGATATTTCTTCTGACATAATACTAATATTAGAAATTATTTCACTTATGGGAAAAAGGATTATTTCACCTTCATCCGATATACGGTCAAACAACCGTCAGGACATACATACCCGCAGTTCGCACACCCGATGCACTCATCGGGATTTTTTAAATAGACGTAATGGTATCCACGGTCGTTCACTTCTCGAGGCTGCAAATCCAATACTTCAGAAGGACAAGACACAACACACAGGTTACAACCTTTACAACGTTCGGTGTTTACCTCTACATAACCCTTGACTTTTGCCATTATATGAGTGGTTTTTATTTAGTAGTTACAAATATAGCTGTTGTTTTGTTTTAACTCAATTTTTCAGTGTTAATTTTTAACTAAGATTGATAAATATTAATTCCCCGCTACCATCCGAAAGCTTCTTCACTCATCCAGTTACCCTGAACCTTAAGTACCTGCTCAATAACATCACGTGCGACACCCTGTCCTCCATTCCTTGAAGATATATACTTTGCTATCTTTTTAATCTCTGGAGCCGCGTCCATTGGGGCAATAGGTAAACCGACCTCATTCATTACATTATAATCAGGTATATCATCTCCCACATAGATAATCTCTTCGGGCTCATATCCGGTTTTGCGTAAATAATCGAGATAATCGTTCATTTTTATACCCGAATTCATGTAAATATCGCTTATACCCAATGATTCGTATCGAAGACGTACTGCCTGAGTATTTCCACCAGTTATTAAACATACGCCATAGCCGTGCTTCACAGCAAGGTTAAGTGCATATCCATCGTGAATATTGGCAGTTCGCAGAGGCTCACCTTGGGCCGACATGTGAATAGTCTGACAGGAGAGAACTCCGTCAACATCAAATATAAATGCTTTTATTTTTTTCAAATCGTAATTTATCGCGCTCATAATGAATGAATATGAATACTTTTACTTAACAGGGAATAGATCTCTTTTACCATTGGGTCTGTAATAAGTTCAAGATGCTTTTTCATAACCTTTTCGTCGAACCTTATCGCAGGGCCGGTCTGAGCTGCAACAGGCTGCATCTCCATTACTTTGGCTGCAGTTTCAGCTATAAGCGGTTTCAATATATCGAACTGAATATCCTCATTGGATATAATATCTGACGCCAGTGCATACATATGGTTTGCAAAATTACATGCAAATACTGCCGCCAGATGAAGATAAAGCCGCTTGTAACCCGGAAGGTATTGCACATTTGTTGAAATAGTTTTCGCAAGGCCAACCAGTGTGCGGGTAGTATCATCACTGTCTCCCTCTATGAACAACGGTATTTCAGAGAAGTTCAATCCTCTATCCTTGCTAAAAGTCTGTAATGGATAAATTACGCCATATTTTTCTTTGAACAATGAAAAAACGTTTAAAGGTACGCTTCCGGCTGTATGTGCCCAAATACCATTTGTACGCGGCATTTGACTTATAACGATAGGCAGGGCATCATCTTTCACCGAAAAAATATACAGATCGGCATCGCAAAAGATAGAACCTATATCATTAACAGGTACAGCGCCGGTTTTTACGGCGAGTATCTTCGCATTTTCAAATGTGCGGCTGTAAACCTGAATAATCTCATTTCCCGAAGCCTTTAGTGCCACGGCTAAGTGAGTTGCCACATTGCCTGAACCAATAAAAACTATTCTCATGCTGCTAATTTATCTTAACGGCGTCTTCAACGATCTTAAATAATTGAAACTCCGCCAAATCACAATCCTGTATGTTTCCTACACTCAGGAACCAATGTTCACCTCAGTGATTTTCACACCTGCTTTTTCAACTCCTATTAAAGGATTATTAATCATTGACTGCCTTATTTTCAGTTCATATATGCGCACACTGTCAGGCACAACCGCAGCAAGGTAATTCAACGAAAACTGGTTTAATCCGCCTGTCCCGGCCCCCAGCCATCTTCCATATTCATCAGCCAGGAGGCAATGCAAGGAATCGCTTTGGTAAACCGGACTGGTTATATTATGCTCTACATAAAGCAACAGGTTGCGATAAGGATAACTGTGGTTTGTTGTGAGCTCAATTGTTATATCATATTTTTTTCCGGGATGTATATTCGCAGTATCAATTTTAAAAACAAGTACGCTGTCGCTATACCACATCCCTTTGTTGATATGGTGAAAACGATAATAGACCTCACCTTGAGAGCAGGATGTCAGAAAGGTGAAAATCATGACCGCAAAGAGTAAGACAATATTACGCTTTGTTGCCACTGGAATCCCTGTTTTTTCTTGGTTTTCTGTTCCCCGATGAATCAGAGGAACGTCTTTTACGAGGCTTCCTCCGTTTCTTACCCTTATTTTGCATATTGCTGTCGAAACGAGTAATACTATGGTCTTCAAGGATATCACCAATATAAGCTGGCTCTTTACCCTGCTTTGCCTCGTTTTCAGCAGCAAGCTTTAATGGTTTTTTGCCTTTTTTATTCATCGCGATTATCTCAAACACACGCTCTTTAGAGATAATTTCAAGATTTGCACCATTATGCTTATCGGTTGAATAGGTTATTAATCCTGAAAAAACATCCGTCTTAAAATGATAATAGTCGGAATCCTTTGTCTCCAGTATAATTTCCCTAGATGGCAGCCCCCGCTGTGCTTCCACATAGGCATCCACCTCGTAATTCATGCAACACTTTAGTTTCCCGCACTGTCCAGCCAGCTTCTGGGGGTTAATAGAGATATCCTGATACCTGGCAGCTGACGTTGAAACAGAAACAAAACTCGACATCCAGTTGCTGCAGCACAGCTCTCGCCCACAAGGGCCAATGCCGCCAATGCGACCTGCTTCCTGTCGTGCACCTATCTGCTTCATCTCGATTTTCACCCTGAATTCGCTTGCCAATACTTTGATAAGCTGGCGGAAATCAACTCTTTCATCAGCAATGTAATAGAAAATGGCTTTATTGCCATCGCCCTGATATTCCACATCACCAATCTTCATCTGCAACCCAAGCTCCTCAGCTATTTCCCTGGAACGGATCATTGTGGACTGTTCACGTGCTTTGGCCTGCTCGTACTTCTCTATATCAGCGGGACGCGCAAGCCTGTAAACACGCTTGGGGCCGCCATTTGCATCATCCCGGAAATTACATTTCTTCATCTGAAGCTCAACCAGCTTGCCTGTGAGGGTAACAATACCAATATCGTGTCCTGGAGTAGACTCCACAGCCACCATGTCGCCCTGTTCAAGCTCCAGATCATTACTGTTGAGATAATAGCCTTTTCTTGTATTCTTGAACTGCACCTCCACCATTTTGGTAGCTTTCTGAAGCTCAGAATAATCGTAAAGCCAATCGTAGGTGTGAAGTTTATTTCTGTGCCGGGTACAGCCCATGCAACTTTTTATATTTGTGACGGTTACCGTTTTTAAAGGAACGATATCCGCTAACTTATCTGATAATTGCTCTTTATCCATATATAAATGCTCTGCCGAAGCCGGCAGGCGATACTCCTTGATTATAAATAAAATAAAACCGATTGCAATTTACAAATTATTTTCTTAAAAGAAGCGTTACCTTCAAGCAAAGATCAAGGAAAATAATTTTAGCATTGCCGTTTTGTTCAATTTGCCTAAAGGCAAGTGAAAATTCATTATTGAACTCTTCAATGTTTTTCTCATTGATAAATGGTGCAAACCGATTGCCGAATTGCCACTCATCATCCTGCAGATATACCATATCCGGTTCATTGAGGTTGCTAACAAAATATTCACGGAACAACCTCAACGAATAGAGTAGAAATCCTTTCTGCATTTCACGGCCGATTCCCGCAATCTTATTTGATATCTCCTTTATGGATTTTATATTGCCTGATACGGAGGAACGCATCATGCTTTTAAACAGATCAAATAAATAATCCTTAGTGTCAGATGAACTGATTATTTCAACAGCATTAGTAAAACTGCCGTTGGCGATGTGGGCAACAGACACTGCGCTCTCCCTCTCCAACCCAAAGTTCTGCTGTATTGCGATTACCATTTCTTCTTTTTCAATTGCACGGATATGAAGAGGCTGGCATCTTGACCAGATGGTTTGGAGTACATTCTCCCTGTCTTCCGAAACCAATAAAAAGACTGTATTTCCAGGTGGTTCCTCCAATAATTTCAGCAGCTTATTGGCACAGGAATCGTGCATTTTCTCAGGAAGCCACAAAATCATTATCTTGTAAGGAGCTTCATAAATCTTAAGATTCAGCTTCCGGATAATCTCATCGCTCTCTTTAGAGTAGATGACGCCCTGAGCATTTTGTGCATCAATAAAACTTAGCCACTGGTTGATATTGAAATAGGTGTTTTCAGACAGAAATTTTCGCCATTCAGGAAGATATTCGTCACTCACCTTAGACTTTACCACAGGGAACACGAAATGGAGATCGGGGTGTGCCAGCTTATCGAATTTATGACATGACGGACATTCACCACAGGCATCTTCTGCGCCTCGGTTGCTGCAATTAAGATATCTGGCATAGGCGATTGCAAGTGGCAACTTCCCAACTCCCTCAGGCCCATAAAACATTCTTGCGTGTGGTACAAAGCCCTCATGAACTGAGTTTATAAGTTGTTTTTTTACATCGTAAAGCCCTATGATATTGCGAAAATACATTTATACCTGTCCCGCTTAACGAAGTTTAATAAATCTCCTTTGCAACACGATAAACACTCTCCGTAGCCATCAACGAATAGAAATGAATGCTGGGTACCTGCTTTTCTATGAGTTCCCTGCACTGTTTAATGCACCACTCCACACCAACTTCCTTTGCTTGGTCATCATTTTTGCACTTTCTGAGCTCTTTCTCCAGTTCTTCGGGAATATCGGAACGAAAAACCTGCGGCAACACTGTCAACTGACTTAACAGGTGAACAGGCTTTATACCCGGGATGATGGGAACAGTAATACCTGCTGCACGGCAACGATCAACAAACTCAAAATATTTGCGGTTATCGAAGAACATCTGTGTTACAAGATAGTCGGCTCCATTATCGACCTTCATTTTCGTGTAATATATCTCAGACTCCATATTTGGAGACTCTTCATGTTTCTCCGGATAACATGCCATTCCATATGAAAACGGGACTTCTGGAGGCGTAAAGGTGGAGCCGTCGAAAGCAATACCTTTGTTGTAGTTGTTAACCTGTTCCTGCAATCCTGTAGCATGAGGATGGCTATCCATTTTTCGTTGATCGGCATCTAGCTTTTTTGTGTCGCCTCTTAACAGTAACAGATCGGTCACTTCCAGAAATGACAGGTCAATGAGTGCGTATTCCGTCTCTTCTTTAGTAAAGCCCTGAGAGATTATATGCGGTATGGCTCTTATGCCATATCTGTTCTGGATAGCGGAAGCTATAGCTACCGATCCGGGCCTTTTTCTTACATTAACTTTTCGATACACCCCGTTCTCATCTTCCTTGTAAATATTTTCACTGTGATGAGTTGTAATATTGATGTATTTCGGATCGAACTCCTTCAGACGGTCTATAGTGTCGAAAACCTGTTTGATGCTATTGCCTTTAATAGGCGGCAGCAGCTCGAACGAAAAGGCAGTCTTCTGCTTATTATCTATCAATTCCGAAACTTTCATATTATTATTTAAAAATTGCTCTCACAACATCCATTCCATTGGCGTATAACACCAATCCCAAAAGCAGCATCATACCGGCTACCTGAGCGTATTCCATAAATTTCTCGTTAGGTTTCCTTCTCACTATCACTTCATAGATGAGAAACATAACATGTCCTCCATCAAGTGCAGGGATAGGCAGTATATTCATGAATGCAAGAATAACCGATAAAAAAGCAGTCATCATCCAGAAAGCCTGCCAGTTCCACTGTGCAGGGAACAAATTGCCTATAGCGCCAAACCCACCCAGTGATGAGGCTCCCTCTTTGGTGAACACATATTTGAACTGTGCCACGTAGTCTTTAAGTGTCTGAATACCCAATCTTATCCCTGCCGGCAATGACTCAAAAAAACTATACTTGAGCGTAACAGTCCGGTAGATCTGAGGTGCAGACATCGCGTAAAAGCCCAGCGTCCCTGCTGAATCTACCCCTGCAGTAGTTGTATAAAGCACACCGTTTCGGTAATAATCGAGGGTAACCTGCTGATTGCGGTTGCTGTCAAGTGCTGAACGAAGATCACCGAATACCGGTGTTATAATGCCGTTCACACCTACTATGCTATCGCCGGGGATCAACCCTGCACGCTGTGCAGCACTCCCTTCCATAGTCAGGTATACAACTGCCGGAATGCGGTATGTGGCAAATCCCTCCTTATCTTTCAGCAGATTCTCCATCAACCCCTTGCTCATATTCAGTATAACCTCTTCGCCATTACGCAATACAGTCACTTTTTCGGCATCCGCCACATCAAGGAGGGTGCGTACTCCAAAGCGCTCCAACTCCTTGTTATCAGCCCTGAGCAGGATGTCCCCATCCTGAAAGCCGGCGCTATGGGCTGCCTGGCTGAACTCCATTCCCTGGGTAACATTCTTAAGCGGGAGATAAGTATCACTCCAGGTGAAAAGCACCATAGAATAGATAAAAAAAGCCAGCAACAAGTTAAACAGCACCCCGGCAACCATAACCATAAGACGCTGCCAGGCAGGTTTTGAACGAAACTCCCACGGTTGTGCAGGCAGAGCCATCTGCTCTTTGTCCATGGACTCGTCAATCATTCCGGCAATCTTTACATATCCCCCAAGAGGCAACCATCCGATGCCATATTCGGTTTGGCTGTTCCTGGGTTTATATCTTAAGATTGCAAACCATGGATCAAAGAATAGATAAAATTTCTCTACTCTGATCTTAAACATACGCGCAAAAATATAATGCCCAAACTCGTGCACAATCACCAAAATTGACAAACTCAAAATGAGTTGCAGCGCTTTAATTAAAAATGTCTCCATCCGGTTTTTTTACGTCACACGCATTACACGTGTATTTTTAGTTATTTGATTTATTCCTATTCTCCTTGTTCTCCGGTATAATCAGCTTAGATTAACCTTTTCTTTTATTTAGCTTACCCGTAACACTCCAAAGCTATCACTCTTGTTTCCGCATCGGTATGCAGATAGTCGCTCAGGGACGGTGATTGCACAAACGTTGCTCTCTGCAGCGTTCTCTCTATAAGACTGCTCATTTGCAAAAACCCAATCTGTTCCTTCAAAAAAAGCGCAACAGCCACTTCGTTTGCAGCGTTCAGAATACATGGCATATTCCCGCCTGTTTTAATGGCTTCGTATGCAAATGTCAGGTTCGGAAATTTCTCTATGTCAGGCTTTTCAAATGTCAGGTCCTGCACTTCAAAGAAGTTGAGCGGTTTAATGTCCGACTTCAGCCTCACAGGGTAAGAGAAGGCGTACTGTATAGGCATGCGCATATCAGGCTGCCCCAGCTGCGCCATCACTGAGCTGTCCTCAAACTGTACCATAGAGTGAATAATAGATTGCGGATGCACAACCACCTCAATCTGAGAAGGCTCAACTCCAAAAAGCCATCTGGCCTCAATCATCTCGAACCCTTTATTTATAAGGGTTGAAGAGTCAATCGTCACTTTCTCACCCATATTCCAGTTGGGATGAGCAAGCGCCTGTGCTTTGGTGACACAACCAAGCTGTTCTTTCGAAAAAGTACGGAAAGGCCCCCCTGAAGCGGTAAGCCAGATCTTGTCGATTCTGTTGTTACCCTCACCGTTCAAACATTGAAAGATGGCTGAATGTTCGGAATCAACCGGCAAAACAGCTGCTTTATATTTTAACGCGAGAGATGTAATCAGTTCACCTGCTACTACCAGAGTCTCTTTGTTTGCAAGTGCTATGGTTTTTCCTGCCATGATTGCGTTGATGGTTGGTTCCAAACCTGAAAACCCCACCATAGCAGTTAGTACCATATCAATATTCTTATCACGCACCACTTCCCCTACTGCCTTGCTCCCGGCCCATACCTTTATGGGAAGGCTTCTCAAGGCAGATTTTAGCTGTTCGTATTTCGATTCATTAGCTATTACAACAACTTCGGGAAGAAATGCCCTAGCCTGCTCAATAAGAAGTTCCACATTATTGTTGGCAACAAGCGCATAAGCCGCAAACCTACTGGAATGCCCGGCAATAACACTCAGCGCCTGCGTTCCTATGGAGCCGGTTGATCCTAAAACAGCAATATTTCGTTTTCTATCTTCCATACAGAAATGATGTACGTGTAAAAACGTACAAAGATAATAAAAAATAGGGTCTTATTCCTACAGATTGACAGCGGAAATACTTCCCTAAGTGAATTGTGACAGTATCTTCAATGTATCCTCTACGGTATATGTCACAACTGTTTTGCTGCCATTCATCACTGTCCAGCACCTGTTTTCCTCATCCACAGACAGCTCCAGTTGAGCATCTTCTGTTATTTTGTATCCTTTCCTCGATAGTGCCTTTGTGGTCCATCGTGCCATCAGGCCGTCAGGGTTTTTCACACGGGTAGTTATAAACTTATCCAATTGCTTTTGCACCACAAAACTCCCGTATTCCTTATCGAACACGTAAGAACGGTGACGAAACACCTTGTCGAAACTCCCATTTAATACCATATCTTCCGGTACTCCAACGGTAACGCCCTTGCCTTTTTCCATCAACCACAGCTTGTCAGCCACCTGAATAGCGGTCTCCAGTTCGTGTGTTGAGATGAAAATTGTTTTGCCTGTTTCACGTGCCAGCTTCTGCAGCAGCAAAAGGATATTAATACGGTTTGGCAGATCGAGGTGCGAAGTGGGCTCATCAAGCAATATCACAGGAGTATCCTGTGCAAGAGCACGGGCAATAAAAACCCTTTGGCGCTCTCCGTCTGACAGTTCGTATATGTTTCTACCTTCAAAACCATGCAAACAAGCCATCTCCAGGGCTTCAGAAATAATTATATTATCTTCATCGGAAAGGCTTCCCAGCCATCCCGTATAGGGGTCCCTGCCAATGGAGATAAGCTCTCTCACGGTGAATGATGCCACCGGCTGCTGCTCCGTAAGCACAACGGAAAGTAGTCTGGCCCGCCTTTTGGGCGGGATCTCGAGCAAGTTTTCATTATTAAGAAAGATTTCTCCTTGAAAGATAGGCTGAAGGTGGGCAATAGAGCGCAGTAGAGTAGATTTTCCGCAACCATTCTTCCCAATAAGCACAATCAGCTCCCCCTTTTCGGCAGAGAGTGTAAGGCCCGACTGAACTATCACAGCTCCTTTTTTGTCAGGATAACCTATACTTACATTAGAAAGATGCAGAAAAGGCATATCTATTTTTTCGATTTCCGAATTGGAACAGGTAATCATTCACTCATCTATTAACCCTTCAGGCAAATACATTTCAATGATTTTTTTCTCCTCGTCAATGGCAGCAATAAAATCTTCCGTGGCTGGAATAAGCAGCTCTTTATCTCTATCTTTCACAATAAAAAGAGTGTTCAGTGTAGAATCATCTACTTCATCTATTAACCCAAGCACTTCACCATGCTGATTTACAACAGTGTACCCAACAAAGAAATCCCAATTGAGACCATTTTCGGGTATCGCCTGTTTAACTGTTTTGCGAGGAATAAAAACATCTGTATTGACATACTTCGATGCCGTATTCTCGTCGTCTACATCTTCAAACTTCACCCTCGCAGTTCTATCAGTAGTAAATGTAAACTCTTCCACGAAAAAGGGTACGGGAATTCCGTCAATCTCAAGAAGATAATATTCGCAATCAACCTCGGCATACTCAGCCTTACTGAACAGGATGATTATCTCCCCTCTTATCCCGTATGGTTTCTGTGTACGCCCCACCTGAATTATATCTTTTTTGGAGATCATAATAAATTATTTTCTTCGTTGAAACTTGATATTCTTTAGTTTATCACGATTTGTATTCACCTTCACTTCAGAGATAGTATACATAGCCGGATCAATCTTTATTTTTCCTCCCGACATTTCGTACAGATCTTGAAAAATCTTCTCATCATCTACTTCCTTGTTCCACTGTGTATATGATTTTTTCATCTGGTTGAGAAGAAGTTTCAACAGATGATCTTTTTTATCGCCATCCTCCATACTGGCAGCAATCTTTATCATCCTATCCAGAATTTTCCCGTAATGACGGTACTGCATAGAAGGACGGCTGTAATCAAGATGCCCCGGTGCAGTGTTCAACTCTTCCCTGGTTATTATCTCATATGGGTACTCAATGTCAAGTTTAAAGTCAGACATGATAGCCAGATGGTCCCACAAAATGTGTTTGAAATTATTGACATCTCGCAAATGAGGGAACATATTCCCCATTATATCGATGACTGTGTAAGCACATTTTTTTCGCTCTTCGGGATCTTCTATTCCAACACAGTGATCAACCATGTTCTGTATATTACGCCCATATTCCGGCAAAGCCAATTTTTTTTCTTGTGTATTGTATCTCATCTTATTTTGATCTTTATTCATAATTTTTTCTTCTATATAAGCTCAGGCATAAAGCCTCTTAAAATTATCAATAACAGGTCATTGTCCTGTTTTTTCTATCTTAATTTAAGCAGATCGCCCTCAGCGGGAATATACTCATAATTTTTTTTATTCAACCTGTATAGGTTACGCAACTGAATTCCATACAGCTGCGAGATGCTGTGCATCGACTCACCCACTTGAACCGTATGAAACTCATAAGGCAATACTGCACGTTTATTTTTCTTCTGGAAATATACAATATCTCCTTCATTCAACGGGAAATCCCCGGGAACCTCATTGAACTTCAACAGATCTTTCTCCTTAAACCCGAACTCTTCAGCAATGCTGCCAAACGTATCTCCGTAAACAGCAATAACATAAACCAGGCCATGAGTAATATAAGGCTGATGTGTCCATGTTGCATGTGACATCTCTGCTTTTTTCAGTTCATCACGCTCTTTTCTGCCAACCCCTTTGTGATATTTTTTATCATCAAAGCGATAAAGTTCATAATCCTCAATAAGTTTAATAAGCTTGTTGGCATAAGCCCTGTCTGTAGCATACCCCATCTGCTGCAAACCTCTGGCCCATCCCTTGTAATCGGTTATCGACAATTCAAAAAGAGGGCTGTAGCGTACTCCGCTTACAAGAAACTCAGAGTGATCCTGATAGGAATCTTCAACCTTTGCATAACGGCGGAAACAATCATTCGGCGAATCGTCAGCAGCATAAACACGGGGGCCTGTCCATCCACGATGGCACTTAATCCCAAAATGGTTGTTTGATCTGCGTGCAAGATCGCTCATACCTGCCCCCGACTCCAATATTCCCTGCGCAAGTGTAATTGACGCTGGTATTTTGTATCTTTTCATGTGCTCTATTGCCAAATTACTGTACCTGTCAATATAATCAACATAGGTACTCACTCCGGGCCGTCCGGAAAAACCTGCGGTGACAAATAAAAAAGCCACAACTACAAATAGCTGTAAAATATTAGTATATTTGCGATATAAATCTTGCATTACAATATGAAAGAAATCAATTTAACCACAAAGATAGGTGTTTATCTCATAGAGGAATGCTCTGAAGTAGAAAAAAAACTTATTGAAGCAGCAAAAAACGCCACAAAAAACGCCTATGCCCCCTATTCCGAATTCAGGGTAGGCGCAGCTGTATTACTACAGAACGGCAAAATAGTTTCCGGAAACAATCAGGAAAACGCAGCATATCCATCTGGATTATGTGCTGAGAGAACAACCATCTTCTTCAGCAATGCATCTTTTCCCGACCAAAAGATCGAAGCGATTGCCATTGCTGCCTATTACAACGGAAGATTCACCAATGATGCCGTCACTCCCTGCGGAGCCTGCAGGCAGGTACTTCTTGAAACGGAGAACCGTTTTAAGTCGCCAATAAAAGTATTGATGTACAGCAATGAGGCAGTATATACAGTGAACAGCATAAAAGATCTGTTACCACTTAGTTTTGGAGATAGGTTATTGAAGAGTTAGAGTGGCTTAAAATGATGCTTCGTAAAGCGTTACCAGATACCATTTTTTATCTATCAGTGCAAAATAGTAATCGGCATATATGCCATTGTTAATACCACGTATCTCCACTACAGCTGTATCATTTTTATATCGTACCATCTGACAGTACTGATCGTATGTACGAGTTAAAAAGGTGCTGTCATAAGTCAGATCTAGTAGCTCCCAGTCATATTTTCCAATAGTTTCTTCCATGAGCGCCATACCTTGATGTTTTGCATTTGGAACAACAACCCTTATTGGAAATTTTATGCGTTTTAACTGGAACGACTCTTCCTCACTAAATTTCAGGAGAAATTGATCAAACTCCTCTTCAGCATCTGATGAATCCGATGAAACACCCCGGCCCTTTACAATCTGTTCCTCTTCTTTACCCGAAAAAGAATCTTTCTTGCCCGTCCCCCAGGAACAAGAATTCAGGAAAAGAAGAAACAAACAGGAAAAAACAAGAGCATAAAGTCTCATACGAAATATATTAATTACTGTGAACTATTTTTGGTACAAAGGTATAAAAAAAGTTGATAACCAAACAGTAATGCAATTTTTTTTACAAAATTTCATTTCTTGCTTTTCCCTATAGATTAAAAGAAAATATCCTTATCTTTGTTTTCAAAAGCAATAGCAAATGAATCTTCAAGCGGAAATAGACAATCTGTTCTCCTCCCAGATGAAAAAATGGGAACAGTTGAGAAATGGTATTAGGCAACTCGATGATACTGAAGAAAAAGTGATCACATGGGGAGATGGGTTCAATGTAAAAATACAGTTCAACCCGGCCAGGATGGTCTCCACAAGTGCAAAAATTGACAAAGAATCGATTGAAAATCGCCCCTGCTTCCTTTGCGAAGCTAATCGTCCCGCCCTGCAGAAGGGTATACTATTCATGGAGAAATATATCATTCTATGCAACCCTTTTCCAATTCTCAGGAATCATCTGACCATTCCCCTTCATTCACACGTACCGCAACTTATCCGCAACAAGGTGGGTGATATGCTTTCGCTTGCAGAACAACTGCCCGATTATGTGTTGTTTTACAATGGCCCAAAGTGCGGAGCATCGGCCCCCGACCATTTTCATTTACAGGCCGGGCTGAAGTCGCCACAGCTGCTTCAGGGCGACAATGTACTTCGCTCATGCCTGATGATAGAGAGCGGAAATAAAAGTGAGGTGGAAGAACTTTTTGAAGATGTTTATCAGTATCTTCACCATCGCCAGCCGAAAGAAGATGAGCCAATGATAAACATCATCGCCTACATAGAACAAAACAGATACAAACTAAACCTATTCCCTCGTAAAGCGCACCGTCCCAGACAATATTACGAAAACGGCAGTAAACAGCTTCTTATCAGTCCCGGGGCACTAGATATGGCAGGTATGATTATATGCGTAAGGGAAGAAGATTTTAAAAAAATAGGTACACACGATATTGAAGACATCTATTCTCAGGTCTCTTTGCCGGTGATCTGAAAGTAAAAAATAAATTTATTCACACTTGCTCCGTTAAGTTAAAAGGTACGGGATTTAAATGTGAAAAATAAATATGAAAAATAAATATTTACACTGATCGGCACATTTGTGTGATCTGATTTGTAAAGAGTAAAAAAATTATGGTGAATTCAGAAATCATACTGTTAAATATCAATGGAGAAGATAAACCCGGCTTAACAGCTGCCCTTACGGAAATACTTGCGAAGCATGATGCTTTCATCCTCGATATAGGGCAATCGGATATTCACAGGAATCTGTCGTTGGGTATTCTGTTCAAATCGAAAAATAATAACTCGGGTGAGATAATGAAAGACCTGCTCTTTAAAGCATATGAGATGGATGTGAACATCCGTTTTACTCCTATTTCGGCTGAACGCTACTCTAATTGGGTAGGCATGCAGGGTAAAAACAGGTATATCATCACACTGCTGGGAAGAATACTCACTGCCAGGCAAATTGCCGCAGTTTCAAAAATTATTGCCGAGCAAAATCTCAATATCGATAATATTGTACGCCTGACAGGACGAATTCCGCTTGATGAGAAGCAGAGAGCTGCCAAGTCGTGTGTTGAGTTGTCGGTAAGAGGCACTCCCAATAACCGGCAGCAGATGCAGGAAGCATTTCTTGAACTCACCTCATCACTAAATTTCGACATCTCCTTCCAGGAGGAAAGCATGTTCAGGCGTATGCGGCGGCTCATATGCTTCGATATGGACTCTACGCTTATTCAGACCGAAGTTATCGATGAACTGGCAGAGAGAGCAGGTGTAGGAGATAAGGTAAGGGCAATAACCGAACAGGCTATGCATGGCGAGATAGACTTTGAAGAGAGTTTCAGGCAGAGGGTGAAGTTGCTGGAAGGGCTTGATGTTTCAGTAATGAAGGAGATTGCAGAGAATCTACCAATTACCGAGGGACTGGGACGGCTGATGAAGGTGCTTCAGAAAGTTGGATTCAAAACAGCCATTCTTTCAGGAGGTTTTTCCTATTTCGGCAACTACCTTAAGGAGAAATACGGATTCGATTACATGTATGCCAACGAGCTGGAAATTAAAAACGGCAAGCTCACGGGCAACTATCTGGGAGATGTGGTCGACGGCAGAAGAAAAGCCGAATTGCTGCGACTCATCGCCCAGGTGGAGAAAATTGATCTCCGGCAAACGGTAGCTGTGGGCGATGGTGCCAACGACCTTCCCATGCTGGGTATCGCCGGGCTTGGCATCGCTTTTCATGCTAAGCCAAAGGTTAAACAGAACGCAGACCAATCGCTCTCCACAGTGGGTATAGACGGCATCCTCTATTTTCTGGGTTACAAAGACTCAATGCTCGACAGCGAAATGCTGAATAATTAAATTAACGTCTAAAACGCTACGGTATGGATTTTGTAGACATATTATGGAACCGTCTTGATGGTGAAACCGAACTAAAACGGCCATCCAATATACTGGTATGTTTCACTGAAACTGAGACCGGTAAAAGGTTAAGCACTCTTGCTACTTACATTACACCGCAGAGAGCAGAAAAATCGTCAATCACTCTTCTTTATTTTGCCATTGATGATAAGAAAATGTTGCAGGAAGAGAATATAATAGTTTGTCAGAACAAAATTCTGAACGATTTCAAACCTAAAGGTGAAAAAAGTAAAATCACTTTTCGTGCTTTCGTAAAAGATTCTGATGACCTTATAGGCGACATCCTGAAAACTATAGAGGAACAAAATTGCAATCTGGTGTTGTTGGGAATATGTCCTGACGAATTCAACCTTTCGCTGGTTGAGAGATATAATATACTGAAAAGCAATCAGTCAAATACCGAAACATTTATACATGAACAGTTCAGAGAGAATGAAGCAGCTACTTTAAAGAATGTCTATTCGCTCATAAACAGGAACACTGTTTCAACTGGAATATTTGTGGACAACGGCATGTCAGAGGTCAGTAAAATTTTTGTTCCGATACTACAAAAAACAGACGTGCACATATTCACCTATGTGTACCAGATAGCTCAGAAAGAGAATGTAAAGATTATGGTCTGGGATGCTATCGGTATCATTCAGTCCGAACCGAAGATGCAAAAACTCTATCAGTTCATTGTAAAGAAAACCGACGGACGGGTCTATTTATGGGACGATGATAAAAAAATTGGAGTTGACTTCATCAGACAGCAAGATCTTGTAATCGTAGGGCTTGATGGGTTGAGCAAATTGATGTGTACTCCGTTGCAATGGAAAGACTCTCTGCCTTCCACACTGATAATTAAAGAAAAAACAAGCTGAAAACAATTATGAATTCATTCGATATTGGGAAAAAACTTGAAATAATCTACTCTCACATAGAAAGAAAGCGACTGAAAGATGCAATTGACTGTGTGAATGAACTTGCAGCGGTGCAGCATAACTGGGCTGTTTCGGAAAAGATATCTGAGCTTGCCACCAATTACCGTTATATGCTTCATTATCTTATTGAGGGTAAGAAAGATCCAGAACATAGACGTATCTACAACAAGCTTATCCGCGACATATATACTGTAGCTGAAGATGCTGCCGAATATCTTCTTCTTCAAAACAGTTCAACCCTTTTTTTCGATAAACAGCGGCTTTTGAATTTACGCACTCCTCTCTCCATAGACGAATACATAGACTTAATTACGAAACAGATTGACACACTCTCTTTTTTGGACCTTCTTGAAGAGGGTCCAGAAAAGCAAAGCCGTGTGAGACAAAATTCACTTGAGCATGAAAATACACTGATTGACTTGTTCTATGCCGTCCTTGTTTCGCCAAAGGCAAACAGCGACCATATTGAATCGTTTCGTAATTTTATGGATGATAACATTATTCCTGTTCACGACAAATGCATGGTTATTTCCGCTATAACGATGAATATTCTGCATCGGTTCGATTCAACGAAAATAGAGTTTATGCTCGACCTCTGCAGGCGTCCCGAGCCGGAACTTGCTGCTCGTGCAATTACAGGGCTCATCCCTGTTTTCCAGATATACAACTCACGGATGGAGCTCTATTCCGAGTTAGGTAACAGGTTAAAACTGTTATCCGACGATAAAATGTTCAACCGTAGGTTCATTGCTGCCATAATAGGATTTATCCAGGCACATGAGACGGAGAAAATCACTAAAAAACTTACGGAGGAGATTATTCCGGAAATGATGAAACTGAGTCCCATGATAGGCAAAAAGATCAAACTCGACGAGTGGATGGGAGAAACCGGGTTCGATGAAAAAAACCCAGAATGGCAGAAGATACTTGATGAAACCGGATTGACAGACAAACTGAAGGAGTTCTCAGACCTGCAGCTCGAAGGTGCCGATGTGTTCCACTCTACCTTCTCGAACTTGAAATCATACCCTTTTTTCAATGAAATGGGCAACTGGTTCCTGCCCTTCTATCCCGGTCACAGCAGTATCCGGCAGCTCTTTGCCGACAAAATGGAAGGGGCACAGTTCATTGAAACTATGTCGGGTTCAGCAATGATCTGCAACTCCGACAAATACTCGTTCTGTTTCAGCATTATGATGATGCCTGAGGAGTATCGCAGAATGATGATATCGCAATTAGGAGCTGAAAGTGAAGAGATTAAAAAGATGCAGGAGGAGGAACAGGCACTTAAACCTCATCAAAAAGAGGAAACCATCTTCAAACAGTATATACAAGATCTCTACCGCTTTTTCAAACTTTTCCAACGCCGTACTGAATTCATTGATATTTTTGGACTTCCACTCAATTTTCACCGGATAAAAGCGTTCCATCCAATTGTTATGCAACCCGATCATCTGGAAAAGATAGCCCTCTACTATTTCGAAAAAAACAATTTCAACGAAGCTGTATCTACATATACCATGCTTGCCAATACTAGGTTGACAAAAAGTGAGATATGGCAAAAAATAGGATATTGCAAACAGATGCTGGCAGATATAAACGGTGCGCTGGAGGCCTATCTGCATGCCGACTTGATTGAAGAAAATAACACATGGGTACTTAACCGAATAGCACACTGTTACCGTGTGTTGAAAGAACCTGAAACAGCTCTGGAATATTACCGAAGGCTTGAACAATTCCGCCCCGATGACCTGAATATTCAGCTCAACATCGGGCATTGCCATATGGAGTTGAAGGAGTATGACAAGGCGCTTAACTTCTACTTTAAGGTAGAGCTGATAGACAGCAACAATACTCGCGCATGGCGGTCAATAGCTTGGTGTGCTTTCCTATCGCGCAAGTTCGATGTGGCACAAAAATATTACAGGCAAATACTGGAAAAGAAAGCAAATGCGCACGATTATCTCAATGCAGGTCATGTAGAGCTCTGTCTCGAAAATATTAAGGGAGCTGTTGAATATTATAAGTTGTCTCTGCAAAATACAGGTAGCTTTGAAACGTTTCAATCCATGCTTGACGAAGATGAAGAAGAACTTCAGGAAGCAGGAGTAAACACTGGCATTCTACCTGTTATCCTTGATAAGATAAGATATGACGAGGGACTGTAATATTGTGAATCAATATCTTATCTATATAATCCATTTTTCTCAATAAAGTCATACACTACAGAAGGGACAAAGGCCCGCATGTTTTTCCCTTCTCTTATACTGTTTCGTATAAAGGTAGATGAGAGCTCCATTATAGGAGCATTTACCTCATGAACAGATTTGTGAAATTTATCAGGAATATTTATTCTTTCACCCAAACGAGGATAGATAAGGATCTTATATTGATCAATTATACGTTCATAATCTTTCCATTTGTCAAACTTTGTCCAGTTATCCCCTCCTATAATAAGCGTGAAGTTTTTGTCGCGATGGATGTTTGTAAGTTTTGTCAGCGTATCTATTGTATAAGAGGGCCTGGGCATATGGAACTCCACGTCTGAGACAACCAAATGGCTGAACTTATCAAGTGCCTTTCGCGTCATCTCCAGACGGATATCATCATCCAGCAGATCAGCAACCTCCTTCAGCGGATTATGCGGAGATACCACAAACCACACCTCATCTATATATGTAAATTCTCTAATATAGTTAGCCAGTATCAGATGGCCCGCATGTATGGGGTTAAAAGATCCTGAAAAAATGCCGATTTCACGTTTTTGCATCCTATTTTGTTTTTTGTTTTTGAACCCACTTGAAAAAATAGTCCTCTGCATAAAAGTCTTTATATTGGCCGGCTAAGCATATAAAAGTCTCTGGGGTAAGATATTTCAAGGTAATTCATTATTGATAGGGCGGAAGCTTATCAACTTTTCCTCAGGCCATTCACTATACTTTTTTCTTGAAGATGGAGATAATCCAAAGCAGCAGTATTGCTCCCACGAGCGAGATAACAAGGTTGCCGGTTATCCCGTTACCAGTAGTGATACCCAATAAACCAAAAACCCATCCTCCCACAATAGCTCCTGCAATACCCACCACAACATTAATAATAAAACCGAAACCGCCGCCTCTCATCAGTTTGCCGGCAATCCATCCGGCTACTGCACCCACAATAATCCACAATAACCAATTCATAATTAATATTTTTTGTTGTTAATACTATGTGATTTGCTGATAATAAGAGTTTCCACTATTTATAAACACACCTTTGAATGAAATTGTTTAAAATTATTTAAACATAATAATAATAATAACTTATGCGGGAAACGGATTAATCTGAAAAGTATTCTATTGAAAAACAGGAAGTAAAGAGTGTAATCCACAAAATGTGTTACGATTTGGAAACGAGCGGATGTGTTTTATCTGCATCGAATTTCATTGAGGGAATGAACGCTTGTTTATATTTGACAAATATAAGTGCTTTGTTTCGAAAAAACAAGCAATAAGCAAAAAAATAAAACAAGAAAATAATCCATGAGTCCACTTTAAAAAGTCCCTGACTTTAATTTTGTTGTTTTATTTCCGTTTTTTGTTGATAAAACGCTCTGAAAATCCCTTGTTATCAGATAAAAAAATCGTATTTTGCATCACCTAAAAGAGAAGAAATCATGTTCAAGAAGACATCTGTAAATCCACAATATGACATGTTTTCCACACCTTCCACCCAAATGGGTAAGCGTGAGGCAAAAAAATATGATGATCCTGCGGCGTGGCACAACCGGTTTTATGCAAACGTCACCTCCCAAATAGACGAAACCATATTTGCTCCCCTTTTCAAACAGGGTAACATGGGCGCTCCCAATGCTTCCATACGGGTGATTATCGGAATGTCCATCATCAAGGAGGGTTTTGGCTGTAGCGATGAAGATCTGTTCGATAAATGCCAGTTCGATCTCCTGGTGCGTAAAGCCCTGGGTCTAGTCTCCCTGAGTGATGTTGCACCCTCTATCGATACTTATTATTTACTGAGAAGGCGTATTTGTGAATACGAAAACCGGTATGGTGTAAACCTGATGGAAAAGAGCTTCGAGCAGCTCACTGGCGACCAACTCTCCACCTTCAAGATATCCGGCAAATCTGTCCGTATGGACAGTAAGCTCATTGGCAGCAACATCGCCTGGTACTCCCGTTTCGAGATCATTCACAACACTTTCCGCGGGTTTATCAAGGACCTGGGCGATAGGGGGATGCTTCTTTTGAACCCCAGGCTCAGGAAACAGGTACTTCTATTTTTAGAAGAAGATGCTCAGAATATGGTTTACCGCTTAAACAGTGAAACTCTCGGCGAGAAAATCTCTTCCCTGGGTGGGCTCATTTATCAGGTTCTTAAACGCCTTGCAGAGACCACTACCGGCTACGACCTTCTTCACCGTGTCTTCCACGAGCAATACGAGGTGGTCAAGGGACAGGCTATCCTTCGTCCCAAAGAGGACATCACGGCCAGGAGCGTTCAAAACCACAATGACCCCGATGCCGATTATCGAAAAAAAGGAGACCAGAAGGTAAAGGGCTACAGTGTGAACATCACCGAGACCTGTGATGACACTGATGAACAGAAGGACAAACCCAACCTGATCGTAAACGTTCAGGTGAAACCGGCAAGTGCTGCAGACAATGGCTACCTGAAGGATGCCGTTACCAACATCCAGGAGAAGGTAAGCACCGATATAATAGAGAAAGTCTATGCCGATGGTGCTTATCAATCCCCTGGTAACAGGGAGTTTGCCGATATGAACTCAATTGAACTTATAACAAGCGGATTACAAGGGAGACAATCTAAATATGACCTGGAGATGAAGGAGGGTGAGCTGGTTGTCACCCATATCGAAACCGGAGAGATTATCCCTGCATACAAAACCGGGGATAAATGGAGGATTGCCACCACAGGCAAGAGCAAGTACCGGTATTTTACGAACGAACAGATAGCAACTGCAGAACTAAGACACGAACTCGCGGCTATCCCCGGGCAGGAACAGATGAAAAGAAACAACGTGGAGGCAACCATCTTTCAGTATTGCTTCCATACGAGGAACAACAAAACACGATACAGAGGTTTGCTCAGGCACAAATTATTTACTTTCGCCAGATGTTTATGGATAAACCATGTCCGCCTTGGAAATTATCTGATAACAATAAGTCAAAGAGCGCATGAAAATGGTTTAATAACCGATTTTCGCTATATAAAGACCTCCATAAGGGAGAAACTTTTTATCGTGTTTGATTTTTTACTTCCTTGCTTCTCAAAAATAGGAAATGAAAAATCAACGAATTACTTTTTTAAACTTAAAATTGCCACTATTTAAAGTGGACTCATCCATAGTACTTTGATGTTCATTGTTATTGTTGTAACTTTACATTATAAATAAATTATTTAAAGTTTATCGAAAGATCAGAAATAGAAGAACCGCCTGGCATCTGACTGAATTTATACGAATAGAATAAAATAAACTAAGTGAAATTTGTATTAAAAAACATCTCATTTTATTACCTGTTTTTCCTTCTCACTGGAACGCTCTTCTTTATTCCTTCTGTTTTTGTAAATAGGTTTATAACAGCACCTTTACTTTGGATGAGAATAGGAATAGGATTAGGGGGAATAGGCTTCATTCTTTTGAGAAGAAAGCAGATTTTTTTGCCTCCATATAAATTCTTGTTAATTATCACAACTCTATGCATTTATTATTCATGGAGAGGAAAATGGCACATTGAGACAATTGCCACCAATGCAATATACTGTTTGGCTATTTTGTTGTTCTACAATATTTTCACAACGAAAAAAAATAGAGAAACATTATTTGCCATATGTACAGTTATAGCGATTTTACTATGTGTATGCTGTATAGCTCAATTTGTTGGTTGGTTGCCAAGTTATCATAATACATTAAATATAACAGGTCCTTTTGATAATCCAGCTGGTAGTTCTGCCTCATTGTCTTTATTGTTGCCTTTTGTTTTAAATAGAGTAAACAAAGGCAAAGAACGAAAAAAAATAATATACATTATTATTTCTATAGCAATTATAATACTTATAATATTGTCTAGAGCACGAACGGCAACATTAGCTGTAATGGTTATTACGATAATTTTCACAATACATTGGATAAAGCAACGAACTAAAATTAAAATTTCAGTAATTCATTATTGTATTGTTGTTGTTATAGGGGTGTTAGTATTATCAGGACTTTATTATATCAAAAAAGACTCAGCTGATGGACGAATATTTATCTGGAAATGTACGGGACAATTAATAGTTCAAAAACCGATCTTTGGATTTGGGAAAAATGGTTTTACAGCAAACTATATGAACGAACAAGCTCTATATTTCACAAAACATCCTCATAGTACATACACAATGCTAGCCGATAACATACGTCATCCGTTCAATGAGTTTCTTAAGAATATTGTGGAGTATGGTCTTGTTGGTTTCTTTCTTATGATTTTGTTACTACTTTACCCATTATATTATTCACGAGATAATAATAAAGATAAATTATTGACTATACGCTTAAGCCTTTTAGCTATGGTAATATGTGGACTTTTTTCATATCCTTTTAATTATCCATTTATCCGTTTAATGATAGTAATGCTGATTTCTTTTGTGTTAATTTTTAGCAAAGAACGAAGGGTGATAATGAACAAAAATTATTTAATAAAAGGTATGGTTCTGCTAACATCATTTGCTGTGTTGAACATTACAATTTGTCAAACCATATATGAAAGAGAATGGCATACAATAGCTCATAAATCGTTAAGAGGTAAAACTTTACAAATGCTACCCCGATATAAAGCCCTTTATAAGCATTTACAGCACAACGACTTGTTTCTCTATAATTATGCTGCAGAATTGAATATTGCTGGACATTATGATGAGAGCCTGCTAATAGCCGACGAATGCGATAAACTTTGGGCAGACTATGATCTGCAAATGCTAATGGCGGACAACTATTTGCAACTACATCATTATCACGAAACAGAACAATATCTAAAAAAAGCAGCGGCTATGTGTCCAATAAGATTCACACCACTATACAAACTTGTAGAACTTTATTTAACAACTGGACAAAAAGAAAAGGCTCAGTCTTTGGCGCAAGAAATATTAAATAAAGAAGAAAAAGTCCCTTCTCCATTCATAAGTAGTATTAAAAATAAAATGATAATTTATTTAAATGAGCTAGCTAGTTCCGAGAATTTTTTAAAGAAAAAGTAAGTAGAAAAAATAGCTCAGTGGACTTGCAAACTTAATTGAGACAAAAAGTTAAGCGACATTTTTAATTGATTCTTTTTTAAGATTATACTGATTCCAAAATTCATCAATGGTTAAGTTACCCAATGCTGAGAATCTCCTTTTATGATTATACCAGGTTTCAATATATTCAAATGCATGCAAGCGCATTTGCTCTCTCGTTTTGAGTTTAGTACCATAGACCAATTCAGATTTGAAAGTTTTGAAAAAGCTTTCAGCCACAGCATTATCCCAACAATTTCCCTTTCCACTCATACTTTGCTCCAGATTCAAGGATTTCAACAGGTTTACAGTCTGTTTGCAGGCATATTGGATGCCCCGGTCAGAATGAAATATCATTCCTTCTCCAAAAGGTCTGTTCCTGTTCGCCATCCTGATGGCAGGGATTACGGTATGGGATGCATTCATATGATCGCTTATGGACCATCCGATCAGTTTGCGATCAAAAAGATCCAGCACACAGGTCAGATAAAGAAATCCATCCTTACACGGAATATAGGTCAGGTCAGAGACACACGCTTTCACAGGCTCATCTTGATTAAATTCGCGATTCAACAGATTTGGAGCAACCTTATAGTTGTGAGAGGCATCCGTCGTCACTTTGAATCGTCTCGAGAGTTTGCTGCGCAAGCCCATTTCTTTCATATGGTATGCTACAGTGGTTCTCGAGACAGGAGTTCCGGATACCTGTAAATCCTTTGCCAGCCGGGGGCTTCCATTGCGTCCCTTGGCAGCAAAATATGCATCCCTGATCTTTTCATCCAGCTCCATATATTTGCGCTTACGTTGGCCCTCCGGATCTTTAAGCCAGCGGTAATAACTGCTCCTGGGGACTTTCAGTACTTTACACATCACCTCGACCGTCCATTGTTTCGAGTTATATTCCTTTATAAAGAGATAGATCAACGATCTCTCTTGGAGATGATGCTCAAAGCTTTTTTTAATATGTCCCGCTCCGTTTCAGCCTCGCCAAGACGTTTTTCCAGTTCAGCAATCCTTTTGCTATCTTCACTTAATGACTGGACACCGTGTCCGGGGAAACTGGCTTCCCCTTTCTGCTGGTATTCTTTCCGCCAACGATATAAAAGAAAGGGTGCAATACCCAATTCCTGTGCAAGCTCGGAAATATTCTTGCGTTCTAAACTGAGTTTGACCGCATTCTCTTTGAATGCCTTGTCAAAATGGGTTCTTTGTTTTCTCATATTACACAAAAATAAGCGTTTATGCTTAACTCTGTGTCCCGGCTAAGTTAGTAATTCCACAGCTTTTACTAAAAATTATCGGAAAAATTTGTATTATGTGAATAAAACACTAAGTTTGCAACTTAACTATTCAATGACTTCATTTTCGTTAAATTAAACTCATTTTGTTCATTGTGAAATTTGAATTATGTTTCGTCTAAAATTAATAATATTATTCCTTTGTTTAATGGTATTATTTACAATTCCTGCTTGTAATAAAGTCAGCAATGAAATATATCAAAATGTAGCTATTGAAGAAATTATAAATTTGGCACAAGAAAAAAGAAAATCAATTTGTCTTATTTTATTCAATGACAGCTCAACTATTTTTTCCTCTTATTTAAATAATATGGATAAAGGAATATTAACAAATTCGGATAGAGTAATTTTTAATATAATCAATGTAGCATTACCTGAAAACAAATGGTACACCCAATGGCTTGGGGCTGATAATCATGTAATTACTTGTGTATTTTCCTCTTCGGGGGTGTTACTTGCCACGATAACGGGTGCGTCGACATACTCTTTTGAATGTATCAATAAATCCTTAAATGGGGATCTATCTTGTAATCAATTTGGTTTTACTCCATTATTCAATATGTCGGAGAATGCAAACAAAATAGATATCTTAAACAAGATTCTATTTTGTAAATTACAATATGACAAGGGAATGGATATTGAAAGTGACATTAATAATACTTTAGATATAGTCCAATATCCTTATAATATATATCTTAAGAGTTTGAATTTACAAAAATATAAAAACGAAAAAGAAGCTATTTATTTGGCAAAACAACTACTTACATTTGATGATATTCCTTATTTGCGAATCTATTCTGATATATTTGAAAATGCAAAATACATTGTAGACAATCAATACAACCCAGATAATGAAGCAAAACTTTTTATCAAACCCAAGGAAATAATACTTAATAATTGTATCATTAATCAGCCCGAAATGTTGAAAATCGAACTGTTTAATAAAGGGAACTCTTTATTGAATATTAAAAATATAGATCTTGGCTGTAATTGCGTTAGATTAATAGATACGCAAACCTCGTTTATAATAAATCCAAATGATTCTATTACTTTACATTTAGAGTTTAAGTCCGATAAGAAGGGAAAAATAGAAAGGGAAATTCTTTTTGTGTCTAATGCTATTAATAGTTTAGAGCCCGTTAAAATAAAAGCTTTTGTGGAATAAATAAAAAGGAGGTGATAATGTAGATAAAGATTTTTTTATTAAATTTTCTGTTGAAATGATATATACAGAACATTTGTCCTTTCGTATTTACAACTTTTTTGTTGTTAAGAAATAGTGAAACTTACTTGATTAGTCTTTGTTGTAATCAGTAACTTCGCATGTACAATTTTCGGCAAGATTGAATGTACAGAAATTGGCAATATGCAATGTACATAAAAAGGGTTAAAGAAGAGTCTTCATATATTTGTAATTCACGAAAATACAAACACTATGAAGACTCAGATACATGACCTTAGAAAGGTACGTATGTGGTACGAAGTTAAAGAACTTTCCAGTAATCCGGGCAATTCGGATAGTAAAATTGCAAAAAAGTTGGGTATTGACCGCAGAACTGTTTCCAGGTACAAGAAGATGAGTGAAGAAGAGTTTCATGAGTTTTCAATGAAACAACGTGTATACGAACTTGTTCTGTCGCCATATTACCCGGACGTTCTTTCCTTATTGAGTATAGACAATGGTTTGCCGGCGGCAGTGATAGAAGACCGGCTGAAGGAGAAATACCCCGACTTGCCGAAGGTGAACAGCAAGACTGTATACAACTTTGTCCAGCACGTGCGGCGTCAGGAGAAGATCCCTGTACCGGAGAAGATCCGCCAGACGGAAGCCCTGGAAGAGTTTGCATATGGCAGCCAGGCGCAGGTTGACTTCGGTACAGCACAGATGCGACGTTTGGACGGCAGTAGGCGCAGGGTTTATTTTTTTGCCCTTGTCCTGTCACGCAGTCGCTACAAATATGTGTTTTTCCAAACAACTCCCTTCACCGGGAAAACAGCCGTCCAGGCTCACGAGCAGGCCTTCAGGTATATAGAGGGTATCCCCGGGAAGCTTCTCTATGATCAGGACTCAGTGTTTCTGAAAAGTGAGAACCTTGGCGATTATCTCCTGGCTGATGATTTTCGTCGCTACAGGGATGAACGTGGTATCAGTGTTGAGTTCTGCCGCAAGGCCGATCCCCAGAGCAAAGGCCGGGTTGAGAACGTGGTAGGATACGTAAAAAACAACTTTCTTCGCGCGCGTACCTTTCACGATATAGATCGCCTCAACGAGGAAGTCCTGAGCTGGTTGGAGCGCAAGGCGAACGGCACCAAACATGCCACGACGAAGCGCCTGCCCCACGATGTGTGGTTGATTGAAAAGGAGCATCTCTCCTTTTTTCGCCCCTCACCGGCAATCCCCCGGGATGAGATTCCCACCTACACGGTGAGAAAAGATAACACAATCAGTTACAAGGGGAACTTCTACAGGGTCCCATATGGCACCTATAACGGGAAGGGACCGGAGGTATTACTCAAGGTCAAGGATGGCACCCTTTCGCTTTCCAACCGGCAAGGCATCCTTCTGGCCGAGCACCCCGTCAGTCTTGAAAAAGGCAAGGTAATCGGTAGCACAACTTATCGACGGGATCGGAACTCCAGGCTCGAGGTCTTCAAGCAGGAAGTCCTATCGATCTGGAAGGGCAACAACACTTTGTACCTGTTCATAGAGGAGATACACAAGTATAAGCCCCGTTATCTGAGAGACAATCTGAAAATGATAAGGGAGGTGATGGGCGAATATGGTGAAGAGATCGTTGGCAGTGCACTTGATTACTGCCTCGACAATGGGCTCTACAACGCCCTTTACCTGAAAGAAGCCGCATCACATTACCGGGAGTTAAAACGCCGGGAGAAGAAGCCCTTGCCTGTTGTAAGCGTGTTGCATGACGGTGTTCAAACAAGTCAGTATGACACGGATGCATACATCCCCGAGAGAAGCAAGATAAACCGGTACGATCAAATCATGGAGCTATGAAGCAGATAGAAAACATGAAGCAATATGCCGGCATACTTCGTTTGGGATACCTGAGCAAAAAACTTGCAGCCGATGCTTCACCAGGCGAGTATAGATACACCGGGATACGCGGACTTCCTGGAGAACATGCTTATAAAAGAGCTAGAGCAGCGACAGCTGAATGATTACCGGCGCAGGACTAAACTGGCCCGTCTGCCACGTGCACACGAGCTTGACGAGTACGATTACAAGGCCTCGAGCAGCATCGGCATAAGGCAGATGACACAGCTCAGGGAGCTGCTCTGGGTCGATCAGCTATACAACCTGGTGCTGATGGGTCCAAGCGGTACGGGCAAAACATACCTGGCCGGGGGACTGGTCAATGATGCCATCAAGAAAGGTTATAGGGCCTATTTTACCACCATGGCTGACCTGATAGGCGTGCTCAACAGGAAAGAAATCATCTCATCGGCAATGAGCACCTACAAGCGATACACCAAGGCACACCTGATTGCCATAGATGACATCATGATGTTCCCGGTGCAAAAGAGTGAAGCGGTGGCTCTGTTCAATCTGATCAATCACCTGCATGAGCAGTGCTCGATCATCATCACCACTAACAAGTCACCCAGCCAGTGGGCGGAGACACTGGATGATGAAGTGTTAGCCACAGCCATCCTGGATCGACTGCTATATCGTTGCGAGGTGATCAGGTTCGAGGGAAACGGTTACCGTATGGACAACCGGAAAACTTTCCTTGAGAAAGAATAAAAAAACAGTTGAATACAATAAAAAAGAGATAGTTAATGTAATGTTAAACCTGTACATTGGATATTGCCAAAAGTTGTACACTCAACATTGCCATTTTTTGTACATTGTAAATTTGCTAATTACACTTTGTATAGTAAAACAAATCATCTCACTTTTTTATCACTTCCGATAAACCCCATAAATTAAACATTAAAATTGTCTTATAATGAAAAAAATAACATCTATAATTGTCACAGTATGTATCCCTATAATTGTGATTTTAATTAATTCATGTAGCCATGATGATGTATATGTGAATAAAGTAACTGATATCGAACATTCATTAAATCTGAAATCTCCTAATGGAGAAATGATCGCGTCTAATATTTCCTCTCTGAAAAAAGATTTGGAAATAATAATCGCACAAGGATTTGAAAATAATACTACTTTTAATATTTCAAAAATTGAATATTTACCACTAGCAACTGGTTATTCGGCAATCATTAGCTACATAACAGAAGATGGTTTTGAAGGAAATTTAGTAAAAACGAATAATCCTTCTTTTAAGATTTCTGAGAACTTGGTTGTAAAGACCAAAAACACATCACTTAGATTGAGGAGTAGTGATGAAAATGGTGGTGGTTCTACATTTACTGTATCTTGCAAGAAACTAGGAACCTGTGACTGTAAAGTCACTGCTGTTTACAAAAATGGAGTTACAACATACACTTGTGGAGATTGTAATAACTGCGAGATGACAATTGAACATTAATTAAAATTAGATATGTTATGAAGAATAAATTTATGTATACAAACATTATAGTCCTGATTTTTTCTTTACAATTTGTGATTTTTATGTCTGGATGCAGTAAGGAAGATATAAAAATGAATATTGCAGAAAATGAATATTTATTAGATATTGTTGCTCCTAGTGGTGAGAAAATTGCTAATAATATAACTGAACTTAAAAAGGAAACTGCATTTATTATTGCTGAAACATTTGAAATTGATAAGACTTTTGAAATAACAAATTTATATTATTTACCATGTAAAAAAGGTTATATCGCTATAATTGAATACTTAACTGAAGATGGTATGAAAGGAACTTATGCTATTTCAAAAGATGCAGAGGTAAATTATTCAACAGATAATGTGATTCTTAAATCAAGTAGTAGATTAAGATCAAGCTCGGAAAATGGAGGAGGCGGGCAAACTAAGTTTGTATGTAAACCTCATGGAAATTGTTCTACATGTACACTTCAAGGATCATACAATCCAAATACTGGAGAAAACACCATAACATGTAGCTGTAATGAATGTAAAATGGAAATAACGGTTTCTTGATGAATATTTAGGAGAGTGTCTCAAAATGAGACATTCTCTTTATTTTTTTGCAATAATTAACACAGGTTGCAGCTGCTTTTTCATATTCAACTAAAAACATACAAACTTCATTGAATTGAATTCAATTAAATTATTTTAATAGCAAAATGAAATTTTTTTATGTGCTTTTTTTCATTACTTGCCCTATTTTACTTTTTTCTCAAAGTGTCATTAAAAATAATGATGGCAGTATAACTGTTATTTCCGACTCTACTGTCTACCTTGATTCAAATAGAAATATAATAAATAGAGATATATTTCAAGACTCATTAAATACGGGAAACTACGTTGTGTCCTTTAAAGATACGCTTAGAAGGGTTGAGTTTCAACTAAAGAAAAAAATAGTCACGGAGCATCCAATGTTCAGGTTGGGGAAAAAGTTTCCGGACTTGGAGCTATTGGACATAAATCAAAATAAAATTACTATAACAGATAAAGAAGAATACACATTGTTTACCTTTTGGGATATTAGTTGTAAGCCTTGCATTGAAGAATTAATATCTTTAAATGTTATTGCGGAAGAATATCCGAATGTTTGTTTTATTGCTATAACAGCTAATTCGAATATACAAGTTTCACATTTTTTTCAAGAAAAAGGCATTGCATGGAATAACATAAAGATTGTCTATGATTATCCATATAGTGAAAATTTTAATATAACTAGTGTACCTTTCAATGTAATTATTGATAAGAACAAAATAATAAAAAAGACAATAGCTGGAAAAGATATTAAGAGTATTTGTTCATATTTTGATGAGTTAAAGAAGAAATAAAAACACTTATCTTATAATAAATGGGTTGTTTTCTACATAAAAAAACAAGAGGTGGGTTGCTTTTATTGGTATTCATTACTCTTTTTTCGACTTGTAATAATAATGTTGATGATAATATTGGGCATGTACTCAATCTCGCGGGTAAAAATAGAGCAGAACTAGAAAAAGTATTAAAACATTATGCTTCAAATGTCGAAGATTCTCTGAAATATCAAGCAGCCAAGTTTCTTATTCTGAATATGGAAGGAAAATATTCAGAAAGTTACAACGCACCTTGGGAAGATGTTGCTACAGTAAACTTACGTTGGAGTAGTTCTTCGGATAAATCCAAGGTTATAGAAACATTTAATATTGGAGAGCTGATTCGCAAAGACGATATTCACCACATTACGGCAGACTATCTGATATCCAATATTGAATTGGCTTTTCAGGTTTTGAGAGATAAGCCTTGGGGCAAACACATTTCATTCGAAACCTTTTGTGAAGAAATACTTCCATATCGGATTGGAACAGAACCGTTAGAGAATTGGAGAGAAAAGGTGCTAGCCAGTTTTGCAGATTTAAATAATTCGCTAAGAGAAGATTCAACAATTACGGCAGTAAAAGCATGTAGCAAAGTGAATGATATTTTACCACGCTTTCGCATGGATAAAGACTTTTCAAACATGAATTATTCCCAGCTGATGGCAACTACCAGAGGCATGTGTGACAGCCAAGCAGCTTTAGCCGCTTTTGTCATGAGAGGCTTGGGAATTCCCGTAACAATTGATTTTACTCCGCAATGGAAAATCCACCCAACAGGACATACATGGAATAGTGTCTCTGACAGCATCGGGCAGCACATTTCTTTTATGGGTGGTGAAACCAATCCTCACAATAAACATCAAGGAAATACATTGCAAAAAGCCAAAGCCTATAGAAAAACATTCCAAAATCAAAGAATAGTGGAGGCCGATAAAAAAGACATTCCTTTCTTATTTCAAGATAACATAATAAACTTCTCCCCTTCCTTAGACAGTTTCTATTCACAGATAAGTTAGTTTCCTGGGATCGCCCTGCAGGGCGATCCCAGGAAACTAAGCGGCCTCCCGGTACACATCCATCGGCCTTTTATATTCCAATCCCTGATGGGGCCTTTCCTGGTTATAATACTTCATATAATCCTTTATTTTGTGATATAACTCCAAACCATTGTCTGATGGTTCGAGATAAAGCTTCTCGTATTTGATGTTCCGCCAAAATCTTTCAATGAAGATATTGTCAATAGCCCGTCCCTTCCCGTCCATGCTGAACTTTAAACCCTCGTATGAAGAAAAATAAGCTGAAAACTCCGGGCTGGAGAACTGACTCCCCTGATCCGTATTGATTATCTCCGGAGCACCATGGTGCTTTATAGCCTCTTCAAGGCACTCGCGGCACCAATGGGCGGTCATCGTGTTGGACAGTGACCAGCCAACGATATAGCGGCTGTAAACGTCAATGATGCCAACCAGGTACAGATGGCTGCCAGCTAACGGGATATAGGTGATATCCATCGCCCAGACCTGATTGGGGCGCGTTACCTTTAACCCACGCAGCAGGTAGGGATAAATCACATGGCTTGCTCCCTTATGGGGCTTGCTCGTGTTCGGACGGGGGCCGGTCGCATATAAATCCATTTTCCGATATAAACGGCGCACACGCTTGGGATTGACCTCGTAGCCAATGCCACGAAGGTGATGTGTCATCCGGGGTACACCGTAGAACGGGGTAATCATGTACTGTTTGTCTATCTGCTTCATCAGTTCCTCATTATAGGGAACCATCTTCACGGGGCGAATAGTAGAAGCTGCTACGGGGCACATCCAACAAATCACACTGGCGTGAAACGCTTAAAGAGTGGGTCTTGTCGATTTTGCTCATCCGTTCATTTTTGGCTATTTCCCCAATACTTTTTTTAAGAAATCAACCTCCAGCTGAAGCTGTCCGACCTTCTTGAACAGGGCGTCTTTCTCCTTGTCATCCTCTGTTTTAGAGCCGCCTCTCTCGAACACCTGGTCCGCCTGAGATAAAAATTGAGTCTTCCACGTCGAGATCTGACCCGGGTGAAGTTCATACTTCCTGGCGATCTCCTGGACTGTTTCTCTTTCTTGAAGTGCTTCTAAAACAATCTTTGTTTTAAAGCCGGCACTGTAAGTTTTCCTTTTCTTCATGACAACAAAATTAATATTATTTTTTAATGATTCTTGTTGTCTAAGATTCGGGGGTAATTATAATATCTACTTCTCCCAAGCTTTACAACAAGATATCACTAAAACAGTCTCATTTATGTCGTTTTATTCGATACAGAGCTCCTATAGGGAATTGTAACGTTTCGGAGATAGCTTTCTACGACGACTCTGGTAAAGAGCTTAAGGGTGTACATATAGGCTCTCCTGGTTCATATAACAACCTGGGAGATTCGGGAGACAAAGCATTTGATGGAAACATTTCAACATTTTATGACGCGGTAGACACAGAAAACTCTTGGACTGGTTTAGATTTCGGAGAATATAAGAGAATATCAACGATACATTACTCCCCACGATTATTAGGTGTTGGTATTTATAATGATAATGAATATGAATTATTTCGTTGGACTGTTGATGGTTGGAAATCGATTGAGAAAAAAAAAGCAACAGGACAAACAATTGAATTTAATACACCTCATAACTCTTTATTATATCTAAATAATAACACATTAAATAAAAGAGGGAAGGTGTTTTTTATTAATGAAAATGAAATTTTTTATTATAATTAATTAATAACTATTGAATTTAGAGATATTTGAATGTTCACATTTTCCTCCCCCTCCCAACATCTCTATCCGTCCAATTAATTCCGATACTTTTTTGAAACTCCCTATATTTCATCCGAAACCACTCGATAATATCCACACCATCAACAGTAAGACGGAGCTTGCCAGGTTGTTTCGGTTCCGGTTGCATTTGTGCCACGGAATGTTCAGTAGAAAATTTCCGTTTGTATTCTGCGGAGTACAAACTTCCTTTAAAGCCGACTTTATCGCCGGTTAATATCCGTCGGGTAAGGTCTTCTGAAAACCCCACAAATCGGCACATTCGTTCGATGGAAAGTAATTCCCGAAGATTGGGGAAAAGGTCGTAAATTTTTCGGAGTTCCGAACGGAGTTTATCCGTTATTTTTTCGTGTTCTTTCTGGGCGGTTTGCAACTCGGTTTTGAGCAAACGGTTTTCATCTTTCAAAGAATTATTTTCCGATTGTAGTTCTTCGATTTCGGCTTGTTGCTGTTTTACTTTTGAGCCACCGAAAAGAGAGTTTACGCCATCCATCAAATTTGCGCCCATTGCGGCTTTGGCGTTTTTGAATTTTTCTTTGCTTACTTCGGATTTGACTTTTGAGAGTTCCTTTTCGGTGTTTTTCTGTTTTTTGTGTATTTCGGTCTGATAGTGCCACTCTTTTCGGTCAAACCGTGCCACTATAATTCAGTAAGCACCCGATAAAGTCCCCGTTTTAGTTTACATTTTAAGTTTTGATCTTTGCCGGCAAACATAATTAAATATGACGCCAATAAGCAAAGAAGAATTTATGGTTATATTAAAACGCCAGCAAGAAAGCGGTTTAAGTGTCAAAGATTTTTGTGAAAATCAATCTTACACGGCTTTCAGTTTTTATTACTGGAAAAGTAAGTTTGGGCTGACTCGTCCATATAACAATCATGCACATGAAACTGCAGTGGATAAACTGGCTCCCATCAGTTTTAATCTATCTGAAAATAAGCCTGCACTTAAAACTGTTCCATCAGTTAATATTAAAGGAGAAATAAAAATAAAGTTGCCCGGTGGTATCCAGGTAAGTTTTATAGGCAGCACTCAAACTGAGGCTGCTATTAAATTACTTGCTCAAATATGTTCTGCACATGTTTTGCCTAAATGATACAATGCGCTATTTTCTCTGTCCGGGAAAGACAGATATGCGTAAAGGGATGAACTCACTCTGTGGAGTTGTGCAGAACCATATGGGATATGATGTTAGAATGGGTGATTGTTTCATTTTCATAAACAGAACTCGTACCACAATGAAAATACTTCATGCAGAAGACGGAGGTTTAGTTTTGTATATGAAAAGGCTCGAAGAGGGTACCTTTCGTTTGCCTGCTTATGATAAAGACAGCCGGTCATACCCTATGAACTGGTCCAGTTTAGTAATGATGGTTGAAGGTATACAGGATGACCCAAACACTAGGTTGAAGCGACTAAAAGCGTTTAGAAACCACCAATAAAAAACTCAAATAAAAGTGTAAAATATTGCTCTGAAAGCTTGTCTGGCTAACGGTTTTTTAGTATTTTTATAGCTAAATACAAACCCATACAATGGACCAGTCGCAAGCATTAGAACTCTTAATAAAATCGCAAGCGGAACAAATCCGTCTACTTACTGAGGCTAATGCTAAACAGGCAGAGCAGATGACCGGTCTGCAGCAAAAGATTGATAAGCTCCTATCACAAATAGCCTGGTTTACCCGTCAGTTTTATGGACGTAAAAGTGAGAAGCTATCCAGGCTTGACCCCAATCAGCTCAACTTATTTGAAACATTAGAAGATGAAAAGAAACATCTTGAGGAAATAGAGGCAGAGCGCATCGAAGCAGAAAAGCAGATTGAAGAAAATATATCCTCCAGAAAGAAGACTCGTTCCAACAGAAAGCTGCTTGAAGGACTTCCCGTTATAGAAGTAATTATTGAGCCGGAAGATGTTGATAAAGATAAATACAAGCGCATAGGAGAAGAACGTACCCGTACACTTGAGTTTGAACCGGGTAAATTATATGTAAAAGAGATCGTACGTCCTAAATACGGATTAAAAGACAATCTCACACCTGCAACCAAAGAAGCACCTGCAGTGCTTATAGCACCGCTTCCTTTGTTGCCCATCTACAAAGGACTTCCCGGAGCCAGCCTCCTTTCGGAAATTATGCTTGGAAAGTATGAATATCACCTGCCTTTTTACCGTCAGGTAAAACAGTTTCATCACTTGGGAGTAAAGATACCATCAAATACCTTGAGTGGATGGTTTAAACCCACATGTGAGCTGCTAACTCCATTATACAAGATCCTGAAGGAGGAGGTTTTAAACACGGACTACATACAGGTTGATGAAACCACCTTACCTGTTATAAACAAAGAGAGCCACTATGCAAAGAAAGAATATCTGTGGATGATAAGATCTGTCATGAAGAAACTGGTCTTTTTCCATTATGATGATGGTTCAAGATCGGGAGATACAGCCTACTCTTTATTAAAATCATTTGATGGTTACCTTCAGAGTGATGGTTATGGAGCATACAATGTTTTTAAAGAAAACGACCAGATTTGTCTTGTTGCCTGCATGGCCCATATACGACGTTATCACAACTTTAATTAAATCAAAAGTAGCCTAAGGAAGTAAATTAACAATCAGTATTATCCAATCGCTACTTTCTAAAACTACTTCTGATAATATTTCAAGCCAAACTTTTTAAAAAAGCTTTAAGCTTGGGATCTTTTTCCCAACTTTTCACATCCGGTTCAGTAATTCCAAGATCACTAAAAGCATTTTCTAAGGCTTCTCTCTTCAACTTCGAGTCCGCCCTTGCATAAATCTCGGTCGTCTGTATTGACACATGCCCCAAAAGATCCCTGATATATACCAGATTTACACCGGCCTGTAGCAGGTGCATTGCCCTTGAGTGCCTCAGCGTATGCGGAGTTGGTGTTGACGGGACCAGATCGGGATATGCAATATGTGCCAATGAAGCATATTTTTGCAAAATATAGGTAATCCCGGGATTGGTAAGCTTAGCCCTCCGGCTATTGAAGAAGAGGGGATGATGACCCATCCCGGGTCTGTCCAAGCCGTATTCCTTCAAGTAATTTCCAAGTAAATTCATCATATTGTCATCAATCGGCACCAATCGTTTTTTTGGCTCCTTTACCAAACAACTCGATGACATAGGGCTTGCTTGTTCTTATCGATAGCGGTGTGAGATCTATAATTTCCTGTACCCTGGCTCCAAGATTATACATCAAGGACAATAGGGTCAGGTTTCTTCTTCCTTCACGGGTATTTGTATCTATCTGTTCGAAAACGGCTTTTACCCCGTCAACAGTCAGATATTTGACACTATTTCGCACCTCTCGTTTTATACGTATTGAGCATATTGATTTCCAGTGTGATAAATGGACGGGATCTTCATACATCATGTATTCATAGAAAGATCTTATTGTAGCGTATCTCTGGTCTCCGCGTGGAAACGGCGTTGCGCTTGACATCCTGAAGCCAGTCCAGGAAGGAAAGTACCACACTCCTGTCTATGTCATCCAGTCCTAACTTGTCCGCCGGGATCTTCTTCTCTTTATTCATATATTCAAGAAGCAGAATGAAAGTGTCTCGGTATGAACGCACTGTATGGGCGCTGACGCCGCGCTCTTTTACCAGGTAATCGGTAAAATACTTTTCAATACACCCTGCAATATCTTTATATGTTCCCATGATCATCAACTTTAAGGAGTGATTTTGCAATAAGATTTCCAAGTCCGGCAGTTACGGATGCATCCATTTGGATAATTTCCGGATACATGTTTTGTGTAAGACGGAGATAATGCTCGGTGTCCATGACTTTTACATGTCCCATAAATGTAGAGAGTATAGGAAGGCAACAGTATATATCCCTGCCTTGCCTATGCATGCGGACGAGAGAGTGCACACAAGCGGTATGTCTTAGATTATGAAGGGTTGGGCCTTCTTCGTGTCCCTTATACGGGATGTTTGCCTCCTGCAGTAGTTTCCTAAAATATCTGCCTATACCCCTTTTTGACAGTTTATGCCCCAGCCCATTGACAAAAAGGTGACTCTCAGGAGCCATTACACCTTCGACGGGTAACATGTTTCTATAACGGATGTATTGCCTCAAAACTTTTTCTAAAGATTCATTTAAAGGGGCAAGTCTTTGACGGCCATTCTTTGTGTTATCCAAAACAATGACATGTTTTTCAAAATCTATGTCCTTGTTCCGAAGATTTATTGCTTCACCAATTCGTATTGCAGTGCTATACAAAGTCCTTAGCAAAACAGGTACAACCATCATTAATGAATTGGCATGATGCTCCTTTACCCTGAGATTATCGGCTGCGGCAAACAAGCCTTTGATTTCGTTTTCAGTAAAAATGTATGGCACATATTCAGATTTATGCTTCCTTGGCAATCTAGGGACATAACATTCAAGCCCCATATTGCCCATATATATCAAAAAACGTCTCATTACGGATACTTTTTGATATACGGTTGATACTTGTTTGTTGCCACAAGTTGCATGATACCAACTATCATAGGATATCCTGTCAATATAACAAGCCTGATGCCCCTTTTCTGCCAGATGTCGATCCAACTCGTAAAGGATCCACTTTATATCTTCTCCTTTTATCCCTTTTCTGGTTTTTGATTCTACGAAAGAGCTTATGTAGGGAGCCATGACACTTCTATAATTAAGATAATTAGGCATACAGCATGCCTCCTTTCTGCGAATAAAAATCCTCGGGGACATCCGGCACATTCTGGGAACATTCCAGTAGTGATTTGATATTAACACCAAGATAATACATGGTCGACCCTGTCGAACCATGCCCAAGCACTTCAGATATAACAGGCAAAGCCGTGCCATTTTCCAAAAGATTAGTCGCCAGGCTATGCCGTAAAGAGTGGGTGCCATGATGTCTTCCTTTGGGTGATACTCCTGCCGCATAAATATAATTAGTAACAATAGTACACAATGTCGATACTCTTATAGGTCTATAAGGTTGAATAAGTGACAAAAACAGATTCTTGGAATCATTATCTGGCCTGCCATTTTTTATATAATCAATAATGGCGTCTCCTATATCGGAAAGAAGCGGCAGTATAATCTCTCTTTTGGTCTTGTGCTGTTTGAGGATAATGACATTGTTATCCCAATTCAAACTAGCAAACTGGAGTCTTGTAATATCAGAAGCACGTAGCCCGAGTCTGGATGCAAGCAGTATCATCGCATAATCCCTTTTGCCTTTCCCCCCGGTTCTATCTATCACCCCTTCTATTTTCATTACTTCATCCCTGGTATAAAAGGAGGGTAATTTCTCACCCCGACGACACTTAAACCCCTCGAGTTCTTTACTCAGGTCTTCTTTTGTAAAGCCGGATTCGAAGAGATATTTTAAGAATATTCTGACAGGACCGCATTTGTATGGTGATTGATTTTGGGATGAAGCGAGAAAATAATTAATATCTTCTCTTTTAAGAGTTTCCAATGTAGCACCATGTAGCTTCATGGCTGTAGTAAAGATGTCCAAAGAACTTTGATATGTTCGTACTGTTGAACTGCTTAACCTATATTCCTTGTTGCGAAGAGATATGAAACTTTTAGCCTCCATTCCTAGTTTGCCGGGAAAAGTGTATACATCCCCTTCAATATATTTTGGACGGTATGGTAACCCCTTAAGGAAATTATTCAATAAGAAGACCGCTCCCCTTGATGTTGTATATTTGTGTTTAGAATCTGTCAATTCCAAACTTTTGAGAAAAGACATACCCACATCTTCTGTATAAATATCACAATCATGCTCTTGCATGAAAACCACAAGTTCACGGATACGGCAAATATGCCTTGCACCTGTCTGTTGGGTCAACTTGTATTGTTCTACAAGCAATTTTTCCTGAGACAACAAATCGTCTCTCATAATTTTTATTTCTAACATCCTTGATAAATTTAGATTGATGAATGTATTTTCATCAATTACAAAGATATATTGGAAAGAAGAATTTAATCAGAGAAATATTATCAAAACAATTATTGTTTGTCAACCAGTTACCGGTATAGAATCAATGGTGCTTTTGATTTAATTAAAGTTGTGATAACGTCGTTTATCAAAAGATTTTGATAAACGACGTCGCTATGAAATAGCTTTGGACGAGAACAAATCCCTTGCAGAGTATGCATTAAAGCAGATACAGCATCTTTACCAAATAGAAAGAATGGCAGATGAACAGAATCTGTCGTATGAGCAACGCTACAAAAAAAGGAATGAGCTTGCACGTCCCATAATGTTATCTTTTGAAAAGTGGATGGAGAAAACATATCCTACAGTACTACCCAAAAACCGCATGGGCGAGGCTATAAGTTACTCCTACTCTTTATGGCCACGAATGAAGAATTATTTAAAAGACGGCAGATTAAAAATAGATAATAATCTGGCAGAAAATGCCCTCAGACCGATTGCTTTGTCAAGAAAAAACTTCATGTTCTGTGGTAACCACGAAGCAGCTCAAAATACAGCAGTAATCTGCTCATTGCTTGCCTCGTGCAAAGAGTCCGGTATAAATCCAAGAGAATGGCTAAATGATGTAATAGCTAAAATGCCATACTACCAGAATCCGGGAAATGAAGATAACCTAAGAGCACTCTTGCCAAACAATTGGAAACAACAGGAGTCTAATAAAACTCTAATAATAGTCTAAAGAAACTCTAATAATTATCTGAGGGCCTAATTGCCAAAAGCAATTAGGAGAAAATCAAGGGGTAGTTGCTAGGGTGCTTACTTTGCTCCTTATTTAATACAAATACATGACGAAATGTCGGATTTTTAAAGATTTACCTTCTTTCTGAATTCCGCTTTTTTTACCGGAATCTGGGTGGGTATGCTCCGGATTATCCATTTCTTAAACCAAGAGAAAAAACAAAGAAAAACAACTACAAAAAACTCTTTCCAACCTGCTGAAACGCCTGTGGGGAAATGGATGATAAAAAAGAGAGGAAAAGAGGGCGAAACGCCGACAGGCAAAGCGTTTGAGGGCAAAAAGGTGTATTTAAATTCTTTTTTTAGCGGCTTCGCCGCTCAAAAGCCCCCCCTTTTATCGCAAAGCGATTGCATTAAAAAGAGAACCCGCTTTTTGCGGGTTCTCTCTAATTATTTAAGCCAATGTGTATTGTTTTTGTTATTAGTACATTGACCAATTTATTATTATGTTTGCCTGCTTGCCAATTTTGCATTAAATTTAGTGCTTTTAGTCCTGCTTTTTCAAAAGTGGTTAATTCGTCTGCTGTTTTGTTATAAATTCTCGCACCAATTAAATGCCCTGCGGTATCAATAACGAACTGGACTCGTAACTTTGTGTGTATTTCCTCACTTTCTGAAAAATTATATTGAAATTTTTCGCTAAAATCAGTCATAAAAGCTACTTCTCCACCATTATAGTTGGGCATTTTTTCAACAAAAACATATACATTTCTCTGCGTTAAGCTGTCGTATTGTAAATTTTCTTGTTGCCCTTTTACCGAATAGCAAGAGTGCAAACAAAACATTATTATAATCAATAAGTTATATTTACTGATTCCTGACAGGTGTTCCGGGCGGATTGTTCCAATAGTTATCATAATATTGTTTGTATAGAGTAGTGTTTTGTTCGAGAGTTAATGAGGGATTGTATTGCGGTCTAAAACCATATCCTTGGTTTTGTAAATCTATCTCTTTTAGCATAAAATTTAACTGTCCTTTTGTCAATGAATTTAGATTACTTCCTTTTTGCCCGTCAATGGTTATCATTGGATAACTCATAATATTATTTACAATATTTTTATCTGTTGTGGAAGTCGACACAAAAGAATTCGGTGCTACTCTTAACAATTCTGTATCCGCTGTTTGTGTTACTTCAAATGGGTGCTCTAATCTCAATGTATGCAACATTTCGTGCGTTGCGTCTGACGCTACGGAAGAAAGCAACCTTAATTCTCCTGCGGAATTATATAAATTTACAGAAGAATTAAAATATGAAGTCATTCCTCCAATATTACCATTCATTTCTCCCAAAGATAAAGATTGTACAATATCAGCATTCCCTTGATAAAAAGTAATAGTTCCCGACATTGTTCCGCCCGAAGATTGAGATATTGTATTATGAAATTGGGTTGAAATAGCATTTTGGTAAGCATTTATCTGAGCTGTTGTATAGTTGCCCAACACAGAGAGATTTAACGTCACATTGATAGTTATATGACCGTTAGCATCTGTAACATATTTCCATTCTCTTCCATCCGGGTCAATAAATCTTACTGGATTATTCCCACAATACACATACGAACTAATCGAGTAATACTTCTCCGCCATTGGATCCACGGTCAGCCACCTGCCAAGGGCGGCGTCATAGTGTCTTGCGCCGTAGTCATAGAGGTCAAGGCTCAACTGCCTGTCCAGTTCCTTGCCGTTGTACCTGTAGGGCTGGTTGGAAGTTTGGAGCCCTTCTCCGAACAGTCCGCCGAAAGGATAGTAGTGGTTCACCTGCTCCACCGTTCCGGCCTGGTCGATCACCACCCGGTTGTTGCCCTGATGATCCTTCAGGTAGTAGTGATACGTGGGGGGGGTGCCCGAGAGGGTGATGTATCCCTCCTCCGTGAGGATCATGCTCAACGTGCCGTTCCTGTACACCTTGTTACCCGCATATTCTGTTTTTACCGTGCTGCCGCCAACCGTGTAAGCTACGCTCAGCTTACTGCCCGCCGCGTCATAACCGTAGCTGACGGTATTCCCGTCCGCAAAAGCTACCACACTTGGCAAATTTAATGAATTATACGTGATCGAGGCAATGTTTTTGTTTAAATCTTTCGTCAGGTTGCCGTTGGCATCGTAGGTATATTCATTGGGCACGTTCGCCCTGTCCACAAAATGAAATGCACCCGGATAGGTAATGGGGGTGGTGACCGCGTCCGATACCCTGATGAGCCGGTTACCCGTGTAGGTATAAGCGAGGTTGTCCATCATTCCGTAGCCGCTGTCCAGCTTCCCTTGTCGCTGGAGGGATAGGATGTTGCCCGCCTTGTCGTAAGCGGTGACCGTTTCATTGAAACGGCCGAGGTTGGCTGTCAGCGATGCTCCCTCACCGTAGGCGGCGGCAGTGAGACGGTTCAAGCCGTCATAGGCGAACCTGTATCCCCTCTCGGTGGTTTCATCACCGGCCCTCCACTTCATGGCACTAATATTTCCGTTGTACAGTGCTTTATCGGGCACAACACCATTTACCGATGATTCATAAGTTAATGTTTGGTTGAATTTTGTACCAACGATCTGCGTAAGCCAGTCACGGACATTATAGTTATAAGAAATTTGTTCAGGTGTTTCACTAATTGTTTTTGATATTAATCGACCAACTTTATCATACTTATATTCATAATATTTCAGATCTCCGTTTACAGAATGTTCAACTCCCACCAATCGCAACATTTTATCATAAGAATAGGAGAAGAATTCTTCCAGCGTTGTTTTTCCATCAAAAGAGTGTACAAGCTTTTTACACATTGGCTTTCTAATAAAGGAATACTCTATATATTCATCATCAAATCCCCCAAACCGATTTGATGTATGGGTTTGAATAATCCTATCATGTTGATCATAATAGGTAGCAGAAATAGTATATTTTTTTGAGTTATCAAGCTGATACAATCTGGTTCCGGTTAATAATCCTTTTGAATTACCGGGTTGGTCAATTTGGGCATATGGTATATAATTCAATTTTTCCGGGTTGATAGAGGTTTGAAAAGAAATAAAGTCATAATTATCATAATAATTTACCGAAAGAAGGGCTACGTTTTGTAGAACTATATTGGGTATATAACCGGCAAAAGAGTTATCGGCTTCACCCAACTCACATTTTACTATAGTGTTTTTACACCCTTCAATATCTGGGTTTATACAGATTCCGGAAACGATCGGTCTTCCTACCGAATCGTATAGAAAAAAACTCCAGGTATTGGGGTCTCCGCTGCGTTGATTTCCATCTTGAGAAAATATCAATTGGTCTGCTTTGTCATATATAAAATAGACAGGCTCACAGCCCGGTAGTTTTTTCTCAATACAACGATTCCTTTCATCGTATTTGTAGATATAAGCAAAATTGGATAGTGTGGTTTGAGAGATATCAGAAACTGCCGGAGGTAAAACATATCTTAGATTTCCAAAATCATCATAGACATAATAGGTGTCACTATTTGCACCGGCATTTTTCTTCCTTTCCATAACTACTTGTCCTAATTTGTTCACAAATGCGTATGACACGCACTTATCTTCATCTGTGATTTTAGTAACAAATAACTCTCCGTTTGGATAATTGTTTAGGTTTTCCAAAGTGGTTCCATCAAGTCCTATTTTGTATTGTTTACACGATAGACTATCGGAATTATTGGTAAACCAATCTGTAAATATACCTCTATTTGAGTTGTGCCATTGAATTCCGGGACCATACTCTTCTTTTCTTCTATTTAAAGTTGATGGTTCATATACTATTTTACTGAATGCGGCATTATCTTCATAAAATGATGTGGCTATTGTGTTAACAGAAGATTTATCGATAAACGCGTTTTCTTCAGGAGCGGGAATAGGGTTCCACACCTTGGAAAGTCTCCCTGAGCCATCATATTCTCTAAAGTGCACAATATCGCCATAGACAGACTAGACTGAACGTCCCAACCCATCAAAATATTCAAATTCGTCAATATAAGAAGTACCTGAGTTAGTAAGCATATTTCGAGTTTTTATAAAATTGTTTTTATTTGACGGCTCTGTATTGACGTTAATTGTTATTACATTTGAATAAGCCGTTTGGACTCCACTTTTTACCACTCTTCTAAAAGATGTACTTGTTGTTAGTTTTGGACAACTGTATGTTGTACTTTGTGTACCGGGAATAATAGTCCACAAGTTTTTACCGGCAGGCGATTGTTCCCAGAAATAGATATATTCACCGTTTCCTCCCATTGCAACAGCAATATTGCTAAAAGTACCTGGTGAATTGTTCGGATAAACAGTTGTAATGGATGCTCTAATCTCTCCTGCTATTAGAGGAGTGGTTATGGGAACTTCTAAAAATACATTTTGAGAAGAATTTACGAACTCTATTTTTGACATTAAATTTGTAGTAGGGGGCTTAGTGTATGTTACCAAAATTTGCCCGTCTTGTATTCTGCAACTAATATGTTCCGACATCCGAAGAGTAAAGTCACAATTAAACGATGTGTCAAAATATAGCGTTGAGGATTCTCCCACTTCCGTAAAAGTGAGACTTGACGGATAGACAGTCATTAAATCACATTGACTGTAAATCGTATATATTTGGAAGACTAAAAGAAAAATAAATATCAATTTCAAGCAAACCTTCCTGCGTATTATGTTCATATTTTTATTTTTAATTGGAGTTTATTATATGATAATCGAACTTTTTCAAAACCTCTATGTCTGTATTTAGTATATACTGTAAGCGACCAACCGGGTCATATTCATAATAAGTAGTTTTTCCATTAGGCTCTGTGGAGAAAATAATACCAATTAAAGGTGTATAGCCATATGTAGTAATAAAAGCTTTTTTCAGTTTTTGACGTAAACCGTTGAGCTTACTGAAATCGGGAACTACTGCTGCTGAAAACAGATCAATGTCTGTACCAAGGTTATTAATAATCTCGCTATATGAAGCATTTTCTATTTTTGCTACAGTATATTGATAGTTATACCCCCAGATATAATAAGTTTTAATACCATCTTTTGATATACTTCTAATATTACCTTTTTTATCGTATTCATAAATAAAACGACATTCCTTGGGATTATTATCCTTTTGATAAAATTCTTGACTTGGCAAATAGGTATTTGCCACTGATTTATACCATATTTCTTTCGTTATTTCTGAGGTGTTTATACATGAAGTAACAGAAACAGGGACCACCACTATATTTTTATTTACCATACCTCTCAATATATTGCTTTGATTTATATCATCCACCAAACCATAATCGTATGGATATAAATAGGTCTCAGTCATTTTACTCCCTTCCGAATTAGTAATCGTTTTAGTTTTTATTAAATCATTTTTGTATGTATACTCAACCTTTTGATTAACTACTCCATTTGGGGTATATGAAATAGTCTCTTCGCTGTCCAACACCTCTTTAATCTCTAATATATCGTAAAAATGAGCTGAATAAAAATCATTATAATAACTACGTTGAAAATGTAACCCCTGTTCCCAATGTATACTTCCATCTTCTAAATATTTGAAATCAGGATTATTTCCCATAAAATTTAAAGTGTTCCTTTCGGCCAGTAAACCTTTTATCAGATTATCGGGCTGAATATTTTCTAGCTTATAATTATATTTTTTCTCTCGCAGGAGAATATATGAGCCTTTATCTAATTTATATACTTTTATTTGGGTATTTAAGGGACCATGAGTAAAAATATTATTATAGCGCTGTATCGTTTTTCTATTGAAAGTTATTTCTTCATCACTTTTTAACCCATCCGAGGAGCTGCTCCAATGTGGTAGACCTGTACCATATCCTTCAATGTTTGTGAACACATTATCTTCTGCAACTTTCCTAAAGCTAAAAACAGTTTTCCCTTCATCTTCTGTATATTCAGTTACCTCCTCATACCATATAGGGACAGCATTAAAATTCATTTTTGAATAATTAGATCGTCCATTTAGATATAGTATTCTAAATGTGAGGAACTTAAATAGAGAGCCTGATTCATGATCGCTAGAAAAATCATGATACATTCCTCCTTTGTAATCTTCCACAAAAGTATCATAAGTTGGTTCAGCAATGCTTACAGCTTTTCCATTTTCGTTAATACCATACTTATAGTATTTGACAACCGGAGCAGAATTAGAATCTGCCGTTGAATTGATTTTGGTAACCCTTAAGCCTCCACCTTGATTTAAAGCTACTCGATAAGAACTGTCAAGCCAGGTTGCAGTGGGTGTTTTTCCGTTAAATTGGTGTGCTTCATATGAGAAGATAGAATACCCTCCGGTAGGATAGATTATCTTTTCCAGGATATTAGCTTTCATTGCTTCACAATTAATGCTTCTATCGGCATTACCCACTACTTTAGTCTGTAGATATGCACTTTCTCTATTTGGCTTTGTTTTTAATTTCAAAAGAGGGACTAAAGAGTGATTTGGTTTGCCGTTATAATATCCCCAAAAATCCTGAGAATAATAATTAGAAAAACGTATAGGATTATATATAAAGGTGTATTTACCTTCATCGGAGAATGATAAACTTTGCAACAATAAATCTTCTTGGACTTCAACCCCATAGTTAAAGTCGATATTTTTAACAATATCACCATTTTGATTTATAACTGATAAATTTGTTAAAAAAGGATCATCTATGTCTTTATACTTAAAATTAATTGAAGTACCGGAATAAGTTATCTTAGAAAGATGACACATTTTATCATAATTCCCTTGTTCAGTTGCATAACCTAATTCAGAGGCTGATATATAAGAATCATTATCATCAAATCTGTTGTAATCATATGGAAAACAATCTCTCAACTCATCAGAAACTGTTACATAGTTTTGGGTTTTCGAATGTTTAAAATAATCCCATTTAAAACTAATGATTTTATTTCCCGGTAAAACGATGCGATCCAACATCCAGGCAGTTGTAATATTGTTTTCTGTTTTTTCTAAATAATTCTCAAAAAAGTACTCTATACCTTTATCATCTATAACCTTAAAACCGATCAGTTCGCCACCATCTAGCTTGGGTATAATTTTCACGTTAGTACCAACAGTCCTAACTTTATTATTTACTATAAAAAATGTAATTTGTAAATTGGGTAAATGAATAGTAAATATATCATGCTGACTATCAATATAGTCTTTCAGGGGAATATCGGGAAAATCTCCGGCTTTAGAAGAATATACCAGTTTTTTGTAATAGTCATAAGGTGCCTCCTCATTAAAGTTAGACATATCCATTTTATAGTTAATGCCATTTAGATCCGGTCGTCCTAATATTGTCCGCATAATCCGTAAACCAGGGAAAAATTTCCATCCATATCCACAAGGATAGGGGTCTTCTTCTACTTTGATACCAGAAGTATTATACACAAGGGAAAGGGGAAGGGAGTATCCGCCAAATTCAATATTATACAAAGAAATTGGAATATTAATTGAACCGGTCGCAAGTGAAGGGGCATAGTTTCCATATTGTCTATAAGTAGCAGAACTCGGAGAAGGAGGAATTACTGTGTTATAGAGGGGACTAACCTGAGCAAATAGAACATTTAAAAAAAATAGTAGAAATATTTCTATCAAAAAAAATCTTTTCATAGCACAAAATACGTGTTAGATTATAAAACTTTTCATGGGAAAAGGAATTAAACAATATTTCCTTATATTATCTTATTATTGAAACGAATATTAGATATATTTAAACTCTTCTCTTTTATAATATAAACTCACACAACGACAATATTAAAAAGAAATCACTAAGTTTTACAAAAGATAAAAATATCTTGTAAAGCATCGCTACCGTACAATTTTACATATTATTTTAATAATAACAAAAAAATTTGTTACTTTTTTATATTTCCCAATCTTTCCTCAATGGTATCTCTCTCTCTTTTTAGCCTCTCCTCTCGCTCAATAATCCTTGCCCGTTCTTCCACATTCTTCTCGAAAACTTTCACTTGTTTGCGAAGCTCTCTGATTTTCTTACTGTCTCGGTTGAAATAAAAAAGGGTGTCCAAGGTTGCTAAATCTTCCCGGGTGGCTTGTCCCTGCATTTAGATGTAACGAAACTTTAAATCGTTATCGGAATAATCATACAGTTCGTTTTTTAAAGACCTGATCCATATCGCAAGCGATAACAGTATAACCATCAATGAAAAATAATAATCAGCGAGGGCATGGAAGTGATTGTGAATTCGATTTCCCCTTTGGCGGGTCGGTTCCGGTTCTTCAGCTCATTCATATTCTCGTTGTGTACTTGATAAAATACATCTAATTCGGATTTCAGTTGCGAAATTTCATTTATCAAGTCTTGATTTGTATCGGCATTGTTTGCCGACTGGCTTTGTTCGATTTTGTCGATTCACTGACCAACTCTCTCTAGCTTTTGGTTGATTTCTTCAAACATCAAAAGGATGTTTCCGTTGTCTGTGGTGTTCATAAATTATTTTTTTAGATGTTGTTTTTACTGTTTTAGCTTATTCTGTGTATTCTTACCCGGCTTCTCGCCTTTCGTTTTTTCGCTTGCAGCGATTCCATATACTCGGCAAGCGTGGCGTCGTAATGCGGACTGCTGAGTAATGAGAACAGACTGAATTGTGATATAATTGATGTGATAGCCCCCCACGGCACTCTCAGAAAAGTTGGCTTGCACTACTTGCTGTTCCACTTCTTGCAATACTTGAAAAGCGTTGCCTTTACTTTCTTGGTCAATTTTTGAGAAACTACAATTTCTGTCCACTTTTGAGCCGTTGATTTTAATGCTGTCTTTCTCGAAAATAATGCCTTGGATAGTATCAGTTTTTCCATTTGTGAGTCCACTCCGAAAAGTCCCTGGCATTTTTTCATGAAAATCCCTGACCATAGGGTTTGTTAACCATTATAAGCAAATTGGGCCGATAGATGCTTTTAACCACGGCATCGACTCAGGGTTTTTGATAACCATTATAACCAAGTTGCCTCTCAGCTCATACGGTTTTTATAATCTTCATAACCAAATTTCCTGTAAAGAATAAACTTCCCCTCTTTTGTCCATAAACCGATAGATGGGTGTGAAACACCATTAAACATAGTGGTTTTTACGATAGTGTAATGGATCATATCTTCAAACACAATCCTGTCCCCTACCCGCAATGGATTATCAAAAGACCAGTCCCCCATGAAGTCTCCGCTCAGGCAGCTGTTACCTCCCATTCTGTAAGTAGGCTTACCATCTACCGGTTCATTATATGCACCACGGATACGGGGTTTGTATGGCATCTCCAGACAGTCGGGCATGTGACATGCAAACGACACATTCAGCATCGCTGTTTTCACCCCTTTGTTTTCCACGATATCGGCAACGGTAGCCACCAGTACACCTGTCTCCCATGCGAAAGCGCTACCAGGTTCCAGTATGACTTCTAAGTGTGGGTAACGTTCTTTCAGCCCTTTCAATACAGTTATCAGGTGCTCCACATCGTACTCCCTGTGGGTCATAAGATGACCGCCTCCAAGATTCAGCCAGCTAATCTGTCCGAACAGCCTGCCGAACTTCTTCTCTACGGCCTCCAGAGTCCGTTCCAGATCATATGAGTTGTTTTCGCACAGGTTGTGCAGATGCAGTCCTGAAATTCCTTCCGGCAACCTCTCACCTATCGTGCCTGATGTCACACCAAGGCGTGATCCCGGTGTGCTGGGATTATAAAGATCGGTATCCACTACCGAGAATTCCGGGTTGATCCTTAATCCGCAATAAATCTTTTTCCCTGAAGCCACTACGTGAGGATAAAAACGCTCGAACTGCGAAAGTGAGTTGAAGGTTATGTGACTGCTGTATTTCAGGAACAGTGGAAAATCTTCTTCTATATATGCTGGAGCGTAAGTATGCGCCGAATTTCCCATCTCTTCAAAGGCAAGCCTGGCCTCAGCGATAGAGCTGGCTGTAGAATGCTGAATATACTCTTTCACTATTGGAAACGACCTCCACATGGCAAAAGCTTTAAAAGCAAGTATAATATTTACGCCTGCACGCTCCTTAACCGATTTTATCAGGTGAAGATTCTTTCGAAGCAGCTCCTCTTCCATTACAAAACATGGAGATGGTATTCTTGAAAAATCAATCATAGCAGCCTTTATCCGGTTATTGTTTTGAAAAATTCTATATGTACCTTTTCCCAGTGCAGATTATCAGGATCAGCAGGTGCCTTCTCTTTCTCTTTTTTACCAAAGGCAATCACACAAAGGACCTCAATGGGCATGGGTATCTGAAGTAATTCGTTTATATAATCGCCCGACGACACCTTATCAGAGTAGTAACGGTTCCTCACCTGCACCCAGCAACTGCCTATACCCAGCTCTTCGGCCTGAAGCTGCATGTTTATTGCAGCTATGGAAGCATCCTCAATCCATGCATCACTTTCAAGCGGATTACCAGCAACTATAACTGCCAGGGCAGCATCGGCAATAAAAGCGCCACTATTCGGCTTACAAGCAGAAAGCTTAGAAAGCATTTCCCTGTCTTCAACAATAATAAACTCCCAAGAATGTCTGTTTTTTGATGTAGGGGACAGCAGGGCAGCTTCAAGAATTTTTTGGGTTTCATCAGGCGACAGGTTCTCTTTTTTAAATTTCCTGATGCTTCTGCGCCTGATAAGTAAACACTGAAAATCGTTCATCTTTTCCTATTTGAAGTTTGAGTAAAAATGTTTTATCAATTCGGATACAATAATACGAAAAAATAAGCTGTTTATCACCCTTACAACTCAAAATAGCAGTGAGAAAACTCAAGCCACCTACATAAAGTTTGCAGGCCAGGATACGATAACTGTAATTTATTAAATAATTTAAGTAATATCGCACTTGCTGGTTGATTCTACACTTTTGCATTTAACATGTCAAAGTTTTTTATTTTGAAAAATATATTATAGATTTACAGAAATTTCCTAACATCATAAAATTATCAAAAGAAGCCCATGAAAATTCATGAATATCAGGCAAAAGAGATATTTGCAACATATGGCATCCCCGTTGATAGGAGTATAGTGTGCCGCTCAGTGGAAGATGCTGTGAAAGCTTACAACCATATGGATTCACAGAAAGTGATAGTAAAAGCTCAGGTACATACTGGTGGCAGGGGCAAAGCCGGTGGAGTGAAGCTTGCCACTGATGAGATAGAGTTACGCAGGCACGCTGCTTCCATTCTTGGCATGGACATTAAAGGATTCAAGGTTGACCGTATTCTCATAGGTGAGGCTGTGAATATTTCCAAAGAGTATTATGTTAGTTATGTGATTGACAGAAATTCTAAATCTACAATTCTGATGCTTAGCAAAGAGGGAGGAATGGATATTGAGGAGGTGGCCAGGTCTACACCCGAAAAAATTTACAAATTTGTGATTGATCCCTCTGCTGGTATTCCTGATTTTCTTGCTCGTGAGTCAGCATTCAAGCTCTTCGACGATATTAATCTTGTACGACAGGCAGCCTTAATTTTCCAGAAACTGTATAAATTATTTTTGGAAACAGATGCCTCTCTTGCCGAGATCAACCCGCTGGTGGTTACCGATGAGGGTAAGATCATGGCAATTGATGCAAAAATAACCTTCGATGATAATGCACTCTACCGTCATCCCAGGATTGCAGCCCTTAACGAGCCCACCGAGGAGGAGAAAAAGGAGCAGAATGCAAAGAGCAAAGGATTCAGCTATGTTAATCTGGGAGGAGAGATAGGGTGCATGGTAAACGGTGCCGGCCTAGCCATGGCTACAATGGACATGATCAAGCTCTATGGCGGTAATCCTGCAAATTTCCTCGATATAGGGGGAAGCTCCAATCCCACAAAGGTAATTGAAGCTATGAAACTGTTGCTGAGTGACAAAAATGTAAAAGTAGTGCTAATCAATATTTTCGGGGGCATCACCCGTTGCGATGATGTTGCAAATGGTTTGCTGGAAGCTTTTAAGCAAATGAAAAACAATGTACCTATCGTTATCCGCCTCACAGGTACCAATGAAAAAGAGGGGCGTGCTCTTTTGCAGGGTTCTCTTTTTCATGTTGCTGAAAACATGGGTGAGGCAACCCGGAAAGCAGTAGAATTAACAAATTACAATCAAGACTGAAAAAACATACTATGAGTATTCTTATAAACAACGATACACGACTTATCGTACAGGGAATTACCGGTCGCGATGGCGGTTTTCACGCCTCAAAAATGAAAGTTTACGGTACAAATGTTGTTGGTGGTACATCACCCGGAAAAGCGGGTGAACTTGTAGATGGCATACCAGTATTCAACACGGTAAAAGATGCTGTGATAGAGACCGGGGCCAACACATCCGTTATATTTGTTCCGGCTGCTTTTGCTAAGGACGCCATGATGGAAGCTGCAGATGCGGGTATTAATCTGATTGTCTGCATAACAGAGGGTATTCCTACCCTCGATGTGATTGAAGCGTATCACTATATCAAACAAAGAGGCTCCAGTCTTATAGGTCCCAATTGTCCGGGATTAATCTCTCCCGGGAAAAGCCTCGTAGGCATTATGCCTTCTATGATTTTCAAGCAGGGAGGTACCGGAGTAATTAGTCGCAGCGGTACTTTAACATATGAAGTTGTATATAACCTTACTGCCGGCGGCTTGGGACAGTCTACAGCCATAGGTGTTGGTGGTGACCCTGTAGTGGGGCTCTATTATAATGAGTTGCTTGAGATGTTCGAGAACGATCCTGAGACCGATTCCATAGTTTTAATAGGTGAAATTGGTGGCGATGCTGAAGAACGTGCTGCCGAATATATCAGGAAACATGTTACAAAGCCCTTAACTGCCTTTATTGCAGGACAAGAGGCTCCTCCCGACAAGCAGATGGGCCATGCAGGGGCCATCATCTCCAGCGGAACAGGCACTGCAGCCGAAAAGATAGCAGCCTTTGAGGCAGCCGGTGTTCCGGTTGCTAAAGAGCCGGCTCAAATTCCGGAACTATTAAAAAACAGGAGATACTGACAACTCATTAAAAAGCTGATTAACACTGAATATATAATATTTTAAGGCACTTCAAGAGATTTCATAAAAAACGGGTATAAAAAAAAGCGGATCAAAAAACCCGCTTTTTTTATATATAATTCTAATGTCTGAGTCTGCTCCGAAAATCCCCAAATCCAGTTTTAATAGTTTTCAACTCGCTGAAAATCAATGATGATTTTGGAAAATTTTCAGTAGAAAAGAGTTATCGGAGGGGACTCATGTCCTTAATCTGCAAAAGCATGTTTGAATCCCTGAACCTTGTTCCAGTTACCACGTGTGAAATCGGGTACAGCTACCGGAGCATTGTTATTCTCAATTGAGATGCGGCTTAGTTCAGCCAATGAGCACCATTCAGCTAAGTCGTATACATCCATATCCAAAGGCAAACCGTTCCGTAAACAATAGATCAAACGGTAATCCATAATAAAATCCATACCTCCGTGACCACCTACCTCTTTTGCCTTCTCTTCCAGCTCGCGATGAATGCGGTGTTTATATTTTTTCATCAAAGCTTCTTTTACCTCTTGCGATACATAGTTATGGGCACTCAGGTTCTCTAGATTGGGTGCAATATCAGCATCCAGGGATTTACCTTGAACAGCATAACCCTCATTGGGATATTTATTAGCAAAACCTTTTGTTCCACTAACCTGATACATACGTGAATATGGACGTGGCGACGCCACATCGTGCTGAATATGAATGGTTTTGCCATTTTCAGTTCGTATCATTGTCATTGTATTCTGACCATTGGCAAAGTTGTAAGCACTATCCGGATCCATTCCCCTCTTTTCAATGAGATATTCAGGAATATTTACCGGTTTGGTATCCATAGAAACTAATATGTTCATCTTATCCCCACGATGCAGGTTCATCACCTGAGCAGCCGGCCCCATGCCATGAGTAGCATAAACGTCACCCCTGAACTCCTTATTGTATTGCAAGCGCCAATCCCCTTCATAGTATCCCCAGAAATCGGACAGATCATGGATATACGAACCTTCGGCATGGAGTACCTCACCGAAAAGGCCTTGTTGCACCATATTCAGAGTCGTGAGCTCAAAGAAATCATATACGCAATTTTCGAGCTGCATTGCATGCTTCTGAGTCCTTTCTGCTGTGTTCACCACCGACCATATCTCATCTAGGGTCATTGATGCCGGTACTTCACATGCCACATGCTTACCCTGCTCCATTGCGTAAACCATCATTTCGGCATGATGTTTCCAGTCGGTAGCAATATAAACCAGATCAATATCATCGCGCTGACAAAGTTCTTTCCAGGCATCTTCGCTTCCGCTATATCCTGCAGCGAGGGGCAGGCCTGCTCTATCGAGTATGGTTTGTGCTTTTTCCACCCTGTCGGCGTGCAGATCGCATAATGCTACTATCTGAGTGCCTGGAATGTGTGTAAATCGCTGCACAGCTCCCGGGCCTCGCATTCCAAGCCCGATAAAACCCACCCTTACCGTATCGAGCCTGGGTGCAACCAAGCCAAGTACATCTTTTTGTCCTGCAGGACGTTCAGGCACTTCCGTTTGAATAACATAACGGGAAGGATTTTCACTGCCTGCTTTATTAACGTTTGTGGTACACGCTGCAAAAACGACAAGCAGTAATGATAAAAAAAATAAATTTGTCTTTGTCATGTTGAATAAAATTTTGAATATACTGTTTTATCTGATTATATATATTTTAAAAAGTAATTATTATTTTATTGGTCACCTGTAATAGTGTTCAATACTACAATAATTCAATCCTGAGATTAAAAATGCGACCTGAGTTTTAGTAACTGATTAATTAAAAGTTGCACTAATTATGGAATTATGCAAAATAGATGAATGTGTAATCTGCACTTTTTCAATTAAACTTCAAATATAGCATTAATTTATTTTATATAATAAATCATTCTGCATAAATTTCTATGGTTACTCAATTAAAACGTCACTTCTGTCTTATCCCCATTATATGCTATTGCAAATACTTTGGTATCATCGGTTACGAAAGAGTCCAGAGTAAAAGAAGACATGTTTGAAACAAACATTAATTTTTCATCCTTATAAACTTCGTAAGCAACCACATTTTGCCATCCTTTCATCGTTATTTTGGTCCCGCTTTTCGTAGCAGTTCCCGGCTGTACGGGTAAACGGTTTTTGAATACCTTCCAATTGGCGTCACAGATATATTCAATTTTCTCGTCAACTTCCGGGTAACCTTTGGCTTTTATGTCGGCAATGGTGCGGTCTATCTGCGTTTGGGTAACGGTAATGCGCTTTTTGCCGTAGTCGTCGACTTCGTCATCGAAGGGAGTGTAAAAGCCCCAGAGGCGGAAGAAGCGCGTGAGATCCCTGCCGGTAATGTCGCACATGATTTTGGTAAATTCCAGTTGTTGCTCGCCCGGCGTGGACTTATCGGGCGATGTACGGATTTTTTCGTACAAATCTTTATACACATCGGCATTCCCCCTTGCATTGGCAAAATAGAGCTGTAACTGCCAAAGCGGGACCAGTTTGCAGAATACGTCTCCCTCGCCGGGATGAGCTACCTTTTTCACAAAAGAATTATGGTAAGCTTTCTCATAACGGTTATTATAACGCCCCATATTCTCTGACTCCAACCGTGAAGCATTCCCCCATTGAGTCTGCACGTAGAGAGAGTGCACGTTATTGGTCACTTCCGTCATTCCGTGCCATTTAAAGCCGGGACGGGTTTGAAACGTATGCCCCATTTCATGTGCGGGTCCCCATGGAGACGATTTGAGCTGACTAACATCAAGAACGGCTTTTTGCACATCAGTTCCACTCACGTTGTATGCTGTCCGGTATGAAGTGGAATACATATACGATGTATACATAGCATGGAAATAGGCTCTGTTAACAGTCGGCCTATTATACTTCATCAGTCCCATGAACTCTTTTTCCATGCGGACCAAATCGTCGTAAGCATTGATCAGTTTATCACCGTTGTTGGCTGCATAGGTTTTCAAATCGTTTGTCGGGAATGTCAGATGGGCATGCTCGCCCAATAGATCGAAATAATCATCAACTGCCGCGCTGAGCAGTCGCGGCCAGTCTGACGCCTGATGCTTTTGCGAATCGAAATAACCGTTCACTTTCCCGGTGGCGAAATGGATTTTTACCTGGGGTGCGGTTTGCCAATCGGGCGTATGATAGAACAGATAAACCAGGCCTTTGTTGCGGACTTTCAATTTATTCACCCCCGGAGAAAGCGGATAAAAAGATGCATTATTATAGCCATCTTTACCGGGACTATTCAGGTTTTGAATTTTCAAGCTCAAAGGATATCCTCCGGTATCACCTACAAAAACCACCATTTCCTCGTTTTCCGAAACAGAAATTCCGGTGGGGTTATCCAGTAAGCTCAAGGTGGATGTTTTATTCACTCTTGCCCAATCGTCAGGATGTGGCCAGGCACGGTAGTCTTGTATGCGGAACTCCCGTGGATAGGTTCCTTTCAGCATATAAAGAGCGATATTGCGGTAGAGGTTGTTAGATACCTTTTCTATCTCATCCATTGTAATGCCGGCCTTGAGTTGCGTACAAGTAAGATCGGTAAATAGCGTGAGAGGATTGGTATTGTCAGGGTTGGTGCGATAAAACTCCATCTCGGCACATGAGGCAAAACCTTGTCCATCACCGGCACCCGAATTAACTACAAATTTAATTGATTTGGGTTTTACCAGGGTTTTTTCGAACGATACTCTAGTAGGAGACGATACACCCTGAAAATCATAATCCATCGCTTTTATGTAAGAGGGCTTATCTTCTGTTGCTACCCAAATCTCAACCTCTTTGAAAAGACCATTTGGGCCTGACGTCCGGGGGTAATAGACAATATAATCTATACTTTCCTGATTCTCGAAAAAGTATTCCAGCGTGATCGGGAAATAATTGCTCCCTGCATTGTTCCATGATGAATGGTAAAGGGTGTTCATATCACCATCAAAAGACTTTTCAATTTCTCCCCCCGGTTGGAATGAACTTGCCGTACCGCGGCTTACAGGTACTTTTAGGTCGTCTTTGATGTCGCCATCCGTGTTGCCGCTATAACCCGCTTGTGCTTTTTGTATTACGATTATTCTCTTTTCAAGCTTTCCCTCTTTTTGTTTAATAACGACCTCAGCTCTACGTTCAGTTTCTTCCGTATTCCAGTCCACCTGAAACTGATATTCTCTCTTGACCATCTCGACTGAGCGGGTTCCGGATTTTGGTTTGATCCATCCGGCATCGTCCGGAATGATGATACCATATTCAATATTCGAGGTAATTTCCAAAGAGAAATCTCCGCCGTCAGGGGATAAGGTAAATATCTCTGATGAGGCGAGTATCGCCGGTTCTGTTCCCAGCTGAACTACAGTGATCGTTTCGGAAAGATCATCGGCAACCACCCTTATTTCACCGTGCCTGGATTCGAATTCAGTATTCTCCGAAACCACCACGCGCAGAATGGAGCCGATGCGGGTTGCTTCCATCCATGTCCTGGCATCCGGCTGTACCATGACCGTCCAGTTTTCGATGCTCGTCTTCACAGGAATATCGCGAGTAGTTGATACTGAATTGAAATTCAGTGTTTGGGTTTCAATGGTAAGAAAAGGAGGAATATGCTCCTGTTTATCCGTACAAGAGAACAAGAATCCCGTCAGAAACAGGGTGAACAGAAATAAAATTGACTTTCGTTTCATCGCCTATATCGATTAAACAAGAAAATTAGCACATTTTATCATGAATCTTCCATTCATGTACTATCTTTTTTGGGGCTTGGGCAGGTTCATTTTCTTTATGGCATTTTTTACCCGTTACAAGTCCGCTATAAATCATAAATCAGTTGTTGAAAAATGGGGACAATTTTGTATTCCCATTTTTCAACAACTATGGGCTATTTCTATATTAGAACACAAACATTCAAATTTTACAATTATAGAAAAGCCCCATATACATAAAGCTCTGCTAACGTAAAATAGACAACATTATTTCTCGGATTACTAAATGTAAGTCGTATGTAACGAATGTTGGGAAGAGCATCTAAACTATAAATGATCTCAACGTTTCGAGTTGTCGGGAAATCATCGTAACTTCCGTATATTTTCCAGTCAGAGCCATCCAAACTGCCTTCCACAATAAAATCGGTGGGCGCATTTTTCGCATTATTATGATTTCTGTTATAGAAGCCCAACTTCGTTACGATACGACTGCTCAACATATCAAAAGTAACATGATGAGGAAACGGATCTGACGCCCTCCAGTTTGTTTGCCAAAAAGTCCCCAAATTGCCATCCAATATTTTTTCAGGAGACTCACCTGTACCGCTTTGTGAACTAAAATCTACAATCATCCACTCACTTCTATCTTCAAACCGAACTTCCTGGTATGGTTGTATGGAAGCAGTCTTTATTTCAGAAAACTGAAGGAAGTTTCTCGGATTAGATGTATAGTAACTGAAAACCTGTTCCTCGGGATGTACACCTAATACATATCTTTTTCCGCTTGATTCAGATGATATCGATGTATATAATTGTCGCACTCCATCACTGTCTAAATAATCCACATTTATTTGGATATCTTTGCCTGTTGGATTCTCCCAACGAACAGCTACACCACCTACTACAGGTTCAATAGCTAAAGTCTCAGCCGCGATCTTATAGGCAGGCTCCAAAGGGGTAGCATCGATACATATAGGGTCGGACAGGTTGCCGTTTTTATCTGCTGTTCTGATCGAAAAACTATATTCCACAGCGTGCAAATTCGTAATCAATGCCTCCTCAGAAAAACGACTAAATGCATATCGCTTATCTTCTCCATCGCTTATAAAATCAACACGTACATATTCAACATCTTGCTCCTGAGGAAAATTCCACGTAAAAGCAATTTCACCATACCCGACCTCATAGGTAACCTCTCCGATGGTTGGCAAGGTAACAACTGTTTCTTTATCGCAAGACAAAAGGAATAAAAGAAACGCCAAAAATATTGTTTGAAAATACATTAATCTATTCATCATCTCATGTGTTTGTTTTACATATTGTACACTCTGAAGGTCCAGCAATCATCAGTATCCGGGATTTTGCACTAAATTTTTATTCCGCTGTACATCTGTATATGGGATCGGCATTAAATAATTTCTTGGAGATGCAAAGTTTCGTAGAATATTAGGAGCATTCCCCCCTGCAACAACACGGCCATCCAACGGCGTTGGAGTACAGAATTCGTTAAAATTATTTGTCATGATATTATTTCCTACAGGAGTAGCATCGAAATATTCTTCGGCTAAAAGCCATCTTCGCATATCCCAGAAATTTTGATGCTCCATGTACATTTCAATCATACGTTCCCGGCGAACAATTTCTCTCATCTTTGCTTGCGTCAGTGAAACGCCTATCCTTCCCCAAGCTGTTTCAAGGGTTGGAATTCCTGCTCGTTCACGAATCTTGTTGAGATATAGTTTTGCTTCATCTAAATCTCCCGATTCGACACATGCTTCAGCATAATCAAGATATAGCCCACCTAATCTGACTACCGGCCAAGGGTATTCTCTATGCCCTCCTCCTCCTGAATTCGAGGCGGGATGAACACCTTTTTTATTAAGAAATCCTGTTGGACTATAGTTATTACTACGCTGTTGAATACCACAAGATTGGTTCCGCATAAATTGCGTTAAAACCTTCATTTTTTTAATACCGCGTAGATTTGACTCCTTGTACGCATCATTACCGGAACCCTGAGTATATCTTCCCTGACACTCGTAGTAACCGTTATGAAAACTTATCCATGCATAATAACGCGGTTCCCGGTCAATATTCATCTTCTGAGTTTGTCCTTCACCGTTGATATCATCTTCATCAAACACCGTAGGTGAAAATCTCTCCTCATAATCAAATTCGGGATCCTGATCGATGGGAAGTCCATTTTTTGAATAGAACCGGTCCAACATGGTTAAGGTAGGTGAAATACCATTCCATGAATTTCCTTGGTGCCATGGTCTGGATTTATTCTGCATAGAATAAAAACCCTCCGAACGTGCATCAATCCAAATATGCTTCTGTCAATGCTACCCAATACGTAGCACCGCGTGAGAGCAGATCCTGATTAAACACATACTTGGGGTGATGCACCATAAACGTGTCGCCATTACCCATCATGCAGTAAGTACCCGCCTTCTTTTGCAGCATAAATGCAAAATCTTCGCTACCCATATACGGGTGCATTCCGTAAACGGCGTTCTCTTCGCCAAAAGTTTCCTGAGCAACCTTGTAAGCCCATTGTGTGTTTTCGGGAGTGTTGACAAGCACGGCATCAGCCACTCCTTCATGGATTTCGTATCCGCAGTTAAAGGCTTCGGCTTGCGCTTTGGTGATGCTGCGCACTTTGTCGAGTACCAACGTTCGAAAAGTCCGTCGGCAAGCAACCCGATGGCTTTTTCGCCGTCGCCCACGGTCTCGATGCCACAATTCCCGTTCCGCCAATGCCTTCCGCCACGGCGTAGTCCCACTCTTTCATTTCACCCTGAAATGTTGAAACCCGGGATATTTCCTTTAACTGCTTATTGTGGATAAGCGGTTAGCTATAAAATATAACCTGACACAGTTTGATTTACACAACCTAACAAAAATTTAATGGATATAACGTTTCACATTTGCTCTTTTATTCTAGCTTCCAGTGTGTTGTAAAGATAGAGGTAGGTTCCCCTCTGTTAGCCTGCTGATAATATACAGTTAAAATACTTTCATCATCTAACTGAACGCTTGCCGGATACCCCAAGTCACCATTAAAAGCATCAGCGAGAACTATTTCATTTTTAATATCCCAGGTTTTTCCTTCATCCCGGCTGATACATGCTCTCTCGCCGTAAGGTTCTTTTCTGTAGCCATATACAACAAGTAGCCAACCGTTTTTCAACTCCAACAGGTGAGGAGGATAGCCCCAAATCGGGGTTTGATGCAACATAGTCCATGTTTTACCCCCGTCATGACTCTCTGATTGCAATAGAAACTTTTCGTTATTATTCGGTTCATTCCGAAACATGGCAATAATTTTACCGCTTCTTGTTTCTACCAAGTGTGGTTCACTGATACCTGTAATCGATCCGCTTTCAGTTTTGAACGTTGCAATTACCTGCCAACTCTGTCCATCATCCATCGATTGTTCTGCGACAAGTGCTGGCAATCCATTCCATGTACCATTCCCAATATAAAGCAAGCGCCCGTCGCGTAGTTGAATGGGGCCATGGGGTGCAGTAGATGAAGTACGAACCGGCTTTTCCCATGTCTTACCACCATCTGTAGACCTACGCGTCCAGTTTCCCAACCAGATCTTTTTTATTTCATCAGGTATTTTTTCAGCCACACGGGCATATTTCTGATAGGTCCATTTCCATGCAGGGCTTGCATAAGTCAGTGAAGTAAACCAACTAATCAGCAGTGTCCCCTTTTGGGTTTGAATAATACCGGCATCTCTGTCGTCTAATGGCGTATTGTTAATGGTCTCCGGTTTACTCCAAGTTTTACCGTTGTCTCTACTACGTATCAATTGTGTTTTACCCCAGGGACAAACATGGGAATCCCTATCACCCGAATAAACAATAATCAGTTCCCCCTCCTCTGTCTTTGCAATGGTGGGCCATCCAAGATAACGATTCGATTCCAAAAAAGGATCCGTAGGTTTCACATGGCCATTTTCGTCAATCGACTGTCCAATAATATACAGTTTCCCTGGCTCCTTGCATACTAGCTTTGTTTCAATGATAGTAGCAATTTTATTTGGAGAGATTTTGAAATTTTTAATCATTCCCTTCTTATGATGATTGCTGATTTTTTCGCCATGCAAGTGACTATTAAGGAGGGAACCTGTTGTTATCATTCCTAATGATTTTATGAAATTACGCCGGTTATAATTCTTGTTCATTTATTATTTTATTCTGTTGATAAACACTATTATAATATCTTTATATTCAAAAATGTTTTGTGGGTATATCCGTTCGATAAAGCAGATGTAACCTGATAAGCTGTTTAAGCGTATAAAATAGCCTGCAAGCTTTTCCGTTAAGCCAAATGAATAGAGCCAATCTTGCTTGAGTTATTCATGACGGGGGAAAGCTTTACTTTAGTGAATCGAAAACGGGTTACAAAACGTTTGTTGATCGCAAGATTTGGCTGTTATCAAAACACATGCGAAAGTTCAGTTAATTAGTTGTTGAAAAATGGGTATATCTCCCATTTTTCAACAACTATGGGCTATTTCTATTTAGAACAAAAACATTCAAATTTTACAACTATAGAAAAGCCCCATACACATACAGCTCTGCTAACGAAAAAAAGACAACATTATTTCTTGGATTACTAAATGTTACTCGTAAATAACGAATGCTAGAAAGAGCATCTAAACTATAAATGATCTCAGTGTTTCGAGTTGTCGGGAAATCATTGTAGCTTCCGTATATTGTCCAATCAACACCATCCAGACTGCCTTCCACAATAAAATCAGTAGGTGCATTTTGTGCATTATTATGATCTCTGTTATAAAAACCCAGCTTAGTTACAATACGACTGCTCAACATATCGAAAGTAACATGATGAGGAAATGGATCTGCCGCCCTCCAGTCCGTTTGCCAAAATGTGCTCAAATTGTCATCAAATATTCTCGTGGGAGGCTCATTCTGACTACTTTGCGAAGTAAAATCTACGATAATCCACTCACTTTTATCTTGAAACCGGACTTCCTGATAAGGTTTAATGGAAGCTGTTTTTATTTCAGATAACTGAAGGAAGTTACCCGGACCAGAAGTATAGTAACTGAAAACCTGTTCCTCGGTATGTACACCTAACACATATCGTTTCCCGGTTAATTCAGATGATATTGATGTATATAATTGCCGTACTCCGTCACCGTCTAGATAGTCTACGTTTATTTGGATATCTTTTCCCGTTGGATTCTCCCAACTAACAGCCACTCCTCCTATAACAGGTTCGATTTTTAAACTTGAAGCTACTACCTTGTAAGCAGGCTCCAAAGGAGTTGCATTAATGCATATGGGAGCAGACATGTGGCCTGTTTTGTCAGCTGTTCTGATTGAAAAAGTATATTCCCGGCTTTGTAAATTCATAATCAAAGCGTCTTCTGCATAACGACTAAAGGAATATAATTTGTCTTCTCCCTCATCCGAGAAATCAACGCGTACATATTCAACATCTTGTTCTTGAGGAAAATTCCAATTAAAGGAAATTTCTCCATACCCGACCTCATAGGTAACCTCTCCTATGGTTGGTAAAGTGATAGCTGTTTCTTTATCGCAAGAAAAGAGGAATAAAAGAAACGCCAAAATAATTGTTTTAAAATAAATTAATCTATTCATTATCTCTTGTGTTATTTTACATATTATGCATTTTGAAAGTTCTGCAATAATCAGTATCCAGGATTTTGTACTAAATTTTTATTTTTCTGTACCTCTGTATATGGGATAGGCATTAAATAATTTCGTGGAGATGCGAAGTTTCGTGGGATATTAGGAGAATTTCCCCCTGCTACAACACGACCATCCAACGGTGTTGGAGTACAGAACTCTTCAAAATCGTTTGTCATGATATTATTTCCTACAGGAGTGGCATCGAAATATTCTCCAGCCAAAAGCCATCTTCGCATATCCCAGAAATTTTGATGCTCCATATACATCTCTATCATACGTTCCTGGCGAACTATTCCTCTCATCTTTGCTTCAGTGAGTGAAACCCCTATACTTCCCCAAGCCGTTTCAAGAGTTGGAATTCCTGCTCGTTCACGGATCTTGTTGATATATACTTTTGCTTCATCTAAATCTCCCGATTCAACACATGCTTCAGCATAGTTAAGATATAACTCACCTAATCTGACCACCGGCCATGGGTATTCTCTATGCCCACCTCCTCCTGAATTTGATGCAGGATGAACACCTTTTTTATTGAGAAAACCCGTTGGGCTATAGTTATTGCTACGCTGTTGAACACCACAGGCCTGGTTACGCATAAATTGAGTTAAAACCTTCATATTATTTATACCGCGGAAATTTGAGTCCTCGTATGCGTTATGCCCAGAACCCTCATAGTATCTTCCCTGGCACTCGTAATAACCGTTATGGAAACTTATCCATGCATAATAACGCGGTTCCCGGTCAATATTCATCTTTTGTGTTTGTCCTTCACCGTTGATATCATCTTCATCAAAAACCGTGGGTGAAAATCTTTTCTCATAATCGAATGCAGGATCCTGATCTATGGGAAGTCCGTTTTTTGAATAAAAACGGTCCAACATTGTCAATGTAGGTGAAATACCATTCCATGAATGTCCTATGAGCCATGGCCGGGATTTATTCTGCATAGAAAAAAATCCCTCCGGACGTGCATCGATCCAAATATGTTCTTTACTTGCTTTATCAACCAGCGTAAACCTCAGTGCCCGTTGAATGGGATCCGCAGGTTCAGGCAAATCCCCGGCAGTCGCATCTGCCGGCATATAAAGCCTATGCCCAACTGCTTCTGCAGCCTCAATCGCTTCTTTGCACGCTTCTTTTGCACGCGACCATTTATTAACATCAAAAGTAGTGTTAATCAATGAAGTCCCATCGGGATTTTTAAAATCAGCATACATGCTATTACCATTGTACAATGGTGAAGCTGCATATAGCAACATGCGTGATTTAATTGCTTTAGCCGCAACGCTGGTAGCTAATCCCATCAACCGATTTGACCTATTAGCGGGAAGTCTTAAGGCAACATCATCAAACCTTTCAGCAATCCAATCTACACATTCATCATAAGGAGTTCGTCCCAAAAAATCCTTGGGAGAAGTATTTATTACAGGTTCCTCTTTTACCAATATTATCGGGCCATAACAACGTAAAAGCAAGAAATGATAATAGGCAATCAAAAAATCGACTTGTGCTATATAGTCATCTTTACTGCTTTGGTCTAAATTGGGAACCTTATCAATGTTATTAATTAATAAATAACACTGTTTTATACCCGAAAAAAGTGTGTTCCAATAAGAGATAAACGGATCATTGGCAGTATAATTTCCTTTAGGAAATTGAGCAAATGTCTCATGCTCAAAAGCAGTCACTATTTCGTCACCGGTTAACCAATCTAAAGAGATGACCGCTTCTCTTGAATTTGGGATGTAGGAGTAACACGAATAAAGAAAATTTTCGGCAGCTTCTATAGTTCTGAAAGCATCATCTTCTGTAGTTACTTCGTCAGGCACAACATCCAGGTAGTTGCAAGAAATGACACCAATTGTCAATAATATGAATAATAATTTATATAATTTCATTTTTCCACTTTTTTAGTTTATTGTCATCTGAAATCCAATATTAAAAACTCTCGTTGTCGGATATTGTAATCCACTTCCACCACCTTGTTCCGGATCCCAAAGTTTAAATTTTGAAAATGTTAACAGATTTGTTCCGCTTAGATAAAAACGCATATTTTTTAAATTGTAACCGATTTCAGCATTTTTGAGTTTTAAAAATGAAGCATCTCGCAACCAAAAACTTGAGGCTTCCGTATTATTACCATGGGTGGTTTGAGTCAGTCTGGGATAATCTGCATGTAAATCCTGATTATTCGGACTCCAGTGACTATCAACAATCCATTTCATCACGTTCTTGCGTGTGTTAGTTCCAAATGGATGCATATTCGACAACATCATGGAGGTTCGTGCTGCCCCCTGGAAGAGAAACCCGAAATCACATTTTTTATAGCGAATACTGGGCCCAAAACCATAAATAATCTCAGGGACAGTAGGATAACCCATTCTAATACGATCATTATTTGTAATCAGGCCATCCGTTTCGCCAAATCTATTCGGGATATCTTTATACTTAATATCACCAACTCCTACATTCCCCGATATTTGTTGCTCAGGACGATTTGCAATCTCTCCTTCATCAATAAACAATCCTTCTGCAACATAACCAAGGTGAGTATTCAATGAGCTTCCTACATTTACCAAGTTTGGATAATCCTGATCGATCGGTTCATCATACTTTGTGATTTCATTTCGGGCAAAAGTAAATGTCCCTTTCATTTGAATAATAAAATCTCTATTAACCTGCTTACTATAATCAACTAAAAAGTCAAAACCTTTGTTCCTTACAGCAGCAGTATTAGCATAGACAGCAGTATTAGCCGTGCCTAAATAGTTTGGAATAGTCGCCCGCTGTTGGAAGATATTGCTTCTTTCCTCTCTGAAAAAATCAGCAGAAATTCTAAAATCATCAAACAGATGCAAATCGAGACCCAGGTTAATTTTCTCACCGGTCTCCCAAGTTAAATCATAATTGGGGTATCGGTTATATACTGGACCGCTTTTGGAGTAATTCATATCAATCCCAGTTGTAAAACCTTTCCCGGTTAAAGACACGTCTGACATATAAACAAAACGTTCCCCCCCGATACGATCATTACCTACTAAACCCCATGAACCTCTTAATTTTAAATGGCTAACAACAGGCAACAATGGTTCAAACCAAGATTCTGAGCTTATATTGTACCCTCCTGCAACTGACGGAAAGAAACCAAAGCGATTTCCTTCGGAAAAATTTTCGGAACCATTGTATCCGAAGTTAAATTCGAGCAAATATTTATTATCGTATGCATAGGATAATCTTCCCGCCACACTCTGTGTTCTTTGAGGCAATGAGTTATATAAACGCTGCAGCGATTTGTCGGCAGAAATGTTATTTAGGTTAAACTGATCTTGATTGTAGATAAATAAAGCATTCAAATCATGCTTACCAAAACTCCTTGCCCAATTTAAATTTGCCTGAAGGTAAAACAAACGACTACCTGAAGTACCGCCGTTTGTTCCCAGCACCGGCGTTACTTCTTCAACTTGCCTTGCCAGTTCATAATCTACAGTATTGTCAGGATGACGAGTGTAATTAGAAACTCTAAACATATTGTAAGGAGCTGAACGATAGGTAGATGTTGATGACCAGTTTTTAAAAGAAACCAATGTGGCAAATGAGAGACCTTTAACAATGAAATCAAGCCCCTGATCAAACCGAAGGTTGGCCACCACGGTGCTTTCAAATTGATTTTGGTATCCACTTACAAAGTCCGCTAACGGGTTACGGGCTCCTTCATTTCCAAAAGCGTAACCTCCCCAGCGAGCATAATGAACCAACGGATCATCCGGATACATTATTGGGAAATCAACCGGATTAATATACATTATATTGTTATAGAGATTGCTAACACTGGTGTTTGGACCTTTTCTGTCCATCAAGTTTACATTTAAGCGCAGAGAAAACTTCGATGACTTACTCAAATAAGCATTTACATTATTCTGTAAATTATAGCGCATTAGATCGATATTGTTGTCAAAAGAATAAAAATCTTTACTTCTGTTTTGTAATATTCCGTTCTCATGTGTTAGAGAAATACTGCTAAAATAATCTGCTTTACTGCCACCACCACGTATGTTAAAATTAAATTTCTGGTTAAACGCTGCATCTTTGAATATCTCATCATACCAGTTAACATTGGGATAAACATATGGATTTAAATTGTTCTCCGTACCATATATTTTATCTTGCGAATAGAGTAATGAAGTCCCTAAATTTCCTACCGCTTCATTAAATAGCTTCATATAAGTAACCCCGTCGGCAAGTTTTATTTTACTCGTGGGCATAGCTACATTGCCTTCTATGCGATAATTTATTATAGGCTTAGATAAGTCGGAACCTGTTTTCGTTGTAATGATCATTACGCCATTAGCCCCTCTGGACCCATACATAGCAGTGGCTGTGGCATCCTTCAATATAGAGAATCCATCAATAATTTCAGGATCAAGTGCATTTAGGTCACCTGCCGATATTTCGACACCATCAAGTACAATAAGAGGCGAAGTTGCACCACTAATTGTAGAAATACCACGAATATAAAAACTGGCCCCGTCAGCACCAGGCTGTCCTGTCCGCTGGTAAGAGATTACTCCCGCCAAGCGACCTGCAAAACTGGTTGAAAGATTTGCAGAGGGTACTCTCAATTCTCCTGGATTCACTGTTTGTATTGAACCGACCATTGTTTCTCGTTTCTGTCCGGTTCCAAAAGCGGTAATAACCACCTCCTCCAACGCCTGGGTATCAGGATGCAATTCTATTTGGGCTAAATCAGTACGATTGTCCACTTCAATTCTTAAATCCTGATATCCGATATAAGTGATCAGGAGCACATCGGAACTTCCTGAAACAGATATTGAGAAATTACCGTCAATATCCGTGACAGTTCCCCTGTCTGTACCTTCAACACGTATATTGGCACCAATTATTGTCTCATGGGTCTGTGCATCAACAACTTGCCCAACCACATTACGTCGTTTGGGCTGTTGCATCATATTCATGTTGCTTCCTGAAGAAACCTTGCGTGTAACTATCACATTATTACCTCTGACCGAGATATTATATCCGGCAAAAATTGCTCTTGCTACCTTTTCAATGGACTCGTCAACTACATTCAAATTAATTATTTGCGAGACGTCCACATCATTATTATTATACACAAATTTGTAATTTGTCTGCTTTTCAATAGCTTTTACAGCCTCAATAATGGTAATATTATTGAGTTTAATATTTATCAGCTCGTTCTGTACTATGGCTTTTGCCTGTGATGTCATGATAAATGAAAACAAACTGATAAAAAAGAAGAATATTCGTAAGTAAGTCGTTAATTTACCAAAAAAAAAGGATGAATCATTCTGTTTTTGTATGTTCAACATGTTCTTTTATGTTATTTTTGTTATGTAATTAGCTTCTTCCCTGTTTTACGCTTTAACCGGGCGAACAGAATAAGAAGAAACGTTAATTCAAAAACTTAGGGCAGATGAATAATTTCATTTGCCCTTTCATATTTACTCTTTCTGTTTATCTCATAGGCAACGTTATTTTAAGGATTATCTATTCAATTATTATCATCTCGTTACTATTTTTTTTCCACGATAAAGATGTAATTTGCTCCAATATGCTTAAGGTCTCACTCAATGGTTCTTCATCAAGCGTGAATGATACCGGAGTATTCAACAAATCACTGTTATTACATTGGATTTCCACATTATACCATCGTTCCATTTGTGTAAAGACGTCTCTCAACCGTCTGTTTTCAAAGATCAGGCTGCTCTTTCTCCAACTGGTGTAATCAGTAGCATTTACATTTTTCACTATTGTTGATCCATCAATATGATTGTAAACAACTTGCTGATTGGGTTTCATCTGCAATGCTTCTCCCGATTTATTAAATTTCAGGTTTATCTTGCCAGATTCTAAAACCGTTTCGGTTTTAGAGGATTCTCCGCAATCGCTCACCAGAAAAAGTGTGCCTAGCACTTCTATCGTTATATTGTCAGTTTCTACAACGAAATTCCTTCCTTGGTCTGGTTGCACATCGAAAAGCGCCTCTCCGGTTAACCTGACTTTCCGTGAATGGTTGAATTTGAGGGAATAACTAAGCATGCTGTGTGCATTAAGCCACACATGAGATCCGTCTGGTAGAAAGACCTCTTTTTTTGTATCTTCAGATGAGACCGTTAATATTTCGTCACCGAAAAACACATTTGGAAGAAACAACTGTAAACTGATCAGCAAAAGAATAACTGCAGCAGCCGCTCCCGAGATCCATTTTAATAGAGTGCGCCGTTTCCTCAGTTTTTGTCTTTCAAAGAATTTAATCAGTTGATTTCGCACAATTGTTTTATCTTGCAGCGCTATTGTTGATTCCTCCCAAGACTTTGCCATCTCCCGGAAATATGCTTTATTTTCTTTCGACTGTATTATCCAAAACTCCAACTGCTTCTTTTCTTCAGAACTAATTTCGTTATCAAGATATTTGGATATCAGTACATTATATTCAATTTGCTCATGTAGCATAGATACTTCTTCCTTATGGTGTTTTAATATATCACGAATGAGAAGCAAAATACCCTACCCTGTCTCGCATGTTTTTAAAATATAATTTTCGGATATAATATTTCAACACTTCGGCAATTTATTAAAACAATTCCTATAATTCGCTGAATACCAGCAGAATATGGCACTTTTAAGAATCAAGGGTAACTTATTGACTGTCTTTATTATAAATTAAGTTTTAACGAGGCATTGATATTTGAGTCTGCTCCCAAAATACTTAAAAAAAATGTTTATTTTTAATACATTGGATGTCAATATCTTTTTTTGCCCGTTTGCAATAAAAGAAACTTTTTGGAGGGGACTCACATTTTGAAGAAATATTGTTTTTCCTAATAATTTGTATGTGAATTATCTTCTTTACCGAGCCACATTTAATATTCAAAACCTATAAACATAGTCAGGTTTTTGTTAAGTTTTTCAAGTATAGTTTAGAAAAAATAGAATATATGACCGTTAAATAACTTAATAAAAAAGCAAGTTAAAGCTCCTAAATAGCCGGTTTTCAAGAGATGATCACGAATCGTTTGCAGTGCTTTTGATATATGCTTTTCTACTGTTTTAATGCTGATATTAAGTTTTTCAGCTATCTCCCTGTTTTTAAGGTCATCATGGCGACTTAATAAAAAAACCTGTTTGCACTTATCGGGTAATTCAGCAACGCAATTTGAAATTTCTTTTCCAATTTCGTCAGAATATAATTGTTCGTCTAAAGTGAAAGCCGAATACATAATTTCGTCGCTAAGCGAGAATCTGTCAGAAATAGTAACCCTTTTATTATCTGATAATTTCAAAAAATCAAGACTACGATTATAAGTCAATTTATATAAATAAGGCTTTAATGACCTGGAGAGATCAAGACTGTTACGTTTCATCCAGCATTCAGTAAAAACATCTTGTACAATATCTTCAGCAGAAGATGCATCGCCTACAATACGTATAGCAAAAAGATATAAAACTTTAAAATAGTTCTTATATATATTTTCAAAATATTCTCTATCCATTCACTTTTTTGATTGGAATCAAAGCTCAACCTTAAATATATCTTATTGTATGGGAAAATTATTTAAATAGCAAAGTTAAAGAATATCCTCCGATTAAACCAATATATAAAGAGTTAAATAATTATGAAAATACTTCAAAAGTATGACAAATTAATTCAAACATTCGTTAAGCACTTTATCTCCCAATGCTTTTGCTTCAGCAACAGATTGAGGATCGGACAGATCAAATCGGTATGTTGACGGATCAGGAATGAGCAAATATGTTCCGGAAGGAACAATGTTGGGGTTTTGTATATTTTTCTTATTTTCGAGATAGATGTACACCCAAAACTCCTTGTTCCCGAAAAGTTCCAAAGCCAGCAGTCGTAATGTTTTTCCTTCTTCGAGCATTATCTTCTTCTCCTCTTTTGCTTGAGCAGCAACTTCATTTACCGACTGAAAAACGGTGTCTGTCCGGGGAGTATAGACATTTTCAGTAGTATATTCTATTTCATTATTTACTATTAGTGGCTCAACTTTTTTTGTTTGAACTCCCCTGAAAAAAAAAAGAGCTGCCAGAGCAATTGCCAAGCCTCCCAAAACAGGTATCAACACAGTAGGCCTCTTTTTTCGTTTTTTCTTTTCAGAACGAGAAGTTGTCACTGGCAACTTGTGCTCTATAATGCCAGAGGCAGTATTAACAGACATATGAACTTCTGCAGATGCAGAAGAATTGGATATTTCGATAACTTTTACAGGCGCAGGTTCCTGAATTGTTTCAGTAACTGCTTCTTGCGTTGTTTCCGGAGTTACTTCAGCTATTGATTTAGGTATTGCTCCAGCAAAAGTTTCGGGAACTGCTTCAGTTGTTGCACCATCACCAGATTCGGGAGCTGATTCAGGCGTTGTCTCAGATATTCCGGCTGAAAGTGTAATTTCGGGAGCCTGAGTTATTGCTGTTTCTTCTTTTTCAGGATGCAATTGTACTGATTTGTTGGGCTCATCATTCTCCTCCAGATCATCATATTCGTCTACTGGAATCACTACCTGAATTCCAGGTAAATCCACACCTTCATTAAGTAAAGTGGGTTCGAAATGCGAGAAAGAAATATTAACTGCTTCGTTCAAAGCCACGTCAGGGGTAAAAATCAACTCAAAAGGTAAAATCTCCTCTTCTGTTTTCAAGCTCAACATCTCAAAATCCACCTCAACAACGGGCGGTATCAGATATCGATCATTTGTTTCACTGTCTACAAGAATATATTCCGATTGAATACGGGTAAAAAACACTCCAAAATCATCAATAATAATCCGGTTGCTTTCCAACAGTTCAGCTTTAACTACGTCTATCACTGCATCCAACACTTCAGAAACTGCAATATCTGTCCAATCGAGGCGTTGAGCAATTTTGGCAATAAGGTCTTCGTTTGTCATGTTATACTATAAAGTTTTGATATCTGATTTAATCATAAATCCGATATCAGCTAAAAATTCAAAATCACATATCAAGTATCAATTTACTTTGCCAATTAAGTCAAAGGGCAATACAGACATTATAGTTACATCATAGAAGTCACCGATAGATAATTCCCGTTCTTTACTTATCAGCACCTCTCCGTCAACTTCCGGAGAATCGAATTCAGTACGTCCGATATAATAATCAGGATCTTCCCTGTCGATAATCACCTTCATAGTTCTACCCACTTTAGCTTCATTAACAGACATAGCAATTCCCTCTTGTATCTTCATCAGCCTATCCATTCTTTCCTGCTTTACCGAGGCAGGTATATCGTCGGAATAGTGTTGATCATTATAGGTATCTTCTTCGTGCGAATATGGGAATGCTCCCAGGCGTTCAAAACGGCTATTCTCAACAAAACCAAGCAACTCCTGAAAATATTCGTCTGTTTCACCAGGATGCCCCACCATCATAGTAGTTCGCAGATGTATTCCCGGCACTTCTTCACGAATGCGTTCTATCAGCTCAATAGTCTGTTGTCTGGTTATGTTTCTGCGCATTATTTTCAGCATATTATCATTTATATGCTGCAGTGCAATATCAAGATATTTGCACACATTTTCTCTTTCACGTATTACCCGCAACAGGTCTGTCGGAAAATGTGCAGGATAGGCATAATGCAGACGGATCCATTCCACACCTTTTATGTCTGATACTCTTTCCACCAGTTCGGGAAGTTTCATGGTTTTGTACAGATCGAGTCCGTAATAAGTCAGATCCTGCGCTATAAACTGAAACTCCTTCACGCCTTCATCTGTAAGTCCACGTATCTCTCTTTCAATCTCTTCCATCGAACGTGATTTGTATTTACCAGTTATCAAAGGTATAGAACAGTATGAACAGGTTCTGTCGCAGCCTTCAGATATCTTTATATAGGCATAATGCGGAGGAGTAGAGAGTGTGCGATCGAATTCAAGTTCCTTGTAATACGACTTACCAAGATCGGCAATTAAGTTCTTCCAGTCGAACTTACCATAATATTTGTCCACTTCCGGAATCTCTTCCAGCAGCTCATCCCTGTACCTTTCAGAAAGGCAACCCATCACAAACAGCTTCTTTAGCCTGTTCCTTTTCTTTGCTTCTGCAAATGACAAAATCATATTTATGGACTCCTCTTTTGCATCACCGATAAATCCACAGGTATTAATCACGGCAATATCACCCCTTGGTGATTCTGAATCATGTTCTACTGTGTATCCGTTAGCTACAAGTTGTCTCATCAACAGCTCCGAATCTACAAGGTTCTTGGAGCAACCTAGCGTAACAACATCTATTCTGTTTTTAACCATATATCATTTTTACTCTCCAAAAGGCTTTACTATCCAAAAAGTTTCATTATCCAAAAAGCGAATCAACAAATTCTTTCCTTCTGAACACCTGCAAATCTTCCATTCCTTCGCCCAGACCAATGTATTTCACGGGAATTTTGAATTGGTCAGAAATACCGATTACAACACCACCCTTGGCGGTACCATCGAGTTTTGTGATTGCCAGTGCCGTAACTTCTGTTGCTGATGTGAATTGTTTGGCCTGTTCAAATGCATTTTGCCCTGTAGAACCATCCAGAATAAGAAGTACCTCATGAGGTGCATCGGGTACAATTTTACCCATCACGTTCTTAATCTTTGTGAGCTCATTCATCAGATTTACTTTGTTATGCAATCGGCCGGCAGTATCAATGATTACCACATCAGCGTTATGCGATTTGGCAGAATTGATTGTATCAAAAGCTACAGATGCAGGGTCTGAACCCATCTTTTGTTTAATCACCTGCGCATCTGCTCTTTGCCCCCATATTTCAAGCTGTTCCACGGCTGCGGCACGAAAAGTATCGGCAGCTCCTAGATAAACTGATAAACCTCTCTGTTTAAACTGATATGCCAGCTTACCTATTGTTGTTGTCTTCCCCACTCCATTCACTCCAACAACCATAATCACATATGGCTTTACTCCTTCCCCTATGGAAAACTCCACAAGGTCGTTACTGTTATTTTCGATAAGAAGATTTGCGATCTCATCACGCAGAATTTCGGTTAGTTCATCCGTTCCCACATATTTGTCACGGGCAACGCGTTCTTCAATTCGGTTTATTACCTTAAGGGTCGTATCAACCCCAACATCCGAAGTTACCAATACCTCTTCCAGGTTGTCCAGCACATCGTCATCAACCCTCGACTTGCCTGCAACGGCACGTGTGATCTTCGAAAAGAAACTCGCTTTTGTTTTTTCAAGACCTTTATCCAATGTCTCTTTTTTCTCTTTCGAGAATCTGTCAAAAAAGCCCATTTATTAATTAATGTTTAACGATAAATATTTATGATTTCCTATCTAACGCTTTTAATGTCTACCCGGAATATATTCTACAAATCTACAAAATAGTAAATAAAAAACTTCCCTGCGTTTTGGCACAGGGAAGCTTTTACATATATTTAACAGATTTATTTAGAAAAATAATCTTTCACCCGATCGTTAAGGATCATCTCTTCTTTAAAACTATATGCACCTGTCTTGGGCGACTTCACCATTCTTATTACTTTCGTGTGGCTGCGTCCCGTAGTCGTGTTTTTATCGCGGAAACCCGCAACTGCTTTCTTTGCCATAGTCTATACTTGTTTTACTTGATTTCTTTGTGTACAGTCATTTTTTTAAGGATTGGATTGTACTTCTTTAACTCCAATCTTCCTGTAGTATTCTTTCTGTTCTTAGTGGTAATATATCTCGATGTGCCTGGCATACCACTCTCTTTGTGCTCTGTGCACTCAAGAATTACCTGCACTCTGTTACCCTTTGCTTTTTTCCCCATAGCTGCTATCTCCTATTCGTTATGAATTTAAGTATCCTTTTGCAGCTGCTTGTTTCAAGGCTGCATCCAATCCAATTTTATTGATTGTACGGAGGCCTGATGCTGAAATATTCAGGTTAATCCAGCAATCTTCTTCCACCCAATAAAATTTCTTTCTGAACAAATTCACGTTGAACTTACGCTTCGTCTTCACATTGGAGTGCGAAACGTTGTTCCCAACCATTGCTCTTTTTCCAGTTATTTGACAAATCTTAGACATTGCTATATAGTGTATTTTATTATTTCCGTTTTACTCATAAAAGGAATAAACTTCCTGACAAATCAGGGCGCAAAATTAAGCATATTATTTTAATTAACCAAAGTTTTTTGCAAATTAATTTATAAATAAACTACTGAACTTCCGTGTATATCCATGCTATAAATCCGGAGCCAAATGATAGTTTTACGATGTTTTGCGGGTCACCATTTACAAGCTACTAAAATTCTGCTTTTTATCGGTAGTAGGCAGGCACTGGCCTCAAAACATTTTATGAATAATGATTTAGCTGTATAGTGAATACTTACAAAAGTAAAATAAAGCGTTGTGATACATTAAATCGGTTCTCAGGTTCTCAGGTTTTCCGGAACAGGCTCAAATATCACATATCATGTTATATACGTATTGTGCACGCTCAGAATTTGCAACTGCCATCTCTATACATTACCATACCGGAAGCCTTAGAATAATATCACCAAACCGGAAGCCTTAGAAGGCCCCTGTTATTTCAGAATATAAACCGTTCAGAAATACGAGAGTGCCTTTTCGTATGTTGTTGCGTAGCTCACTCTCTTCACCGGCAGTGTTTACCGCCTGATTAGTAATTGTCTGCTCGGCAGTATATACTTTAGGGAAAAATGAAGAGCCATCCTTTTGAGCGTTCTGATAAGTTATATCTCTTACCACAAGCATACAGCCGGCATTGGTGATGGTGGCATCAAACCGGTAATTCATTATCATCTTCTCACGAACGCCATCACTATTTGCCGGAAGCAGTAATTCCGCCTTTGAGCTTACTGTCACCGAACGAGCTTTATCATCGAAACGAATTCCTGATAACAACGGGCTGCCAGAATATTTTCCTTTCACCCATTTTTGTAAAACGTCATAATTCTGATTGGTCGTTAGTCTCTGATCTGTAATGATAAAATGGTCAAAAACAACCTTCCCGTTGACTACGGGCACAGTAGTAAAGCCCGCATCAATCTGTCCTTCAATATTAAACAAGCCAGCTATTAAAATACTAATAGTAATAATATATTTCTTCATAGAAGTTCCTTCAACTTTAAATTTATTCTTTTTCAGCAATAACAAAGACCAGTTTAAATAGTTCGTAAATTGTGTAATCAACCCTCTACATTAAACGGTAAATACTTTAATATATTTTTAACACTCAGTTTCTTTAATTGTTTAGTTCTCACTTAAAAAATGTATTATATAACAAAATAATGAATTTTTGAAATTAAATGTTAGACTTGAGACATAAGAAAAAGATTAATGATGCTTGTGACTTTAATAAAAAACAAGCTTTGAAATTTTATTTGTCACTAAAAACCATTACTTTTGCATCTCGAAAATAAAACAAAACATTTTTTTCAAAAACAATATGTCTGCTAAAAAAACAAAAGAATCAAAGGCCGAAAAAAATTTCGAAAATATTGGGGAAGCACTTACCACTACCGAACAATTCCTCGAAAAAAATCAGAAAGCCATTTTAACAGGACTACTGATAGTTATAGCTGCCGTTGGAATTTTTCTTGCCTATCACTATCTACATAAGTCACCCCGAAACGAAAAAGCGCAGTCAGCCATCTTTAAAGGCGAACGCTACTTTCAAGAGGGACAGGACTCACTTGCCATTTTCGGGAACGGAAATGACTATATCGGGTTTGAGTCGATCATAAATCAGTATAAAGGGACTAAGACAGCCGATCTTGCACATGCTTATGCAGGTATCGCTTACAACAGGATGGGCAACCATGAGAAGGCTCTGGAACATCTGAAAAAATTCAAGGGAGGCGACCTGCTTATTACTCCGGCTGTGACTGGAGCAATAGGTGATGTATATATGAATATGGGACAGTCTGATAATGCTTTGTCATACTATCTGAAAGCAGCCAAAGACGCAAACGACGAAATGCTTAGCCCCATCTATTATAAGAAGGCAGGTGAAACTTATTTGAGCCTTGCAGAATACGATAAAGCAATTGATATTTTCAAGCAGGTCAAAGATAATTATATCAATTCACCTGAAGCTCAGGAATCGGACAAATTTATTAAACAGGCTGAACTACTTAAAGAAACGAAATAAACAAGAATGGCAACTGAACTTAACAACCTCTCGTCTTACGACCCGAAGTCTGTTCCTGATGGAAAAGGTAAACGAATTGGAATAGTAGTTTCTGACTGGAACTCCTCCATAACAGGGAACCTTCTGCTCGGTGCTTACAACACACTGGTTAAATTCGGAGTTTTAAGTGACGATATTGTTATCGAACATGTGCCGGGAAGTTTTGAGCTTACCTATGGGGCAAAGGTAATGATTGAGAAAGCAAAAGTGGACTGTGTAATTCTCCTTGGATGTGTTATACAGGGGGAGACTCCACATTTTACCTTTGTTTGCAACAGCGTAACAGACGGAACTACGCAGTTGAATTTAAAATATAACGTACCAGCAGTTTTTGGCCTGCTCACCACCAACACGCTCGATCAGGCAAAAGCAAGAGCAGGAGGAAGACATGGAAACAAAGGTGATGAAGCGGCTATAACCGCTTTAAAAATGATCGGCCTCAAGTCAAAATACATATAATTCGTATTATCTTTGCCGTCGTGAATCAAGGGCAGTTACCAGAGTGGCCAAATGGGGCTGACTGTAACTCAGCTGGCTTACGCCTTCGGTGGTTCGAATCCATCACTGCCCACAAAACAAATGTGTTGATTGTTCAATAGGCCATTGGTAATAGCATACACAAAATATTGGCAATATTGCAACATTTATAAATTGGCTCATAAGTCAGTCATTTTCGCGGAAGTAGCTCAGTTGATAGAGCATTAGCCTTCCAAGCTGAGGGTCGCGGGTTTGAGTCCCGTCTTCCGCTCTAAAGGGAGTAACAGATTAAAGTTACTTCTTTTTTTTATCAAAAAAATACGCAATAAATCAGGTGGAAAATCTTTCTGCATATAAACCTTCTGTACGCGATCTGACAGGCGGAAACATTTTCCGTCAATTGATTACGCTGGCACTCCCTCTGATGGCTATCAGCTTCATCCAGATGGCCTACAACTTAGTAGATATCATCTGGATTGGACGTCTGGGAAGCAAGTCCGTGGCAGCGGTCGGTTCAATCGGCATGTTAATGTGGATGATGAATTCGGTTGCATTGATATCGAAGGTAGGCGCAGAGATTGCCATTGGCCAATCGATAGGTGCCCGGCGGTTAGACAAAGCATCACTCTATGCATCACACACTACCACTATTGCCCTGGCATTGGGGCTCACCTTCGGTATTTTCTTCTTTCTCTTTCCCAGCACTTATGTATCATTTTACAGTCTGGAGGCTGGTATTGCGCTGGAAGCTGCCGGTTACCTGCGGATAATTTCACCGGGAATAACGGTCATGTTCCTTATTCTAAACTTCTCCGGCATCTATATTGGCTCCGGCCGCAGTGACATCCCTTTTTATTTCAACGCCACCGGATTAGTGTTTAACATTTTACTGGATCCTCTCCTTATTTTCGGTATTGGTCCGTTCCCGGCCATGGGAGTAAGAGGGGCCGCGCTGGCTACCCTTCTTTCTCAGGTAGTGGTAATTATTCTCTTTATCCACCACCTAAAGAAAAAAAACGGGTTATTGGGACGGTTTCAATTCCTGATCCGTCTCCGTAGAAAATATACTCTTAACATACTGAAGCTAGGACTACCCGTTGCCGCGATGAATGTTTACTTTGCATTTGTGAATATGAATCTGGCCCGCATCGCATCGGTTTACGGCGGATACCTTGGTATAACCAGTCAGACAACTGGTGGCCAGATTGAGGGGATCACTTGGAATACCTCCAATGGATTCTCCACAGCCTTGGGCAGTTTTGTTGCGCAGAACTATGCGGCGCATAAGATAAACCGGGCCAATCGTGCATTTCGCTATACATTAATGATGATGGGCACATTGGGAATAATTGTAACTGCGGCATTCATATTGTACGGTAAAGAGATTTTTTCTGTTTTTGTACCTGAAAAAGCAGCATATCTGGCTGGGGGTGAGTATTTGTTAATCATGGGTGTCTCTCAAATTTTCATGATGCTGGAGATCACCACCCAGGGCATTTTCAACGGGTTGGGCAGGACCACCCCGCCTGCCATCATCAGCATGGTGTTTAACACACTGCGTATCCCGCTGGCGCTCTTTCTGGGTGCGCGCATCGGGGTGACTGGCGTCTGGTGGGCCATCTCCAGCACCTCTTTCTTTAAGGGGGGGATTCTGCTGACCTGGTACCTGGTGCTGCGCAGGAAGAGATCATGGTAGGGTTTTCTTAATCCATCTTTTCTAGTGTTCGTGTTGGTCCATTCTTGTCATGCGGGTTGACGGGTACAAGTAGCGCGTTATTTTCTTGATTATTTCGCATTAAATCGATAGCCCAACCCCATCATCAAGTTGTTCGGATCTTTAAAACGGTATAGCTGATAGCCCGTATGCAGGAACATGTTATGGGTAATATGGGTCTTGAGCACAAAAGTTTGGTAAAATGAGTTCGTATCGTCTCCCTTGCACAAAAAGTTTTTTCCAATACCCAGGTTAATTGAAAAGATGGGCATGACAATTTCCCCACGCAGTGAGAGCCCTGCCGAAAACTGTTCCCTGAAGGGAGGCCTGTAGAACCTAAGCTCTTCAGGCTCAGATGGAATATATGTATTGGCTATATGCTTGCCGATGTTGGCACTTTCATCATACTGCAGATCAAGCGAAATACCGGCGCGGAAATAATTGCTGAAATGATATAATGGATTGAGGTTCAATCCTGCAATTCCAAACGAGCCGGGAACTAGCATCGGGCTTTGATCTTCAGGGAAGATGCCCTTTTTCCGTGTAGCACCATAGACAATGAGGTCATAGGTAATATACGAATTCAATGCGTGATTCTGAGACGGGAAATAGGAGAATCTGTTTTCTCTATTGTTCCCAAAAAAGTGTGCAACACCTATGGAGGCTCCAATTGTATTCACCCCTGAGTTGGGATAACTGGTATTTCCGTTGGAATAGTGTGTCACCCCCACCCCGCCACGCAGATAGGTGCTTGGTGTCATTTGCCAGTTCAATAGAAATCCAAGGTTGATATAGGCGCTAATTTTGGAGCCGACAACCATATTGAACGGATTTTTCTCCTCATCATACTTCTTCCAACCGAATGCTGAGCCAAAGTTCCATTCGTAATCGAATGACAAGTCGGAGGTGATGCTTGCTATTCTTGACGTTTGGAAGAGATAGACGTTGACGGGATTTCCCAGTTCGGAAGAGTTGAAGAATGTATTGTAAGCGATTCCGATGCCTTGTATGGCATGAGGATATTGCCTACCCAGATATGTGTTGTCAGAGAACTTGAAACCGTACTTCAGATGACCGGAAAGAGTGGAGTTCATTCTCTGTCCTGCACGGTTGGAGCCTTTGAAGAATTCATGCGTAGGGAACAGATATCCCGGCCTCAAATCGGCACCAATCATGTGGATGATTTTTGTTGAAGTGGAGTCGCTTTTACCGGCAAAGGAGCCTACGGCAGTGAATAGCAACAATATGGTGCATAGGAAGGATTTTAGCGCTCCCTTATTTATTCTTATTTTCATTCAACTTTTGTTTTTAGGATAAAATAATCCGTAGGACGACTACTGGTGAGTTCTCCCGTAAAAAAACGTTTTTTGCCTGTTTTAGGATTGGATATATACACCTTGTAGGGCACGGAATATCTCTCTACTTCATTAAAGATCAGTATTTTTCTTTTGTCGTAGGCATCAACGGTTACCTCTACCGACAACTTCTTGTCCAATGGTGCTTCAAGCTCCTGTTCCATAATTCCAAAAGACGCTTTGGTGTTATGTAATACGGGTTTTGAATCAACCAGATCAGGGATGGCAATTTCAGGGAGCGTAGCGCCGAGTAACCGTCGGAATTTTTGTTCGTCCCAATATCCGGCGGGGTTATAAAAGAGAATCTTCCGCGTCGATTTTTTAAAAGGATAGCATGTGAGGGTAACGGGAGAGGAAGAGTTTTTGTTATCGACAACTAAAGATTCCATTTCGTTAAGAGCGCCCTCATTTATTTCAAATTTTTCCCAATCGTAAACCACACTGTCTATTTGATATTTGCTTGTGGGAGCCAGCAGAAGCTTGATCTGTTGCTCTTTGTAATCATTGCCAACTTTTATCAGCATGGTTACATCCTCATTCATGAGATTTTCATTGAGTGTAAGCTGCAGTTTGTTGCCACCTCTTTTCTCTACACGAAAATCTATAAAGTCGCTTAAGAAATAAACAGTAGCCGGTTCTTTTTCACCGAAAGGAAAAGAGACGGGTTCACCATCGAGGGTATATGCACGGGTAGTAAATGGGGCGTCCATAAAAGAAACAATATCAATCAGCCTCCAGTTGTCTGACTTAAAATTGATTTCCTTTCTGTTGTCCGTTTCCGAAAGTACAACATCCATCTGTTCTCCGGGAAGAAAATCTTCCACAAAAATATCGCTATTGCAACCGGATATGAATATCAGGATGCTTAAAAACAGCGATTTATGTATTTCCTTTTTCATATTTTATGCTTCTATTACCTACAGACACACTGATAATCAACTGATAAGTTTATACCGTTCATCGTAACTTTCAAAAGATTATCTATTGATTTTTGTGCGACTTACAATGAGAATTAACCATTACTACAGACGCATAATATGGAGAATTGCTGCATCATTAAATGTTAACAAAAACTAACCATCCAATCTCCCTGCTCAATGATACGATTAACCCCCCGTATCGGATATTTATATTGTGCATTATTGAAAATAATACAATTGATAGAGATATACAACGGTGAATTAAAAATGAATGTCAATACCCGTGCAGAAAGAGGCCGATGTCGGCAACAGGAAAGTTAAAATGGTTGGCTACGTAGGAATTGACCATTTTTCCGGCATACATGTAAAAGCCAGAAGCAAAACCCCGGTCGAACCGGGCAAAATGGTCCACCCCTCCGCAATCGGCCATAGAAGAGAACAGCGTTACAAAAATATTGCTCAAAGCGATGGAAGAAGTACGTGCCACACGCGAGCTAAGGCTCATCTCACAGAAGTGCAACACCCCAAATTTTTCAAAGATTGACGGATGGCCAGGCAAACAGGCCTCCATTGTGGTTTCGAAACATCCTCCCTGCGCCATACGCAGGTCGATTATGATGGCCCCTCTCTTCATTTCCCTTATGAGGTCGCCGGAGATACGGTAAAAGTGTGATTTGTTGATATACTGCATTGCGCCAATAACTACATCGGCAGAGCGAAAAACATTTCTCAGCACGTTGGGTTGCAATATAGAGGTGAAGACCGGACTACCCAATTCGTGACGAATATTCCGCAGCTTCGATATATCGTCATCGAACACTTTAACCGATGCTCCCAGCGCCATGGCTGCCCTGGCAGCCATGGCGCCGGCCACACCGGCACCAATGATTACCACTTCAGTGGGTGATATGCCGGGGATGCCGCCAAGAAGGATTCCCTTACCACCATGGGCATTGCTTAACAGCTCGGCAGCCAGCGTAATGGAGGAAGCTCCTTCAATTTCGGAGATAGAAGTAACAAAGGGTGACACGCCGGTTTCATCATAAATAAGTTCGTAAGCGAGCGCATTAATCTTTTTCTCCGACATCAATTCAAGCAGTGGTGTAGAAAGCCTGTGAAGGTAGAGAAACGAAAAGACTGTACTTCTTAATCGCATCATCTGAACTTCTTCCAATGTTGGAGGCAAGATTTTAAGGATAAGATCGGCTTGAAAAACCTCTTTTGCTGTCTCTACAATCTCAGCACCCGACTCAGCATAATAGCTGTCGGAGTAGTTTATCATATACCCCGCCCCTGCTTCAAACAATACCCTGTAGCCAGATGACACCAACAGAGAAACAGCTTCAGGGGTAAGAGCCAGACGTCTTTCCACCTCCTGATTTTCTTTGGGTATTCCAATAACAGTTGAAACCTTTTGTTTCTCTGCTTTGAGTAATAACTCACGCACAAAAAACGAAGTGCTTTTTTGAGAATCGTTGATCATTCTTTTTTTTTGTATTTTAATTGCTCCTCAACTCCGCGAACCGTTAAATTAATATCCTCTTTGGTAATCATTCGGTCAGTATGATAAACAATTTGCGCTCTTTTGTAATAACACTCTCTTTGAGCCAAATGTTCCGTTATAAACGGAATAATCTCCTCTCTTGGCTTACCTGCAATAAGCGGGCGTACAGTTTTCGATGCCAGCAGACGGGCAGCAAGTTCTTCCGGATCGGCCTGAATATAGACGGTGGTGCCGGCTTTGTTCATAACATCCATATTATCGAAAAAACATGGTGTACCTCCGCCTGTAGAAATTACCACATCTTCAATATTGGCCACTTCTAGAAGTGCCCGGTTCTCTATTTTTCGAAATTGCTCCTCCCCTTTTTCCGCAAAAATATCAGATACAGACTTCCGGTATTTGTTCTCTATAAATGCATCCAGATCGATAAATGATAGTGATAAAGACCTGGCCAGCCGTTTCCCCACGGTGGTCTTCCCCGAACCCATATACCCTATAATAAAAATTCTATTCATACTCATTTACTTTCTGATTATCGCCACCTCATAATAATGGAGCAAAAAGTCGCAACAAAGATTCAAAAAAACGTTGCATAACGGGCCTCTTAACCCATTCTCTCATCAACACCAAATCAGAAAAGCGTTGATCTTCAACAAAAATATCATTGGCCTGCTCCCCAAGTTTTTCATCATAAATAAATGCCTCAACCTCGAAATTCTGTTCAAAACTTCGTGAATCAAAATTGGCAGATCCTATTAGAGTCAGCGAATCATCGAACATCATCATTTTAGAATGAAGAAATCCCTTATGATATTTATATACTTTCACACCTGCTTTCAACATATCCTTTATATATGAACGTGATGCCATCTGTACTAACGGCACATCAGATCGTTTAGATATCATGAGCCTTACATCCACTCCGCGAATAGCAGCAGCCTTCAGAGCATCTATCATTGCATCGGGAGGAAGAAAATATGGAGTCTGAATGAAGATAGATTTTTGGGCATCGTAGATTGCCTGCATTATGCCGTGAGATATCTCGTTCTCTTCACTCAATGGGCCGCTGTTAACGATCTGCATGGGACACTCCCCAAAGTTTCCCAGCATAGGAAAATAATTGCGCGATGTAATCAGGGTTTGAGAAACAAAATACCAGTCGATAAGGAAAACCGACTGCAATCCCTGAACTCCTTTACCCTCAATCCGAGCATGCGTATCTCGCCAGCAACCCCAATCGAATCCCTTTATGTATCGGTCAGCAATATTCATTCCGCCAACATATCCTATCTGTCCGTCTATAACCACTATTTTGCGGTGAGTCCTGTAGTTCAATCTTGAAGTGATTGCAGACCATGTAAGTTTTAAAAAAGGCTCGGTTTCTATGCCGGCTCTACGGAATTCTTCCAGGAATTTCTTCTTAGCTTTCCTTGACCCGAAACTATCATAAATGATACGTATTTCCAGTCCCTCCCTAGCTTTACGAATAAGTGCCTCCTGCACCTTCATGCCTATCTCATCATCATTCAAAACATAATATTCTATGTGAATATGTTGTCTTGCCTTTTCAATATCAGCGAGCAAATGATCGAACTTGTCTTTTCCTAAGGTGAATAACTTCACATTATTTCCCCCCAGCAAAGGGGTATAATCCAAATTTTGCAGCAATTTAACTATGTTGGCATGTTTTTCAGGGAAAAAAATCTCCACCGGCGTATCCATCTCATCCAAAGGACGCTTTTTTAGTTTACTGTACATCCGCCTTGAGATTACATATTTTTTTGTTGTATCCTGCCCGAAAACAGCATACCATATGATTCCTATGAAAGGCAAAAAGACAACAGCAAGGATCCATGCCACAGTTTTAATGGGATTCCTGTTCTCCGAAATAACCACCACCACAATACTTATCACCGTAAGGAGATAAAGTAGCTCAATGATCATAAGCAATGTATTGTTCAACTGCATGGTTATATCCGGTATTTACCGTCACTAATATCTTCTAAAATATTCAGGTAGGAATGATATCGGCTTTCACTGATATAATGCTCTTCCACTGCTTTAAGAACAGCACAATCGGGTTCATTAATGTGCAGGCAGTTATAATATTTGCATTTCTGAGATATTTTGAATATCTCAGGAAAATAGTGCGATACTTCTGCCGTGACCATATCTATAGTTCCGAATCCCTTGATACCGGGTGTATCTATTATATATCCGCCATTATCCAGTTCTACCATTTCGGAGAAAGTGGTGGTATGCATCCCTTTGCTATGATATTCTGAAATTTTACCCACTTTCTGTACCGATTCACCCTGCATTTCATTGATGATGCTTGATTTTCCAACACCTGAATGACCGGCCAGCAGGACAATCTTATCCCTGGTAATCTCTTTGAGTTCGTCAACCCCTTGTCGGGTTACCATGGAGGCTTTTATACAGCGATAACCGATAAGAGAATAGAGATGAACCATGCTGTTCATATAACCGGTATCTTCCTCATCATACAGGTCTGTTTTGTTAAAAACGAGACAGACTGGGACCGAATATGCTTCGGCAGTAACAAGGAACCGGTCAATAAACACAGTTGTAGTCTCGGGTGAGTGTATTGTGATACAGAGCAACGCCTGATCGATATTTGCGGCGAGTATATGTGCATGTTTGGAAAGCTTGGAAGACTTGCGGACAATATAGTTTTTACGATCTTCTATATCGGTAATAAAAGCCGTGCCATCAAGATTTACATCCATGAAAACAATATCACCCACTACAACGGGACTTGTACTGCGGATTCCCTTAAGCCTGAGGTTCCCTTTTGCTTTACACAGAAAATCATTGCCGCTTTTATCGCGTACCAGATAGGTGTTACCGGTATTTTTAATTACAAGCCCTTTCACCCTCTTCTGGTTATACTCCTCTCCGCCCTTCGTCATTAAACGGTAAGTATTTCTTTCTCCTTTTCGGCAAACATATCATCCACTTTTTTGATATATTTATCGTGGAGTTTCTGAAGCTCATTTTCACCATCTTTTCCCATATCTTCCGGGAGACCGTCTTTAACCGCTTTTTTCACTTCATCAATACCCTCTCTTCTGGCATTTCGTATACTTATCTTAGCATCTTCGGCTTCCTGCTTGGTCTGTTTCACAAGTTGTTTTCTGCGTTCTTCCGTAAGGGGTGGTATACCCAATCGTATAACTTCTCCGTTGTTTTCGGGTGTGATACCTACATCGGAGTCCTGAATGGCCTTTTCCACTACTTTCAACATAGGTTTTTCCCACGGTTGCACCATAATGGTCTTGGCATCGGGCGTGGTTACCGTTGCCACATTCGACAGAGGAACAAGGCTTCCATAATATAACACACGAATTCCGTCCAGAATACGAGCGTTGGCACGACCGGCCCTGATACGTGAAAATGTCTCATCCAGGAATTCAAGGGTCATTTGCATTTTTTCTTCTGTCTCTTTTTTAATTTTCATTGTTTCCATAACTATCTATTATTTTTGTTGTTTTCAAGTCTTATCAAAATAGTTTAACTGACACTAGACTATTGCTTGCTATGGCATAGCCCAAATGAATTCGTCCTCTGTATATCATTTAATGCAAAAGTTGCTCGTCATGACAAAGTCCATGCAATCATGGCCTCTATTCATTTGACTTAAGTAAATAGTGTGAACAAAAATAGTGAAAAAATTTTAATTTCTCTACAAATGTACCACTGTTCCTATATTATTGCCATCTATAAGCTTTTTAAGGTTACCGAAAGTGTCCATATCAAAAACCACTACAGGCAAGTTGTTCTCCTTGCACATGGTTGTAGCTGTCAGATCCATCACTTTCAATCCTCTGTCGTAAACCTCATCGAACGAAATACTCCGGAACTTAGTGGCTGTGGGGTCTTTTTCGGGATCCGCCGTATAAACGCCATCTACACGGGTACCTTTAAGCATTGCATCAGCCTCTATCTCAATTGCTCGTAACGCAGATGCTGTATCTGTCGTAAAAAAAGGATTTCCGGTACCTCCGGCAATTATTGCTATCTCTCCTTTTTCCATAGCTTCAATAGCCTTCCACTTGGAATAGAATTCTCCTACCGGTTCCATTCGTACAGCTGTAAAAACACGGTTTTTTTGTCCCACAGAAACAAGTGCCGAGCTAAGTGCCAGGCTGTTGATTACTGTGGCAAGCATTCCCATCTGATCACCTTTCACACGGTCAAACCCTTTGGTAACACCGCTCACCCCCCTGAAAATATTGCCTCCACCAATCACAACAGCTATTTGTACACCCATATGTGAAACTTCTTTTATTTGTTCCGCATATTCTTCAAGGCGTATTTCATCTATCCCGTACTGTTTGCCGCCCATAAGCGATTCACCGCTGAGCTTGAGTAAAATTCGTTTAAATTGCATATATCATGTTTAATTATTTGAGTCCGAAATAAAAAAATCCAAAATATAAGACCTCTATTTGTACTTAACTCTGTTTTATTCATGAAGTATCTCATGTACAATCATTCATCAATAAAAGCCACTTCTTTAAATGAGTATCTCCTCCTAACTTCATTTTCCAACGTTTTCAGTACTAAATGTCCCGTTGGCAGCACATTCTCAATTATGGCTTTAAATTTACCGTTTTTGTCTTCAAACCAATAATAATCGTTTATACGGTAGAGATCGAGCATATACTCATCCTCAATAGAATTGGTACCTCCATGCTCAAATTCACGATAGAGCATAAAAAATTCCCTCATAAATATGTTAAATATGTATTCCATGTCCTGTTCCGATCCTGTAATTTGCTTCAGGGAAACCGGATTAGGCAAATCGGGCGGAAAAATCTGCTGATTTATGTTTATACCAATACCAATAACCGAGTTCTCAATTTGCTTTCCCTGTATATCGTTTTCTATGAGCATACCGCCTATCTTTTTGTCTTTCCAATAAATATCATTGGGCCATTTTATTCGGATGTCGCTTACAAACTGGTCCAGCGTATTTTTGACAGCCAGTGAAGCTATACGCGAAATAATAAACTGTCCGTTAGCCTCCACGTTTTTTGGATATATCAGGAGGCTGAACAACAAGTTTTCTCCTTTCGAGGAAAACCATGATGTACCCATTTGTCCACGCCCCCCGGTCTGATATCCGGCAATCACAACCGACCCCTCTTCAGGATGTTCTTCCCTGGCAATTTTTTTTAGCATGAGGTTTGTTGAATCAACCTCATCGACCCTTATTGTTAGACGCTCTTTACTTAACTGATCCATAATATAGGTTTTGATGTTTTTTGGGTAATTTTTTAATTACCTCATCAACGGAATGATATATCCATTTTTTGAGTTCCATGTCGGGCATATCGCCATCGAGGTATATGGTGTTCCAATAGGTTTTGTTCATATGATAGGCACCTTCAACACACTCATATTCATCTCTTAACTTTATCGCCAGCTCAGGATCGCATTTCAGGGTAATGCTGAATCTGCCGGTATCAGTGGGAATCAGCGCAAACATCTTGCCCATAACCTTCATCACAATGGTTACATCGTCAAACGGTGTTGTTGCTTCTGAACCATGAACAGCAAGGCAAAAATCGAAAAGCTCTTCTATATTCATTGTCTTGAAGAATTCATAAATTAAACCCATTCCACCATAGAAATGCAAACCCTAAGCTTCATGCAGCAAGTAGTAATAATGCAATCGCTACAATCAAGCTGCAATATGTTTACAGAAAGGGCAAAAAAGCATCTTCAATATGCTCCAGCTCAAATTGTTGCTTATTCCACACTACAGCCACAATATCGAACCGGGCAGGCTTATCTATACAATTCATTTTCAGATAAATGCCAGCCGCTTGAATCATACGCCGCATTCGATGCTTCCCAATGGAATCCTCAGGATTTCCCCACTCTGTAGATGTACGGGTTTTAACCTCTACAAAAACGATATATTCACCCTCTTCCGAAATAATGTCGACTTCATAACCATGGCATTTCCAGTTTCTTTTAACAATACGGTGTCCTTTCGACTTTAAATAATTCACCGCCGCATCTTCACCTTTCCATCCCAGTTCATTGTGTTCAGCCATCTTTATTGTACCCAAAAAGCGTGTATACATCGTAAAAATACAAATTTACACCATAAATCCTTCTTTTTAGTGAAAATATTTTGTTTTTTTGTAACAGCAACGGGAAAGAGAATGCAACCTGTTATTAAACCCGTGTGTATTTGTATTAGGAATTTCAATAGTTGATTAATGGGAATAAAGAGTTACAAGATTCAAGGCAGAACGAAAACACGCACTAAAAAGGCTGAGTTTATGCTCAACGACGAAGAGTATGATCTTATCCATTTCTATCTGAAAAAATATAAGATCACCAACCGATCCCGTTGGTTTCGCGAGACCGTTCTCAATCATGTACTGAGAAATATGGATCAGGATTATCCTACTCTTTTCGAAGAAAATGAGATGAGGCGATAATAATTTTTTAATAATCTGTTCATTTAACATGCAAATATTGATTCATCGGTTGCTATAACATATCATGGACACAGAATCAGATTATCAAACATAATAATACTGGAGGCAAAAACGTGTTAGACGACGAATATTTTATGAGGCAGGCACTTCAGGAAGCTCATAAAGCACTTGAGAAGGAAGAAGTTCCCATTGGAGCCGTTATAGTTATTAATCAGCGCATTATAGCTCGCGCACACAATCTCACGGAGATGTTGAATGATGTAACTGCACACGCCGAAATGCAGGCAATAACAGCTGCCGCCAATGTACTTGGAGGAAAATACCTCACTGACTGCACATTGTATGTAACAGTGGAACCTTGTCCCATGTGCGCTGGTGCCCTTCGGTGGGCACAAATATCACGGATAGTTTACGGAGCACCGGATGAAAAAAGAGGGTATTCGCGCATCTCACCCTATCTACTGCATCCAAAAACTACAGTCAACTCCGGCATTATGGCTGAAGATTGTGCTGATCTGATAAAGATGTTTTTTACACGTTTCAGGTAATCCGTTCACAGTAAATGGGAAATAATCAATAAACGGAAATCTATTTTCCATTTTAGTAATTTTCGTAAAAAACTGCAAAATATAAAGAGGGCAAACCAGATACAATTTTGATTTTACCCTCTTTTATCCGTACTTTTATGGTAGACAAACACAAATACTCAAATCTCGAATACTGAATTTGCTCCGAGAGTCCTTAATAACTACAAGCATTATGCTCCGCTTGCAATGAAAGAGACATTTCAAAAGGTACTCAATATTTGTTTAATATTTGGAATTTATCTGATCTGGTCAGAACCTATAAACCCATTCAGCAAAAGCATTTACCCAACTTTGAAGAAACTTACGGGTGTCATCATTTTTCAGGCTGTTGTTTTCATCGAACAGCTGCAGCGAGTTCCCTATATATGCTTCCGGTTGCTGCATCATATATACGTTAAGGAAAACCATCGGCTGACGTAGTGCATGATTAGCTGATTCACCACCTAAGGCGCTCATTGAGCTGCTTACTATTGCGCCCGGTTTGCCGCCCCATTTATTTTGCCCATAGGGTCTGGATGCCACATCAAGCGCATTTTTCATTACCCCTGAGATAGATCTGTTATATTCGGGGGTAAAGAATAGGAAACCATCGGCTTCGCCGATTTTCTTTCTAAACTCAATCCACTCTAAAGGTGGATTTAAATCGAGGTCTTCATTATAATGTGCAAGTTGCCCTATCTCAACAATCTCTAGATCAAGTGAATCTGGAGCTAATCTTATCACTTCATTTGCCAATTTTCTATTGGCCGATTCTTTACGAAGGCTGCCTACCAATACGGCAATTTTCTTTTTACTCATATCTGAATCTTATTAAAGGTGCATTAATATTTATAGAAAATATTGAATGGAGATAACTCCATAAAATAATTAATATAATAACGTCATTATCACCTTTTTTGTTCCATAACAAATATTGATGAGCTATTGATACTGGTTTTCATAAAATATTTAAATATTTCTTGCCTGTTTGTCTTTCCGATAACCGGTGCATTTGTCCAAAAGATGAGTGCTGTCTTTTGTTTTGTCAAAACGAAGAAATATAATTTTTAAAATGAATTAAATCATTAATTAATAGATATTTATATATTGAACAATTTACATATGAAAGATGGAAATAGCCATTATTTCGTAAACCCTCCGCTCGCCTGCTGCTATTCCTTCTCCCTGCTCAATTGAACAATATCTTCCGACTCACAGCTTCTGCAGTGATCAGCTTTTTTCATGGTAACCATCGTCTCATTGCAACTATGGCATTTATACCAATAATCATCCGTTACATATGCCCCGCCTCTAAAAATAATCGCTCTTCCTTCAATTAGAGCTTTTGCCAGTTTTCTTCTCGCACCATCAAGCAGGCGTGTGAATGTGGGCCTGGAGACACCCATCTTTTCTGCTGCCTCCTCCTGGTAAAGACGTTCGTAGTCGGCCAACCTGATTGCTTCCAGCTCCTCATATTGGAGTACCACAGTATCCAACTCCCTCCTGGGTACTCCGAACGGCTTATATCCATCCATCAATGGCGGTTTCATTACTCTTCTGTTTTTTCTCCTCTTTGGCATAATACGTTTCCTTTATAACAATCTGCTTTCTGCTTTAAATGTAACTTTTACAAAATAGAATATTTTAACAATACTTCGGTAATTATTTTTTAAACATCTGACAATCAGCAAAAAGTGCTACTGAGTTTTGGGCAGGTATACTTTGTTGCAAAGTAATGGATTACATGGTGTTTCAAAACTTTTTTACCGGAATATTTTTTTAAATTTTCGGCAATTTCCAGGGAGTTCTGTAATTGGCTTTAATTAAACTGTTCGCCTCATCACACCCTATGAACTTTCCTGCCTTAATATCCCAATCCAAAGCACTACCAACTCGGCAGGAGATATTTGCCATATGGCTAAGAATGGCAACTTCTGCACCAATAGCTACATCGGCATTGGGCAGTTTGCGCGAACGAATACTGTCAAGCATATTACCAGCATGCAGATACAAACCTTTGCCCTGCCCTTTTCTTTTTTCCACAGCCTCCATGCGTAGCGTGTTGGGTCTCTTTTCGTCGTCACAAGGATAGCAATAGGGGTAATTACGACTGTTGACAGCCTGTTCAGGCACCACTTCCCAGCCGTTGCGTGTAAGAATTAGCGTACCATTTTCACCAAGGAAAGCAACACCCTCACGCAGCCCGAACAACCCTGTTCCTATTCCACAAGCATGATCCCAAATAATATTGAAACCCGGATACTTATAGGTCACCATCAGAGTGTCGGGTGTCTCCATGGCATCATCGGGGTATCCATACTTTCCGCCGGCTCCATAAACATATGAAGGCAATCCAACATTCATTCCCTTCATCGCGTAATCGAGCAAGTGCACCCCCCAGTCTGCCATCAATCCGCCGGCATAATCCCAGAAGAAGCGAAAGTTATAATGAAATCTGTTCTGATTAAAATCGCGCTTTGGTGCAGGACCCAACCACATGTCGTAATCTACACCGGCAGGGGGTTGCGAATCGGGCACTACCGGCAGTGTCCATTTGCTGGTCTGATAAGCCCACACTTTAACGGTTCGCACACGTCCCAGTTGTCCACTTTGCACATAAGCTGCAGCTTCATCCCAGTGAGGATCGCTCCGCTGCCATTGCCCTACCTGCACAATCCGGTTATATTTTCTGGCAGCCTTAACCATCAGCCCACACTCTTCAATGGTGTTGGCAAGAGGCTTTTCTACGTATACATCTTTACCTGCTTCACAGGCTGCAATCAGCTGCAGGCAATGCCAGTGGTCGGGGGTGCCGATAATTACCATATCCACATCTTTGTTATCTATTACCCGGCGCCAGTCCTTAACCAGTTGTGGTGGTTTTTTACCGGTTAGCTTCTCCAAGTCAGCCGCACGCTTATAGAGCCACTGATCATCCACATCACATATAGAGATACATTCAGTTTCCGGGTATTGCAAGAACGCTTTCAGGTTGCTCCAACCCTGATTGCGGCAGCCTATCAGGCCTATTTTGATTTTATTCCCGGGAGTTGTCTTCCCATATATTGAAGAAAATGATTTCCCCATCAACGGAGTTAAACTTAAACCGGTTGCTGTAACAGCAGATTTTTTCAAGAAATTTCGTCTATCCATGATAATTGCAGTTTAAAATTCGCATTGCGCATTTAAAAATACTTTATGATTCTACCAAAAACAAGGCTTCTGTTGAAGCCGGTGGGTTTGAGGTATATAAAACCTATGATAAGGCAAAGATAATAAAGTTAGGATAAGTAAAATAATAATTAGAGTCTTAAACACCATTAACAATACAGTCATGTTCTGATCGCACTGGTTCAAGACAAAGATAGGAAAGTGTATATTGGCACCATTAACATATCAGTTGACGAAACAGATATGCTCTGATCAGGAAAACAAACCATACCGCACAACTTTGTTTAGGGTCAGTATAACTCTGAATAAATAGTTGTTCTTTGTTTTATAATATTTTGAAGCGTCCACGGGCAATAAAAGAGCTATTTTTAGTATCTTTGCAGCTTTAAATTAGTAATTATAGATTACGTAAAGTAGTCGCAGGTATAACTTACACGTAATATGCAAACCGTAACCCGAAACTCGAATATGTCAAAAAAGTTTAAACGTACTCTTATTACATCAGCCCTGCCATATGCTAATGGCCCGGTACACATCGGCCACTTGGCTGGGGTATATGTACCAGCCGATATCTATTCCCGCTATCTGCGCCTCAAAGGAGAAGAGGCACTTTTTATAGGAGGATCCGATGAACACGGTATTCCAATCACTATAAAAGCCAGGAAGGAGGGAGTTACGCCTCAAGATATAGTGGACCGCTACCATAAACTGATTAAAAAATCGTTTGAAGAGTTCGGTATCACATTCGATATATACTCGCGTACCACATCAGAGATTCACAAAAAGACAGCATCGGACTTTTTCCAGACACTTTATGAAAAAGGAGAATTCGAGGAACAGGAGAGTGAACAATATTATGATGAAGAAGCGGGCCAGTTTCTGGCAGACCGTTATATCACTGGCACCTGTCCCCATTGCGGAAACAAAAATGCCTATGGCGATCAGTGTGAACAGTGCGGCACTTCACTAAGCCCCAACGACCTGATCAACCCGAAATCGACTCTCAGCGGCAGTGTCCCGGTAATGCGTAAAACAAAACACTGGTACCTTCCTCTCAATAAACATGAGGCATGGCTACGACAGTGGATCCTTGAAGATCACAAAGAGTGGAAAAGCAATGTGTATGGACAGTGCAAATCATGGCTCGATCTTGGACTGCAGCCGCGTGCCGTTAGCCGTGATCTCGACTGGGGTGTCCCTGTTCCTGTGGAAGGAGCTGAAGGTAAGGTGCTTTATGTTTGGTTCGATGCACCCATAGGATACATCTCAAACACAAAAGAGCTGTTACCCGATGAATGGGAAAAGTGGTGGAAAGATAAAGAAACCAGATTAGTACATTTCATAGGTAAAGATAATATTGTTTTCCACTGCATTGTTTTTCCGTCTATGCTCAAAGCGGAAGGGACCTTTAACCTGCCTGACAATGTGCCTGCCAACGAATTTCTGAACCTTGAAGGTGATAAAATATCCACATCACGCAACTGGGCAGTATGGCTGCACGAATATCTGGAAGAGTTTCCCGGTAAACAGGATGTGCTTCGCTATGTGCTCACCGCCAACGCTCCCGAGACCAAAGACAACGACTTCACATGGAAAGACTTCCAGGCGCGCAATAACAACGAACTGGTGGCGGTGCTGGGTAACTTTGTGAACCGGGCGCTGGTACTCACCCAGAAGTATTTCGACAACAAGGTTCCTGCTGCCGGGGAGCTTACCCAATATGACCGGGAAACCATTGAAGAGGCGCAGAAAGTGAGAGCGGCTGTAGAGTATAATCTCGATAACTATCACTTTCGGGAAGCACAAAAAGAGGCGATGAACCTGGCACGGATCGGGAACAAGTATCTGGCCGACTCCGAACCTTGGAAAACGGCTAAAACCGATATGAACCGCACAGCTACTATACTTAACATAGCATTGCAGATTACAGCCAATCTGGCAATTGTATTTGAACCATTTTTGCCGTTTTCATCGGTAAAACTCCGTTCTTTTCTTAACGTAGGCAACTTGCAATGGGATGACCTTGGCAACTTCAACCTGCTTCCGGAGAAACATATGTTGGGAAAATCAGAGCTCCTATTCGAAAAAATAGAAGACGTGGTTATTGAAAAACAAATACAGAAACTGCTCGATACGAAAAAGGCAAACGAGGAGAGTGAATACAAGGCGGAAGCTGTAAAAGAGAGCGTGCAGTTCAACACTTTCGAAAAGTTGGATATACGTGTAGGGACGGTGCTGGAATGCGAGAAAGTACCAAAAGCAGATAAGCTACTTCGTTTTCTGCTCGACGATGGGCTGCAAAAACGGACCATTCTCTCCGGAATAGCAAACTACTACCCTAATCCTGAAGAGCTGGTGGGTAAGCAGGTTTGTTTTATTGCCAATCTGGAACCACGTAAAATGAGGGGAATAGTTTCAGAGGGAATGATTCTTTCAGCTGAAAATTTTGATGGAGCACTTGCACTTGTATCACCAACAAAAGAGGTATTGCCAGGTAGTAAAGTATTATAAAATAAAAAAACTGTTCAGGCTTCGCACAGAAGGTATAAAAGATAATTGTTTTTATATTTTAATCCTTCCTTTGTAACTTTTTTGCGTTTTTTGCGTTTTAATAATGTAGTATCATTTAAAATTTTATAAATATAATTTATGAAAAAGATTACACTTTTCGTCTTTTTATTACTTATCTCTACGTCACTGTTTGCGCAGAGAATATACAGGTCAACTGATTTCAATACATCAAGTGATATTCCATTGAATGAGGTAAAAATTAACCTTCCATTTACAATTTTCGCTACCTATCCTGAAATTTCGTATGAACGGATTTTAAACAGTGATATAAGTGTGGGAGCTACATTGGGAGTGGGGTTAGACACTGATCGATACCCATATGACTATGCATTTACACCACACTTCCGCTGGTTTTTCGGTGGAAATACAGAATCGATGCAAAAATATGCTGCCGGATTTTTTATAGAGGCAAATGGTTCTGTGTACTCTCAGGTAATGGAGAATGGTTCAGATTTTGGCGGTAGTGAAGTGTCTAAATTGGGATCGGGTCTTGGATTAGCCGTTGGCTGGAAATACGTTACATTGAACAATTGGGTAGGAGAAATCTATTTGGGAGGTGGCAGGAATTTTATAAAAAACGACTATGATGAAGTTGCATACCCCCGTTTTGGAATTTCCATCGGGAAGAGATTCTGAAGAATTTTCAATTTGAGCTTACACTTCTCCAGAAGAACCCACTGATTTCCTTCTTGTTGGGGAAAACAAAACTTGTCAGCCAGGCTATCAGGATGCTGGCAGCCATTCCGATAAAGCCATACAGCAGGAACGACAGTGGAGTATTTTCCTTGACAACAAGCAATACACCCAAACCTGCTATCACACCGGTAAGCGCTGCTTTTGCTCCCACACGCGGAAAGAAAATTCCGAGAATGAAGAGTGCACCTAATCCACTGGTAAGCAGACCGAGGAAAGTGTTGAACTGGTCCCACAACGAAGCAATATTCCATGTGCCCAACACCAATGCCATTCCCAATCCCAATAATCCGAAGAGAAGACCCGACGAAACTCGATGGCGGTGTGCCAGAATTCTCTCAGGCCTCCATCAATACCCATTACCATCAAAACAAATGCAGCAAGTGCCCCAAAGACGAGAATAAATCCCTGTATGACGTCTCCCCAGACAACGGCCTCCATACCACCGCTGGTACTGTAGATCAATATCTTGTTATGAAATCCCGTATGATGTATCCACAGGCTATCTCTTTTAGCTGTATTGCCTTCCCTGACAGCCTCCTCTACCTGGTTAAAATATGGCCCGTATCACAGCCGTAGAGCAGCACGTGTGAACCACCCACAGCTGAGGCGGTAGCCATTGCCAAAGAAACAGAAGTGCCATCATCGTGGTGGATATCTCCTTTTTTGGTCCATCTGTTGAGTGAAGGTCGAAAATGGTAAACAGATACATAAAAGATTGTGGCTTCTCCGCCAAAAGACCGGTTTTCCTGTTTACCGAAAAAAGTACCTGCCAGCCCCTTCCACAGGGTAGAATCTTCCAATGTCTCCATGGAGAAACAGTTGATCTGGTGAAGGGTATTTAGATTATCCGCTTTTAGGAAAGTGACGGATATGGATAACCACATCCATATAAGGAGATAGATACGTGAAATTTTCTTTCGGATCATGCAGGTTTGTTTACAAATTATCAGAAATCACAATCCTTGCAAGACAGTTCCCGGAAGAAAAATCTCATTCCAGTCAAAAGAGATAAAGATCATTTTTTCATACGGACTTTTTTCCCCGGCCTCAAAAAAAAGTCCCACTCTTCCATCCGCCAACCTGGTAATGCAGGAGTATGCAGCCGGCCCTTCGTACACCAGTTTACCGTTGCTCCAGCTCCGACAGTCATCGAGGCTGACTTTGAGCATCAGATGATCTCTTCCGTGAGGTACGGCCGGATTAAGAAACAGGTGCACCTGTTGTCCGTCAACCTCACCAAAATTCAATACGGCCGCCTGGCATAACGGCTCCACCAGCTGAAAGTCGTGTTCAATCTCCGACCAATTTTGCCCACCATCCGTGCTATAACTGATGGCTCTTGCCTGTTTGTTGTTATAGGAACGCATATTCATCAATAAAGTACCGTCCGATAATTCAGTCACCTGGCTTTCATTACATCCCGGTTTAATGGATTCGCTTATCTGCCATGATTTCCCATGATCGTCAGAATAGATTACATGTGCTCCATAACCATAGGGGCCTCCTGCCAGGTTTCCTTTCGGATCGTCATAACTGTGATTTGCCGGAATAACAAGCCGACCTTTATATCTTCCGTTTTTTATTTGTATGCCAATTCCAGGGCCGGTAGCATACCACCCCCATGAAGGATTGCGGCATGTTATTTCCAAGCTCTCCGGCTCCGACCATGTTTTTCCATCATCATCAGAATAGCAGACATAAGGCAACCGTGGTGAAATGGATGTTTTACTGATGATGTCACTTTCTTTGTCTTTTCCGTTATTCCAGCTGGTAAACAACCAGATTCGCCCGGTTCTCTCATCGACTACGGGACAAGGATTTCCGCATGTGTTGTCTGCATCGTCCCAGGCAACCTGTTCGTTGCTCCATGTCGTCCCGTTATCTTCCGAACGTTTCAGCAACAAGTTTATGTCTCCGGTATCACCCGCCTCACGTCCCTCACAAAAGGCGAGCAATGTTCCTTCATTGGTGACAACCAGTGCCGGTATCCGGTAATTATTATATTCACCCGTTCCCTGTTCCCACAATACATATTGGTGATTTTTCTCCTTTTTTTTATCTAGGGAAAGAAAAGATAAAACCAAAAGGATAGATGCGATAATTAATAAATTTCTCCTCATATTTTATACAGATTAAAATGGTTGACGTGTTTTAAATTCTTCCAGAAGGGAGTATTGTTTAGAGGACACACTCCCTTCTCTATTTTACCAATAAACCAACGCCCCGGAGATTCTCCCGAAGAGCGTCGTATTCCTCCTTTTCGAATGCGGCAAAAGGGGGACGGCATGACCCACATTCGATTCCCATCAGATTCATGATGGCCTTTCCACCTCTCACGCCACCTCCATATAGAATTATGATTTTCACCATTTCTACCGACTGCATCTGAAAGGCACGCGCCGTTTCCACATCGTTACTTTCCATGGATTTCAAAATATTCAGATAGATATGGGGTATATAGTTATACGTACTCCCTACACTGGCTACAGCACCGAGAGCCAATCCGCAAATCAGTGTCTCGTCGAAGCCATGCAACACCTCAAATGCCCCGTTATCCAGCTGAATACAGTCGCCCATTTCCATCAGGTTGTTGTGTGTAAACTTCACTCCGGCCAGGTTGGAAATTTTTTTTTCCCCTTCGTGAAGAAATTGTGCAACCGAAAGGTTCACCCCGGTCATGGAGGGCATATTGTAGTAATAGAATGGCAATTGTGGAGCGGAAGAAGCAATGGGCGTAAAGAAATCGATCAGATCCTTCACTTTTTCAGGCTTGAAAAAAGAAGAGGCGATACATCCGATTCCATCTGCGCCTTTCACTGCAGCATGACGTGCCAGCTCCATTGCCTCGCGTTGGTTATCGCTGCCCACATGGGCAATAATTTGAAAGTCTCCTTCACCACGTTTTATCCATTCCTCCAAGATCAACTTTCTTTCGGCTGTGGTGAGGGAAGTAAACTCCCCGGTAGTCCCGCAAACAAATACACCCGATATTCCCGAATCCTTGATATGTTGCGCGTATTTTCTAATCACGGAATAATTAATATCACCATGTGTATCCAGGGGTGTGAAAACTGCGGCGATCAACCCTTTTAGTTTTTTGTAATTGTTCATAAATATTTAACTGGTTAGTATATTTTCTGTGTTCGGCAAATAATTACAAAGACGGGAAAAATCTCATAAACGCTTTTAATAAAACGCTTTACTATACCAGTCAAATCAGCCGTTTTGCAGAGCAACGTGATATTGATTTCTTTGACTGATAAAAATTCTGTAAACTTCAAAATGCTCTTCCAGGGCTCTTCTATACCCGTCTTCGTCTCCTTCTTTCAAATACCGCAGCAGATCCATATGGGTTACAATACGCTCTTCTTCTTTCAACCGGATATTAATTGGAGCCAGAAACTCCTGAAACTTGTCTTTCACGAATGTCATCACCGGGTGAATGATATTCTGAAACTCAGAAATGGTTTTATTGCCAGTTATTTTATAAAGCTTTGTGTGAAAAGCAAATTCACTAAAAGGAGCATATTCGTTGTTTTCATACATGATTCCTACATTCACAATCTCTTCCAGATCTGCAATATCATCAGGTGTAATTTTCCGGAATATCTCGCTGCATATGCCTATTTCCAGAACAATTCTAAATCCAAGTATATCAAAGAGGGTGTCCTCACTTAAAATTCTCGGATCCACCGCACGTTTCATTCCGCCAAATATAGAAGGTTCAGAAAGCAGCATGCCCCGTCGTGTGCGTGTCTCAACTATTCCCATCATCTTCAACCTGCTTAACGCCTCACGGACCACACTCCTCGATACACCCAGCGAGGCAGTTAACTCCATTTCATTGGGAATGGCATCTCCCTTTTGCAGATCCTTCTCCTTGAAATAGTTCAAAAGCTTGTCTTCGACCTGGTCCACCAGCGTGGTTGAATTGTTTTGTATCCTAAGTCTTTCCATTATAAGATTATTTTCAAATATATTGTCTTCACTTAAAAATGAGCGTTGTTTTCAGATAAAATGCATAACAGGTATTATTAATCTGATTTGTCTGACAAATGAAGCAACTTATATTATAATTTCAATAAAGATATTCAATTTTAACGTTATATTTACATATTTTTAACTAATATTTGTCTTATTGATTATTTGAATTCCAAACTCGGACTGCATAATTCCATGATTTTATAAATCACAAAAGGATTACTTATACACACGATGGGCAAAATTGCCATCGCATTCATTTATCTAATTTTTAAAATACTGAGTCTGCTCTGAAAACCCCATTTTTTCAAATTGCTGAAAAATGAAGTTTAACCGGACAAATGTGATTGTTTTTATTAATTGAAAGTATGTTTACAATAATATACATATTGAAACATAAATTAATTATATATTGTGGCAGTTTTTGCCAAAAAAGCGCTCTTTGACTTATTCGCGTCATATAATTCACTATCCTGACGAAGTTTATCCACAACGAGCGGGAGTATGCCCATAGTTTGTGCTTGGCAAGTGACCTGTAACGGCTCTTGTCATTCGGGTAATGGTATCCTAACTGGAAAATGCTTGCTTCGACATTGTTCCTGATATTTTTTTCATCTATCGGGATATCGTCCAATTTCTTCCTCAGAGCGGCAGCCCTGAGGTTATCCTCATCGAAGTAGCGGTATTTTCCTTCTTCAGTCTTGATCCTCCATTTCCTCTGTGTTTTGTCTTTGCGGAGTTTTACCCGTTGTGCCTGTATTGTTGTTCCTGTTTTGTTGTCGGTTACTATTAAATTGATTTCATTCTGTTCGTCCAAACGGATGTCATATCTCGGTGCGGGGCCTTGCATGCCTGTGAGTATCAGCTCGATGCCATTTTTATCGCTTTGGCAATACTCCTGATTATCAGCACTGTGGTAAGCCCCGTCGGCATATACTTTCTCTATTTTGTCGGATATTATTTCCTGTGTCCGATCCAGGGCTTGTTCAAGGAAGCCGTTGTCCGGAGCCGATGCCACCGTTACCTCGGTATCGGTTATCAGGTTCAATGCCGTATCTTTGTCATCTCCCGGTTGGTCGCATGTCTCGGTGACGTTCACCGAATACCCTTTGACCTTGTTGCCGTCTTTGTCACGGTAATGGCAGTCGGTGTCATGGGGTGACTGTATGGATTTGGCGCTGACTTTCTCCTTTTCCAGAGGAACGACAGTTTTGTCCCTGCCAACCGAGTATTGTTGTTCGAAAACCGCTTTAAGGGTCTGGTAATGACCATAGTCATGCTTCTTGAAGAGCCCTATAAAACGGTACATCAGTTTGCCCAGTTCAACGAACCTGGCATCAACCTCGGCCTTTGTACTGCGGTACACCACCTTGTTGCCCGTTTCACCCTGTATGCTTTCGATAAGGGAAAACATCTCTTTGGACAGGCTCTTATTGAAGATATGTTCCTCCCTTTCATTGATAAACAGACGCAGGGTTTCATGAATCAACTCGTAACGGGAGTACCAGGCGATATTGCTGCCGACCAGTTTACTGTCCATGCGCACCTGCTTGCCGCTCACCTCAAACTCCAATAGCTGGTCACGGGTGATTTGCCCCTGGCACTTTTTTGAACAGGTCTTCGCCGTGTTCCCTTGCATAGTCAACCAGATTGCGACGGAAAAGGTAGTAAGTGGATGAAACAGGCTCAGCGTCCTCTAACGACATCAGACCCAGAGCACTGCGAACAAGTAAATTGTATGCGCAGTTCTCAAACAATTGTGCGTCGCTCCATCCCTGGCCTTCCTTGAGGATCATCATACCGACCAAAATACGGATAGAGGCATTAGGAGCCCCCGTTCCATTAGAATAAAGTGGTCTGAAAATAGACTCATCCACACGCATTACAACATGGTTTCGGAACCGGTTATGCCAGGAGTCATTTTTTAGGTATTCTTTCTTCTTAGAGTCTCTGAAGTACTCCGTCGGTGATGAAAAAATGCCCAATTGAGGGTTTTCGTCCGATTTTTTGAACATATTATACAGTTTTAAGCCCTACTAAGGTAGTGAATAATAGCTATATACGCAAATATTTCAAAGAACTTTTCAGGTGAAATTTACCTGATTTATAAAATTTATTGTACAAAAAATTTTAAACTAAATTATCACTCCGACTTTTCGGAGCGGACTCAATACTGATTCGCATAAATCACAAATTCTATTTACATTCATATGTTCTTTACATAAAAGAGTACCATTATTTTTCATTTTAATTGAACAATACTTCGGTATTTTTTTAAAAATAGTTCTTATATTTCGCTGGATATCAATAGATTATGGTGCTTTTTGGGGATCTGGCATAAATTGTTGACTGTCAGCATTATAAATGAAATTTTAACGAAGCATTAATTGAAACTATATGAAGTCTTTATTTATATCTATTCCGTTAACACTATTCCTTTTACATCTGACAGCCCAGGAAACAAAATATCCGGGGCAGGCTCCGATGAAACCCGCCATGACAGAGTACATGTGACCTCAACCTCAGGTAGTAACTCCGGCAGGTCATCTGAAAGAACAATTACGGCTCCTTCCGACGCTATAATTCTCTTTGATGGAAAAGATCTCTCACTATGGTCGGGTCCAAAAGGAAAGCCGGCAGAATGGACAGTACATGACGGGGTGTTCACTGTGAAAAAAGGGACGGGAGACATCCAGACCAAGAGTTTGTTCAACGATTTCCAGTTGCATCTTGAATGGCGCGTCCCGGAAGGAATTACAGGAAGGAATCAGGCGAGAGGAAACAACAAAAAGAAGGCACCTACAAGACACCGCCACGCGTTACATTTTTATAAAACGGCATATTGCTGCAGAATAACACCGTTATCCTGGGAATCAAAGAGTAAATTGGGTACTAAGCTCGCTAAGTTCAATTTGGAAGTGCAACTTTCGTGGGTTATTAGGAGAATTAAATGTAAATTTGTGACTTTAATGTTAAACAACAAAGGACAAACAATGGACAAATCCGCCAATTTCAAAAAACTTCTCCCCGATCTGATTGCGATTGTGGTATTCACCCTTATCTCATTCATCTATTTCGCTCCTGCGGTAATGGATGGGCGTGTAATCGCTCAGCACGATTCACTGGCAGCAATAGGACAGGGTCGTGAGCAACGCAACTACATGGAGCAACATAACGGTGAACGTTCCCGGTGGAACATCTCAATGTTCAGTGGTATGCCATCCTACCAGATGAGTCCGACCTATGATTCTTCCAAACCGCTGGATGCATCCAGGAAGGCATATTCTCTTTTCCTGCCAAACTATGTCTATCTGGTATTCATCATGCTGTTAGGATTTTATATTCTGATGCGAGCTTTCAGGGCATCACCACTTGTTAGCGCCTTTGGTGCTGTAATTTGGGCTTTTTCATCTTATTTCTTCATCCTTATTGCGGCTGGACATATATGGAAATTCATCACTCTGGCCTATATCCCGCCCACAATGGCCGGTATAATATATGCCTATAGAAAAAAATACCTGTTGGGGGGACTGCTTTTCATGATCTTCGTCGCGTTTCAGATATCATCGAACCATCTGCAGATGACCTACTACTTTCTGTTCGTGATGCTTTTTACAGTGTTAGCGTTCATGGTAGAAGCAGTGCAGAAGAAGCAACTGCCTGATTTTTTTAAATCGACATCGGTTTTGATTTTTGCCGGTATTATCGGCCTGGCTGCCAACACGAGCAACCTTTACCACACCTATGAATACTCCAAGGAGACCATGCGCGGAAAGTCTGAACTGACCACACATCACGGGATAGAGAACAAAACCGGCAACGGGCTAGAGCGCGACTATATAACTGCATGGAGCTACGGTATTGGCGAAACATGGACACTTCTTGTCCCCAACACCAAAGGAGGGGCATCCATTCCGTTGTCTGAAAACAATAAAGCGATGAGCAAAGCACGTCCAGAATACTATCAGCTTTACGGGCAGATAGGGCAATATTGGGGAGAACAGCCTGGGACATCGGGCCCGGTGTATGTAGGTGCATTTGTTCTGACACTGTTTATCCTGGGTCTTTTTATCGTGAAAGGTCCTGTCAAGTGGGCACTTCTGGCGGGAGCAATCTTCTCAATTATGCTTTCATGGGGGAAAAATTTCATGCCCTTGACCGATTTTTTTATCGATCACATCCCTATGTACAATAAATTCCGTGCTGTTTCATCAATCCTTGTAGTAGCAGAATTCTGCATACCTCTTCTGGCTGCGATTGCCTTGAAAGAAATGATACAAAAGCCGGAAAGAGTGAAAAACAATCTGAAATACCTCTATACCAGTATAGGCCTTACTGGAGGCATTGCATTACTTTTTGCCCTTGCACCCAAGTTGTTCTTCTCTTCATTTATTCCTGTTTCCGAAGCGGAAGCGTTACGGCAGGCTCTTCCTCCTGAACATATGCAGGCAGTGTTCAGCAACCTGACAGATATGCGAGTCTCGCTGTTCACCGCCGATGCGTGGCGCAGCTTTTTTATTGTCGCCATAGGAAGTATACTGGTGTGGCTATTTTTAAGTAATAAGATAAAGGCAGAATGGATGGCAGCAGGAATTCTACTGCTTTGCCTCACAGATATGTGGGACGTGAACAAGCGTTACCTGAACGACGGTGTCTTTGTTCCTGAAACAAACCAACAGCAGCTCTTTACAAAAACAGCAACAGACGAGTACATACTGCAGGACACAACCAAATATTACCGGGTATTAAATATGGCAACCAGCACCTTTAATGATGGCATTACACCCTACTGGCACAAGGTGATAGGAGGATATCATGCAGCAAAACTGCGCCGCTACCAGGATCTAATAGACGTACATCTTACCGGCGAGATGGCTGCCTTGCAACATGACATCATCAACACACAAGGTATAATGGACTCTGCAAATGCTGACGGATTCAAGGTGCTTAACATGCTTAATGCCAAATGGATCATCATGCCTGCACAGGGGGGAGGCACTATTCCGGTAGAAAATCCTTATGTCATGGGAAATGCATGGTTTGTTGACGATATTCGTTTTGTGGAGAATGCCGACGAAGAGATAGATGCCCTGAACGTCATCGATCTCAGGAAAGAGGCTGTTGCAGATAAAAAATACTCACATGTCCTGGCAGGATTTAAACCCGCACCGGCCGACTCATCATCAACCATTTATCTTACTAATTACGATTCCGATTTTGTAACTTATGCAGTAGATGCTAAAAAAGACGAGTTAGCTCTGTTCTCCGAAATTTATTATCCCAAAGGGTGGAACATCACTATAGACGGCGAACCGGCAGAGATGTTACGAGCCAACTATACACTTCGTGCATTACCCATTCCTGAAGGTCGTCATACGGTGGAATTCCGGTTCAATCCTAAAAGCATAAAAGTGACCGATACAATTGCTTATATAGCGATGTCGGTAATGCTGCTGACCGCGGCCGGCCTAATTTTTAAAGTATTGAAGAAAAGGAAAACTGCCATATAGAACAGGCATCTGTATATACAGAAAACCCATAATCAGTTCTAAAGGACAAGTAGCTCCTCCAGCCACAATATTCATCTGTTGCACACCCTCTTAAAGGCGCACCACTGACAGTTTTTTTCGTTCTTCGTTTGAGTAAAAGGAACTTGAGCATCAAATATTTCTTCCAGAAGAGAGTTAAAATAATTTCTGAATTCGGGCAGATATACGGAAATATCCTCAACGGGGTGATTACCGCACATAACAGCTGGATTAAAATCCTTGAACACCGAGCGAAGATAATACACCGCAAGCGAAAGTATTGCATCCGGATTTTCCATATTGTAAAACATCCCATACAGAAACACCTGCAATATCTGATGGGGACGGTTATTTTTAGATGCATCGAACAGTTGTAAAATATCTTTAAAGCCAGTTTCTCCCGTACCTGTCTTGTAGTCAATTATGCGATACCTTTCTCCTTTCCTGTCGATTCTGTCGATACTGCCTTTAAAATTGACCGATAACTCTTTGTTCACACGATAGGGCCTGTTGAACCGGTATTCTGAACCTATATACTCAAAAGGTGTAAACTGTTTGTCTGTTTCCAGCGTCTGTTTCACATAACTCCGCAATATCTCTCCTATTAAATAATGCTGCCCTTGCAGTGGGCGCGGGTTCTCTTCATCCATAAAATAGTAGCGGGCAAAAGCCTTTTCAAGTATAACAGTCAGATATTCATCGTTCCTTGTTATTTCCGTCAGCACATCTGGAGTAACCGTACACCCCCTGTACCTGTTATAGACAGCCTCCATCAAACGGTGAAAAATGGAACCGAACACATCTGATTCTACCGACTCCTGCACTTCAGACTCTTCCGAAAGTTCTTCAACAGCAATAAAATAAAACTTCAACGGACAATCTATATAGTTATTTACCAGTGTTGCCGACAAGAACGATTCCCCACCTGCTCTGAAAGCATCAAGCTTCTTTATTATTCCGGCTGTCTTTGTTACAGTAATCGGCATAATCATTGGTGCAGACACCTCATATGTAGCCACACGTTCCATAATATCGAACGCCTCCCGGTATAAATATTTCAACTGATAAAAATAGCGGCTTACCTCACCTGACTGCATCTCCTCGGTTCGGGTGTCATAAAGCATATACACCCGTTTGGCCCGGCTTATCATTCTGTAAAAATGGTAAGCATAGGTACTATCCTGATGCTCATAGGTAGGCAAACCGAATCCTTTTCGAAGAGTGTAGGGAATAAATGAGTTGGACGGATTTTTTAATGGAAAAACACCTTCATTCATTGAAAGGATAATCAGATTCTCAAAATCGATAGCACGTGTTTCCAGCACACCCATCACCTGCAGTCCCGACAAAGGTTCACCACTGAAAGTCACGTTAATGCTGCGTGACATTTTTTTAAGAAGGCTGAAGAAAGTTTCTGCTGTCATATTCTCCACCTCTTCCAGCTTGTCCTGCAGCCTTGTGATGCTCTTGTAGTATTTAACGATAAATTCTCTTTCCAGGTCTATTGAACGTGTGTCACCGGAAGGGTTTTCTTCGCTATTTTTCTCCTCCGTCAGGCTGTTATACAGATACGAAAGTATGCTTTTCAAATAACCAGGGATCTCCCTCCACAGTGTTACCGGCTGGAATATCTGTTTCAACAAAGGATGTGAAGGAATTTCAGATTCACCCGTCACAATTCGGTTATAAGTTATAATGTGATTTTTTAATGTCTCTGCCTCCATTGGTGCCGCCATCATCACCAACGGATGATTTAGTATTGACTTCACAAAACGGTGATAAAACACTGTTTCTCCGTTGCTGACACGCAGATTTATCTGTAAAAGCGTTATGTGATCTACCAGGCTTGCCACCGAAGCATTGGACAGGTTGTAACCCATGGTCACGTTTATCTTACCTATCTCTTCCGGAATAGAATATAGCACAGGAAGCAACAGGTTCTCATCTGGTAATACGATTGCAGTATTTATAGCTTCATCTGGATCTGGAATCTCTTTCGAATCGACCAGATTAGAAAGGATTTGGGCCACAAGCTTTGCCTGACCGGTACCTGAGGGGATTCCCACTAATTCAATTTTTGGTTTTTCGCTCTTCTCTGCCAAACCGTTAAACGAATATTTTGAAGGATACCGCAACAAATTTTCATTAACCCGGAGCGACGCGCGGTTTTTCTTGTCATGCACAAAAGGTGATTCATAATCCCAGTAAAAATCTGCCATACCCTGATCTCTCAAATAATCAAGCAGAATCATTTCAGAGGTTGTAAGTGCATTCAACCCTACAAAGACATAACTGTCAGTCAGCCATTTCCTCTCCGCCTTAGCCTTAGCCTGTTCAGCCACTTCTCTAAACATCATCCCCTCATAGGCTACTCCCTTATCCCGCAGTTCACCCCTAAAGGATGTGTACAGATCGTGCAGCACCTTCCATGTTTCCTGGAATTTCTGTTTTGTCACGTTACCCTCCACAGGCAAAAAATTCTTCCAGAAGCGGCGGATTGCATCAACCTGACTCTTGTTAAGGTGGGTAAGATCATCATCAAGCGACCTGAAATCATAAACATTACGAAAAAGCTGCCCGGCATCTGCCATATATTTATCCACATCATCGAAATCGTTCAGCAACATCTCACCCCAGTAGAGAAAATCATCGAACGACTCTGGCGAACTGCTGAGTTTACGAAAATGATCGTAAAGCACAACCAGCATCTCTATCTTATCTGCCGGTTGATATGAAGATAATGAAGAAAAAAGCTCCTGGATGGTTATTACAGTAGGAGAAAACAGAGGTTTAGTGGCAATTGAAGCGAGATATTTTTGAAAAAAAAGGCCCGCACGCCTGTTCGGAAACACGAACGTATGCTTGTAAAGTTCGTTACCGTATTGCGTGTAAAAAACCTGAGCCACTTTATACAGGAATGGTACCATAGAGCATTGCAAGTAGATTTACAAAAAAAGAGACTATGCAAAAGTAGGAAAAATAACCGAACGGTCCCGTTTATTCACCAAAGTTTGATATGTTTAATTTTCAAAGAATATTTTATTTTTATCACATTTTTTACTACTTTGCGAGCTGGTTCAAAAATTGAAACTGCAGAAAGATAATGATTCATTTTCCAAATATCGCTTCTTCTTACAATGAACACCTTGATACACTATACTCGTATGCATTGCATTTGGGTTTCGATGAACATACTGCTATGGATGCCATTCACGATGTTTTCTACAAACTATGCACACATCACTCTTCGTTAAATGAAATAAACAATCTGAAGTCTTATCTTCTCAGATCACTACGTAACAGGCTAATAGACATAAAGCGGATTAGCTGGGAAAATACCGTTCAGCTCACCACACATGACAATATGCAAGATATTCTACCTTTTCAGTTACAAGTAACTATAGAAGATGAACTGATCATGAAGGAAGATGCAGAAGAAATACGGCTAAAGGTGGAAAACGTACTGAACCGGCTGACAGACCGTCAGCGTGAAATCGTCTATCTGCGTTATATCAAGGAACAGAGTTATGAAGAAATTGCAGAAATTATGCAGATATCCATAGCCTCCTGCCGCAATCTGATCAGCAAATCACTCACCAAACTTAAAGAATGTTCATTACCAATCACTTTATTTTTTCTAATTATTCAGTAGCTCAAATATCACATATGATACTATTACAGTTATATACGCATAGCTTATTAATGCAAAAGTCCAGCAAATAAGTTTATGTAACACCTTTATTAACAATCTATCCTGTTATTGATAGCGAAATCATATTAAGAGCCCAAACTTTCAACGTTTTTTGTTAAAATTAAATAAATACCAACTTTTTTTGAAAAAGAGATGATGTTTATAATCCATGTTCGTCTTATTATATAGAATTATCCTGTAAAAAGGTTTAAAACATTTTTAAAAAGCATCTATGCAATTTAATAGAGATGATAATAACTTTATCCGATTTTTAAAAGATGAAAAATTCATCGAGTGGAAATTATTTCCAACAGACGAACTTAATAAATACTGGGAAGAATTTTTGCTACAATTCCCCGATAAACGAAAAGATATTAAATTGGCGGAAAAGCATTTCCGTCATATTAAACTATCATCTTATAAACAATCACCTGGGAAAAAGCAGGAAGCAGCAAAACGTCTTGAAAAGTCGCTCCGCAGATATTACATAAAAAACAATGTGCGCCGTTTTGCTTTTGCAGCAGCAGCCTGTGCTGCTGTTCTGGTTCTGTCACTACTCTATTTACAGGAAAAACTGTATAAATCAAGAAATCAATTGATAACCTCCTCAGAATATATTGTAGGAAACGAGCTGAAGCAGGAAGATATTATGTTTATTACAGGAAACGAAACCGCTTCTTTCCAGCACAATATTGATATACAGATAAGTAGCGAAAAAACTGCGCAGATAAGAAGTGAATACCAAGATGCTGAAGAGATTTCTATCGAACAACACACAATGAACAAACTGATCGTTCCTTATGGGAAACAATCGAGAATTACGCTGGCTGACGGAACACAGGTGTGGCTAAATTCCGGCACCACCCTGGAATTTCCATCTTCTTTTACAAAAAATAAACGGGAGGTATATCTCACAGGTGAAATGTATATAGAAGTGGCTCCTGATAAAAACAGATCATTTTACGTACATACTTCCGACTTTAACGTAAGAGTGTACGGAACCAAATTCAATGCTTCGTCATATGCCGGTTCGCCTGCATCTGTGGTTTTGGTAGAAGGAAGCATCGGTTTACAGTCGGATGATGGTAAGCAGGAATTACGATTATCTCCCGATGAACAAGCAGTTTACTCTGATAACGGCACCTTTCAAACCAAAAGAGTGAATGTGCAACCATTTATTAGTTGGAAAGACGGATATTTAACATTTGAAGACACCCCTGTGACCGAAGCTCTGAAACAAATAGAAAGATATTATAACCTTTCGTTCAATTATGGCGATGAAGTCTCTTTTCAGGGAATTACATGTACAGGGAAGATCATCCTATCGGATAATCTAGACAATGTGATGACGGCTCTTACGTTGATCTCCGCCATGAAATACAAAAAGAAAGACAAACTTATATACATCTATAAAAAATAAACCATTAAAAAAATAATATGCCTATGAACAAATTATATATCAAAGTAAAAAATTAAAAATAAACCTACAATTAGCAGGTAAAAAAAAAGCCGGACGATAGTGCGAATATCGTCCGACCAAGTAATTCTAATTATCACGTATACCAATAATTAAAATCATTACAAAAATATGAATAAATATTCTATTGAAAGAGGAAAACCTTTCAATAATTTTAAACATGTCCTAAAAATCATGAGAACAACACTGTTCCTGTTATTTTTCTGCATCCTTTTTTCGCAAGCTGCCGATAGCTATTCACAGGAAACATCATTCACTCTGGATTTAAAATCGACCTCTATAAAAGAGATTTGTGAAGAGTTGGAAAAGAAAAGCGATTTTCGATTTATTTTCGCAGGAAATGTTAAAACGATCCTCAAGAAGAAGGTGAACCTGACTGTAGACTCCAAAAATATCGAAGAGATTCTCAATAGTATACTATCCAATACAAATCTAGTGTACAAAATATTAGAAGATCAAGTTGTTATTTATCAGGATGATGAAGAAGACACCTCTAAAGAAATTGAAAAAATACTTTCCGAACTAACTATACAACAACAAAGTACAGTTAAGGGCAAAGTGGTCGATCAACAAGGTGAGCCGCTTCCAGGTGTAACGATCACTATAGATGGTACACCTCGTGGAGTTATAACCGATATAGACGGAACATTTTCAATTAGTGCACAACCCAAAGATAAATTGGTTTTTTCATTTGTTGGGATGGAAGTTCAGACCGTTGAAGTGGGTATCAAAACCACAATTGATGTTGTGATGCGTGAAAAAATTGACGAATTAGAGGAAGTTACCATAGTAGCATTTGGAAAACAAAAGAAAGAAAGTGTGATTTCGTCAATCTCAACAGTTAAAACAAGTGAATTAAAAGTACCCAGTAGCAATCTTACTACTGCCTTTGCAGGACGCGTAGCAGGGCTGATTTCATATCAAACCAGTGGTGAGCCTGGGAGTGACAATGCGCAGTTTTTCATCCGAGGAATTACCACTTTCGGGGCAGATGCTAAGAAAGACCCGCTGATCTTGATTGATGGCGTTGAATTAACTGCAGATGATTTGGCTCGGTTAAACACCGACGATATTGCCAGCTTCTCCATTATGAAAGACGCTACAGCGACTGCCCTCTATGGTGCCCGAGGCGCCAACGGCGTAATATTGGTAACAACAAAAGAGGGAAGGGAAGGAAAAATGCAAGTAAATGCTAGGATCGAAAATTCCTTTTCCACTCCAACGCAAATAGTAAAACTAGCTGACCCAATCACCTATATGAATATGCATAACGAAGCGGTACTGACGCGTGACCCCAATGGTATCAGGGAATATTCCGCTGAAAAAATAGAGATGACACAGCGAGGTCTATATCCCAATATCTTTCCGGCAACTGACTGGTATAAAGCAATGTTTAATGACTATACCATCAACCAACGAGCCAATATTAGTGTTAGTGGAGGTGGTTCAATTGCTCGTTACTACGTAGCCGCAAGTATTGCAAAAGATAATGGAAATTTGAAGGTCGACCGGCGGAACAATTTCAACTCAAACATCGACCTTACAAAGTACACTGTGCGATCGAATGTGAACGTTAATCTAACAAAGAGTACAGAACTAATCATGCGGTTAAGTTCAACATTTGACGATTATCGGGGACCGATCGACGGTGGATCTGCTATGTATCGCAAGGTAATGCAGGCCAACCCAGTTTACTTCAAACCATCATACGAACCAGACGAACAATTTGATTATGTGAACCATGTGCTTTTTGGCAACTATGCTACGGCTGACTACATAAACCCCTATGCCCAAGCTCTGAGAGGTTATCGTGATTATAGCAAAAACATGACTATGACCCAATTCGAGTTAAAACAGAATCTAGATATGTTAACCGATGGTCTAACATTCCGTACAATGGTCAACATGAACCGTTTTTCGGAGTTTACAGTTGTCAGGGAATATTCACCGTTCTATTACAGTATCGATTCTTATAATTTAGCTAACAATTCCTATACGCTTAAAAACCTGAATCCTGAATCCGGGGATACATTCCTGAAATACAGCCCTGGCGCAAGGAACATCAACACTGTGTTTTATCTTGAATCGGCTTTCGAATACAACAAGAATATTACGGATAAACACCATCTCAATGGTTTGCTTGTCTATATCATGCGACAGGAGAAGAACGGCATTGCCGATAACCTGTTGCTTTCGTTACCCAACCGTAACCTCGGCTTGTCCGGTCGTTTGGCCTATAACTATGACAGCCGCTACTTTGGTGAGTTCAACTTCGGATACAATGGCTCTGAACGTTTCTCGAAGGAACATCGGTGGGGTTTTTTCCCTTCGGTAGGACTCGCATGGATGCTCTCAAACGAACAATTCTTCAGTGATTTGAACAATCTTTTTCCACAGTTTAAACTGAAAGCGACCTATGGGCTGGTGGGTAATGACGCAATCGGTAGTAATAACGATCGCTTTTATTACCTGTCACAGGTTGATATGAACGCATCGAGGAACGTTAACTGGGGAGCAATGATGAATTATAACCCGGCTGGCATAGATGTCTCGCGATATGCCAATGACCGGATCGGTTGGGAAACTGCCTATAAGACGAATGTGGGTGCTGAAATCTCGGTTAAAGGCGGACTGTCGGCAAACATCGATATTTTCCATGAGAGAAGGAAAAACATCCTGCTTACACGTGTCATTCCTCAGACAATGGGTATTATCCCTGCAATCAAGGCAAACCTGGGTGTTGCCAGTGGTAAAGGGATCGACGTGGAGTTGAATTACGAGAAATTCATCACGAATGACTTCTATGTCACTGGTCGAGGTACATTTACCTATGCCAGCAGTGAGGTGTTAGAATGGGAAGAGCCTGATTATACCGGCACTCCATGGCGGTCTAAAGTGGGTTACAGTATCAACCAAAACTGGGGCTATATTGCCGAACGCCTGTTTATTGATGAACGTGAAGTAGGCAATTCACCAACACAATTCGGAAATGTAATGGGTGGTGATATCAAGTATCGCGACGTTAATAACGATGGAGTGATTTCCGCTTTAGACCAAGTTCCTATCGGTTACCCTACCGTTCCTGAAATCAACTTTGGATTTGGGACAACGATTGGCTATAAGGGTTTTGATTTTTCTTTCTTTTTTCAGGGATCAGGACGTCAATCCTTCTGGCTCAACATCGGAAACATCCAACCATTTGTTGATGGTGACACTAATGACAACTTAATAGGGCAGAATGCCGTGCTACAAGCCATTGCCAACAATTACTGGACAGAAAGCAAACGAAATTCCTATGCTTTCTGGCCACGGTTATCAACTTACAGTATTACAAACAACAATCAAGCCAGTACATGGTGGATGCAGGATGCTTCTTTTTTACGCCTCAAATCGGCAGAATTCGGATATACTTTACCTAGAAGGCTGACAGAAAAAATATATATGAGTAACTGTAGAATCTATCTTAGTGGCACTAATCTGTTATCTTGGAGTCGTTTTAAACTGTGGGATCCAGAAATGGCAGGTAATGGACTTGGATATCCGTTGCAAAGGGTAATCAACTTAGGATTGAACGTGAATTTTTAAATTGAATTAAAATAAAATTTTCAAATATGAAATCAATGATAAAAAATACTGTTTGTATATTATTTGCCACTTTTGTGATATCATGTAATTATCTAGATGTGGTTCCAGACAATATTCCTACATTGGATGATGCTTTTGCCAATCGGTATACTGCAGAACAGTATCTTGCCACCTGTTACTGGGGACTTCCCAAGGCAGCAGGTTGGGATCAGAATCCAGCATTTCTCGGGTCTATGGAAATGATAATGAATTCAAATTTCCGCACGAGTGGCGGCATGAGACATGCATTAGGAGAAGACAATCCCACATCGCCTGTCATCAACTACTGGGGCAGTACAGCTACGACAATCCGGTCACTATATGCAGGTATCCGTGAATGCAATACCTTCCTGGACAATATAGAAAGGGTACAGGACCTCAAAAGTGACGAACGTGACCGGATGATCGCAGAGGTGAAAACAATAAAGGCCTGGATGCACTTTTACCTGATTACCTACTATGGTCCCATCTGCCCATTGAAAGAAAGCACACCAATCAACACCTCAACCACGGGTATCCGTGTCTATAGGGAAAAGATAGATGATTGCTTTAACTACGTGCTGGAGTTACTTAATGAAGTAATTGCCATTGATGCTTTGCCCGACCGTATTACCAACCGCACCACAGAACTGGGGCGTTTCACGCAGGCAGTTCCCTATGCATTGAAGGCAAGGGTGTTGACTTATTGGGCAAGTGATCTTTTCAACGGTAATACCGATTACAATTCGTTTAAAAACCACCTGGGTGAACCTTTTTTCAATCAGGTAAAAGATGTGTCCCGCTGGACAATTGCAGCTGAAGCTTGCAAGGAAGCAATTGAAGTCTGTAAGGCTAACGATATACGTTTGTATCAGCCATCCGATTATATGCAGACAAAACCCATGTCTGACACCACCCTGCTCATCAACACGCTCCGTAGTGCAGTAAGCGATCAACAAAACACCAACGTCGAGCTGATATATGGCAATACCTCATATCCCAGCGGATCCAATGTACAGCGTCACTGCTTACCAAGGTTTGAAGCTGGGTCGGCCGCTAACGCTACCTCAAGGCTGGCAGTTCCACTGCACATTGTTGACCTGTTTTATTCATCAAATGGACTTCCGTTGGAAGATGATCAAAGCTGGTCTGAGAATGACAAATACAATAACCGCTTTCAAACACTTAGAGTGGGTGATGAGTCACACAGATATGTAATTCAACTCGGTGAAATTACATCACAAATCAATTTTGATCGAGAATTACGTTTCTATGCTGCACTCGGTTTCGATCGTGGCAAGTGGTATGGCAACCATTACAACAATGAACCGAATAACGATGCGGAAGCAATGTTTCCCATGGCACGGTACTCTGAATTTTCCAACCGTGTGGCAAACAACGAATATAATGCTACAGGATACTGGGCAAAGAAGCTGGTCAACCTGAACACCCGTTGGCGTGACGCCAATGAATTGACATATTTGAGCTTTCCCTATCCTGACATGCGTTTTGCCGACTTGTTGCTGTTGGCCGCCGAAACAATCAATGAAGCGACCCCCGGTGAGGACAATGCTCCAGCCAATCCTGAGGTTTACACCTACATCAACATGATCAGAGAACGTGCCGGATTGGAGGGATTAGTGGAAAGTTATCAGAAATATGCTGTCGCTGACAAAAAAAACAAACCCGCAACCAAAGGAGGCATGAGGGAGATTATCCGACGTGAAAGGAAAGTTGAATTATCACTCGAAGGCCAGGACTACTGGGACAGGAAGCGCTGGAAAACGGCACATCTGGAGTTAAACCGGAATATCGAGGGTTGGAATGTAACAGCAGAGGATACAAGCCCCAGCGCTTATTACATGCCAACAACAATCTATACACAAAGATTTACGCTTAGAGATTATTTTGCACCTATCCCAGAAAGCGATCTAGTCAATAATCCTCAGCTAGTTCAAAACCCGGGATGGTAAAAAGACAATTAAAATTAAAAACTTATGATTCATAACCGATTTCATATGAAGGCAACACAATTATTATTTGCAGTTTTGGTTTCACTGATATTTTTTTCATGTGAAGAAAAGCAACTGGAACCGATTAACATATCAAAAGGCAAACCTGCTCCGGTAAGCGATGTGGTAGTTATGTATGCACCAGGTGGCGCAATCCTCTCGTTTAAGTTGCCTCCCGACGATGATGTGCTGGCCGTGAAGGCAGTTTACAAGCTTAGTAACGGTAAGGTGCGAGAATCGATTACCTCCTTTTATGGAGATAACCTGAAAATTGAAGGTTACAACGATACCAATGAACATGAAGTGCTTTTATATACCGTAAGCCGTTCACAGGAGCTCTCTGACCCACTGTTGGTCAAATTTACCCCACAGGAATCGCCGCTGAGCAAGGCTACCAGAACAATGGAGATTTCCAGTGACTTTGGCGGTGCTTACTATACCTGGAAAAACCTGGATAAAGTACTTCTTACTGCAGAAATGCTTGTGGAATCTGACAATGGGAAAATGCAGACTGCCAGGATTGTGACCTCAAACCTAGAAGCTCCCTTTTTCAGCATTCGAGGTTATGAGCCTATCCCCAGGAAATTTGCCATCATACTAAAGGACAACTGGGACAACGTTTCTGATACAATTTATCCCGAGGGAGAAACTGTTACCCCCTGGCTTGAAATGACACTGGACAAGAATCTATGGTCGATTTACAAAGTAAATGGAAGCTACCTACCGGGTGATGGTACATTTACAAACTGGGAAGGCCGTGACGAATATATGTTCGATGACGACGTAAATACCTTTGGACACAGCTATTCCGGGTCACTACCAGTGGGCATCACGATAGATCTGGGTAAACCGGCCATGCTGAGCCGGGTGACATTCTTCCAAAGATTCCAAAATGGGGTCTATTATTCATGGGGAAATCCACGTAGGATTATTGTCTATGGCAGAAAGGAAGCCCCGACTACCGGCAACTGGGATGAATGGACACAACTTATTGATTACACAATGATCAAGCCCTCTGGAACCAACGACCAATACTCGGTTAATACCGATGAAGACCGTCTGGCTGCCTTAAACGGACATGAAGCTTCTTTTCCGATCTCGTCAGACTCTTACCGGTATCTCCGGTTCAGGTTCATGACTTCCTGGGAAAACAGGCCTTATGTGCATCCAGCTGAAATTACTGTACAGGGAATATACGAGGATTAGCACATTACAGATAATTAAATCTTCAAATAATTGAATTCTATAAAACTTTAGTGAAAAACTAAATATTGACATATGAAAAAATATATATTACATTTGATTGTTGCATGTGCATTGCTCTTGTCATGTGAGAATATGATGGACGTGCACAAGCAGTTTATCGAAGGCGGAGAGAAAGTTTATGCACTAAAACTGGATGAATCCAGTTTTTTTGCAGGGCACAATCAAGTCTATTTCAAGTTTTACATGACCAATACAACGAATATCAAAACTGTTGACCTTTTCTGGGACGAAGATTCGCTTATTATCCCGATGCCTACTTATGGATGGGGTACGGTAGCTGTACCTGTCATTGAAGAAAAGTCCTATTCCTTTAGAATCCGGACTACCGATATTTTCGGTCACCATTCGCTTTGGAGTACTGGTTTTGCCAATTCTTACGGTGCTTATTTTCAAGAGTCACTGACAAATCGATCAGTAAAAAGTTTTGAATTAACAAATAACAATATTAACGGGTTGATTAGCTGGTTTCCACCAGCATCGAATCTCGTTCGCAGCGAAGTGCGCTACACCGGTTTGGATGGTGAGGAAAAAACTGTAAATGTACCGGCCGGTCAGAATGTGACACAATGCCCGGGGTTGAACATCAACCGGTTTGATGTGCGCTCTTTTTTCTTGCCGGAACCCAATGCTATGGACACTTTCGTCATTGCATGGCAGCAAGTGACTCCCGTATATAAGTTACCGACAACAGAATGGACGATCGAATATTGTAATTCCTGGCATGGTCAACCTTCGCTCACCGGTACCCAGAATATGCCTCATTTTATTTTTGATGGCGATTACAACACCATCTGGCATTCCAGTTATGGAAATTATACTGTTGGTACTCATCCGCTTGATCCGACAATCACCAGAGATCCACCACCCTTTACTATTGTAATTGATATGGGTGAACCGGTAAATATTGCGAAGGTTGATATTTACCGAAGATTCAATAATAACAATGTACAAACCGTGATAGTATACGCACCAGCAATAGATGATAATCTTCTCACAGATGCAGATTTTGAATGGCTGGGCAATATACCGGTATCGTTTGTGAATCACTCATTCTTCAAGAATTACTCTTATCCCGGAGTGGAAAACTCAAACTGGACGGAACTTGGCCGTGTAGAGTACCCTAATGCCAGCAATTTAGGTACCCCTGAGGAAAACTTAAGAGAGATTGATGCCTCTTCACTGAATATCAAAAGCCGATATGTGAAACTGATCCTACCTAATACTCGTAGTAACGGAAATGTATCACTTGCGGAAATAGCCATACATGGGCGATAAATCTGTTATTTACAATGCAATGCCAGCAGAGTTACACACCCTGCTGGCATTAAAAAAAATTTAATAATTCTATGGAAATGAGAAAAATAATTATGTTAAGCTTTATTGTCCTGCTGGCCTCCTGCGGGAAAGAAACGAACGATCAAACACCTACAATAATAACACCTCCCACAAAAGATGTCGTCTATCTAAAAGTGATGACCTACAATATTGCAGGTGCTGCTTCAAGTACAGGTGTAAGGAGCCTGCCCGATCTTGCTGAAGTTATCAAAAAAGCCGACCCCGATTTGGTAGCAATTCAGGAAGTAGATGCGTTTACCACCCGTAATGGGAAAGATGTACATCTTGCTCGCGATCTTGCAGCTCTTTGTGGCATGGAGTACTGGTTTTTTGCCAAAGCAATGGATTTTCATGGCGGAGAATATGGCGATGCCATTTTATCGAAACATCCTTTCAAGGAGACTGAAGCTTACTCCCTAAGCGGAGATTGGGAAGGAGAACACATTGAAACTCGATCAGCTGCACGCGTAACAGTAGAAATTGGCGGAAGAGATATTGATTTTATCAGTACACACTTAGACCATACAAGCAATGATAAGTGGCGTATACTACAAGCAAATGAATTGGTAGAAATTGTGAAATCGCTTGATTTACCAGTCATTATGGGAGGAGACTTAAACTGTACTCCGACTAGTGAACCCATGAAGATACTCTATCAGGAGTTACTGTCACCCTGCAAAAGCAACAGCTGCCTTGGAACATTCGTGGGAAGTAAGAACGCAATTGACCATTTGATGTATAGGAGCAACAGCGTCTTAACTCTTTCTTCATATGGTGTGTATGCTTGGGCAGACAAGGAATCAGACCATTTTCCGGTAGGGGCAATATTTGAGGTGGATAAATTGGCTAACTAAGTGCATATTGTGATTGTTATATTGCATATTATTATCAATTTGCATATTTGTCTAACAACTTGCTATTTTGTTTTACACACTAACATTCAATATTATCAGATTTTTTCAAAATAATTAATAGAGGGTGAATCACAATAAGATACCACCCTCTTTATGATTAAACTCTTAACCAAGAACAAATTCAACTTTCAGAGATCAAAATTCTATCTTTGACCATCATTCTACTTTATAAAGGTCCCAATCATCGAAATAACGATGAAAAAAACTGGCGATTGTAATATTATTAATAATCCAAACCATGTTTTATAGAAAAAATGTAACAACAATATAAAACAAATGACAAAGAAACTTATTATACTCTTTTTAAACTTTCCACTATTTATTTTTTCACAGGGGATAGAAATTACACACGGCCCTTATCTTCAACAAATGGGAGAAAATGAAGTAACAATCATTTGGACGACAAATAACGATGCCATTTCTTGGGTCGAAATGGCGCCAATAGGAAATGATAGTTTCTATGCATTCGAACGCCCAAAGTATTATGAAACGGCTTATGGCAGTAAAAAAACAGGCAAATTACATCGTATAAATCTTTCAGGATTACATCCCGGAACAGAATATCGATATCGAATCTTTTCGAAAGAGATCGTATGTTACAAAAATCACCGTGTACTGTATGGCAATACTGCTTCTTCGAATGTTTATTCCCAAAAACCATACCAGTTCAGAACACTCGATGTAAACGCTGACAAGGTCTCATTTAGGGTGGTGAACGACCTGCATTCCAAGAATGAGAACCTTAGTAAAATGCTTGGTGGCATAAACAGAGACAATACTGATCTTGTCATCTTCAATGGTGATATGATATCCATTTTGAATGATACAGAGCAAATTTTCAACGGATTTATGGATACTGCTGTAGCACTTTTTGCGAAAGAGATTCCTCTTTTTTTTAGTCGAGGAAACCATGAAACAAGGGGGCGTGGCAGTGCTGGTTTATATGATTATTTCCCTACGAAAACAGGTGAGTTTTATTACTTTTTTCAGGCCGGACCTGTTTATTTCATCATCCTGGATGGCGGTGAAGACAAACCCGATTCTGATATTGAATATTCAGAATTATCTCATTTTGATGCCTATCGTTCCAATCAGGCTGAATGGCTGGAGTCTGTTGTGTCATCGGTTGAATTTCAACAGGCACCGTATCGTATCGTGATCATGCACATTCCACCCACTGCCACCACCTGGCACGGCACAAAAGATGTGATTCGGAAATTCACTCCAATATTGAACAATGCTAACATCGATGTAATGTTATGTGGTCATACACACAATTATACATTCATTGAAAAAGGTGAAGATCCTGCAGTCAATTTTCCTATACTGATTAATGATGACGAGAACTGGCTTGATATTATTGTAGATTCAGAAATAAGAATTACACAGAAAGATATGTATGGAAGTATCTTGAAAAATAATTTTTTTCGCCACAATAACTAAATAATTATTTTCTCTAGTGAAACACCAAGTTATTATTTAATATTCATTAAAAGTAAATTTATCAACAAAATCTGTTCTAATAACACTTAGCTGTAATAATGCATTAAATCATCTATTAAGTT